>CAZNKC010000039.1:0-31715 GCA_964573315.1 uncultured Verrucomicrobiaceae bacterium | reverse complement strand
GCGGGCGACACTGGTGACCGTGTGCGGCTGCCGCCGCAATGCGTTCGGCGGGACGCCGAACGCAGCACGCGGGACCATGCCAAAGGCAGGCAGGCTGCGTGCGCTCCAGTTCGCATGCATTCCGCGTGCGCTCCAGGTCTCACGCTTCTGCGTGTCAACTCCGCGCCAGCAACGTGCGATTCACGTTGAAGATGCTCCTCCGTGGTCAGGCGGCGATGGCGACTTCGGATTCCCTGCCTGCCGGCGGCGTGTCTTGCGGGAAGGCTTTGGCGATGGAGCTTTGCAGGCCGGTGAGGGAGTAGGGCTTGGTCATGATATCGACGGGCGGGGTGTGGCCCTGGCTGAGGACGATGAATTCGTCCGGGTCGATGATGAAGCCGCTGCACACGATGACGGGCAGTTCGTTGCCGGCCTCGCGCAGTTTGCGGAAGGTGTCGCGCCCGGAGAGCCTGGGCATGTAGATGTCGAGCATGAGGGCGTCGATTTTTTCCGCGCCGCTTTCGATGAGGGCGAGCGCCTGCTCGCCGTCGGCGGCTTCGATGACCTCGTGGCCGAGGAAGGTGAGCATGTTGACGGCGATGTTGCGCACCGGCGCTTCGTCATCGACGACGAGGATGCGGCGGCGTTTGGTGGCGGCGACGGCGGAGCGGGGGCTGGCGACGGGAGGGGCCGGCGCTTCCCGCTCGGTGGCGGCGGTTTCATGCTCCGGAAACAGGCGCGGCAGGAAGACGCGGAATTCGGTGCCTCTGCCCGGCTCGCTGTCAAACTCGATCCAGCCGCCGTGCTCCTGGATGATCTCCTGGGCGGTGGCGAGGCCGAGACCGGTGCCTTTGCCGGGCTCCTTGGTGGTGAAAAAGGCTTCGAAAATGCGCTGGCGGTTCTCCAGGGTGATGCCGTGGCCGTTGTCGCGGACGGTGATGACGACGTAAGGCGCGGCGGGGGCGTCCGGGTCGGCGGCGTTTGAGCGGGAGGTGTTGGCGACTTCCAACTCGATGACACCGTCCTGGGCGGGGAGGGCGTCACGGGCGTTGATGCCGAGATTGAGCAGGACTTGCTCGATCTGAATGGGGTCCGCTTCGATGAAGGCGGGTTCCTCGGAGATGCGCGAGCGGATGCTGATGCGGGGATCGACGCTGTGGCGGAGCAGAGCCTGGACGTCGGTGATGAGGCGTTTCATCCCGGTCTTCTGCTTGGCGGTCTGGCCGCGGCGCGAGTAACCGAGGAGTTGCTTGACCAGCTCGGCGGCGCGCGTCGTGGCCTGGGTGGCGCCGTCGAGCCGGGTCTTGACCTCGGCGTCGCTGCTGGCCGAGGGGGCCAGTTCGGCGAGGGCGAGATTGCCGTGGATGGCGGTGAGGAGGTTGTTGAAGTCATGGGCGATGCCGCCGGCGATGAGGCCGAGGGTGCCCATTTTTTGCGATTCGCGGAGCTGGCGCTCGAGCTGGCTGAGGCGGGAGCGGTCGCGCAGAATCCAGATGTGCCCGATGATGAGGCCGGATTCGGATTTCATGGGCAGGGATTGCAGTTCGGCGTGCCGGGCGGGGTCGGCGTCGAGGTCGCCGAGGAGATGGTGCTGCTCGCCGGGGGCTTTTTCCAGCGCAGCGAACCATGCGTTCTTGTCCTGCTTGCTGGAGAGGCGGTCGCGGAAAAGCGCGGCGAGCTTGGCGCCGTCCCGTCCGACGAGGCTTTCCAAGGGCTGGCCGAGCATCTGGTCGAGCTTTTCGTTGGAGGCGATGATGGCTCCATGGGCGTCCACCACGGCCATGCCTTCGTCGCTGGCGGCGAACAGACCCTGCATGGCGCTGAAGGCTTCGCGGACGAGGCGCTCGGCGTGCTGAAGGCGGCCGGCGGCTTGGCTGGCGTGCTCCTCGGCGGCGGCGAGAGCTTGGTGGTGCTTGGAGAAAATCTGGCTGATTTCATTGCGGACTTTCCAAAACGCGGAGGGCAGCCAGTTGCCGCTGTCGTGCTCGGGCGGCAGGCCTTTGAGCAGGCGGCAGGTGGCGTCCATGACGGCCCGGGCGGGCTTGAGCACCCAGCCGCTGATGAGGTAGGCAGCCAGGAAGACTCCTCCGCCGAGCAGGATGCCGGTGGCGCCGAAAAACCAGGACAACGGCTGGTTCATCAGCGTGGCGGCGCCCATGGCGGGAAGGAATCCGAACAGCCAGAGGGGGCCGAGCAGGCGGAGGCGCGTGGAACTCATATTGAGATGAAGATCAGGGAAATGGAGTTGGTGATAATTACAATAATTTACATAAATTCAATGAGAGATCAACGAAATTTAAAAATAATGCTGTCTGTCGAGCCGCAGGGCAAAAAACGGTTTTGCTGGGCATTGAGGCAGGGCTTGCACATGAAATGAAGCCCCCATCCCACGGGGAAGGCCAGCAAGAGACGAAAAAGCGGGCTGATGTTGGCTTGGAATCCCCGCCACTCGGCAGGGTGTATGAAGAGCCAAAACACAGTAACTTTGTTTCACAAAGTTTCTCTTGCGCGGTTTACTTTTTGTGACAAAGTGAACTCCATGAACCTTCAAGAAGACGCTCTGGAGCACCTGCGTGTGATTCGTTCGCTGATGGAAAAAGCGCCTATCTACCGCGCCATCTCAGCGCCGGCGGCTCTGGCCGGCGGCGTGCTGGCCCTGGCATTGTCGTTGTGGCAAATCCGCGGCGCCTGCTCCGGCGCGCCACCGTTGGAGCCGGCTTGGTTTGCCGCGCAATGGCTGGGCGTGCTCGCGCTGGTCTCCGCGCTGAACACGGCGTTGCTTTGCCGCGATGCGCGGCGGCGCGGGCAGTCCTTCGTTTCCGAGGGAATGCGCGCCGCGCTGCGCGCGCTGTGCCCACCGCTGCTGGTGGGCGGGGTGGTGGGCCTGGGGTTGATGCTGTATTTGCACAGTCTGACGCTGGGCGCGCTGATCTGGACGCTCTGCCACGGCTTGGCGCTGCTGGCGACGGCGGGTTTTTCTCCCCGCTCGCTGACGCGGCTTGGGTGGGCGTTTGTGATCGCGGGTCTGGCGCTGTTCACGGTCTGGGCGGTGAACGGCGACATCCGCCTGCGGTCTTCGGATGAAGGGCCGGCCGCGGTGGTGATGGGGCTGGCTTTCGGCCTGTTGCACCTCGGCTACGCGGCGGCGGTGCTGTTCCGGCGCGGGAAGGAGGCGCGCGGGCCGGCATGATCGATTTCAGCCAGATCGACAAGACGATCCACGAGAAGGGGCGTCTGTCCATCATGACCCTGCTGGCCGGGCGCGCCGGATGGGCCTTCCAGGACTTGAAGCAGGAGCTTGGCATGAGCGACGGCAATTTGATCACCCACCTGCGCACGTTGTCCGGCGCGGGTTACGTGCGGGAGGAGCGCGATGGCTCCGGCACGCGCCCGCGTACGACTTACCAACTCACCCCGCTGGGGGAGCGGGCCTTCAAGGATTATCTGGACCTGCTGGAGGCGATTGTGAAGTCGATGAGGCCCGATTGAGATTTTTTGCCATTTAACTTTGTGACACAAAGCTAACCCCAAACCCTGAACCCTGAACCCTGAAACCCAGCATCCATCCCATGAACATCCACCTCGCCCAACATTACGGCATGTGCTTCGGCGTGCGCGACGCGCTTCGCGCCGCCCATGACGCCGCCAAAGCCGAACCCGTCACCCTGCTCGGACAGCTTGTCCATAACCCGGTCGTTGACCGGCATCTGCGCATGCTTGGGGCGCGGCAAGGCTCGCTTGAAGGAACGGCGGAAACGCGGCGGGTGGTCATCACGGCGCACGGAGCCTCGGACGCGGAGCGGCGGCGCTGGCGGGAGGCCGGACATCTGTTGACGGACACGACCTGCCCGCTGGTGCGCAAGGCGCATGAGGCGCTGGCCATGCTGGTGCGGGAGGGGTATCATCCGGTGGTGGCCGGCCAAGCGCGGCATGTGGAGGTGCGCGGCCTGACGGGAGATTTTCCGGACGCGTGCGTGGTGGAGACCGAGGAGGACGCGGCCCGCCTGCCCTTCATGCCAAGATTTGGCATGGTCTCCCAGACCACGCAGCCGTTGGAACACGTCCTGCGTCTGGTGAAGGCGGTAAAGCGAAGGCATCCAGCCTCGGAGGTGCGTTTTGTGGACACGATTTGCCGGCCCACGAAATTGCGGCAGGAGGCGCTGGAGGATCTGTGCGCGCGCTGTGAGGTGGTCATCGTCATCGGCGGACGCAACAGCAACAACACCCGCCAACTCGCCGAAAAGGCGCGCTCGCTCGGAGCGCGGACGCACCAAGTGGAGTCGGCGGAAGAATTGCGCGCGGAATGGCTGCGCGGCGCCGCCGACGTCGGTGTCACCGCCGGCACTTCGACGCTGGACGAGACGGTCGGCGAGATCGTGGAGCGGTTGAAAGCGCTGGCCTGCTGAGTTTTTCAAATTTCCCCGGCAAGACAAACAAACAACGAACACCACACATCCCCATGAATACCTCGTATTGGATTCATCACTTCGAGCGCAACACGCGCCTCAACGAAGAACTGGAACTGCCCGCTCCACCCACCGCGCTGCCGGAGGCGGTGCGCCGCCCTTTGGCGGCCTCCCTGGCCGTTTTTCAACTTGGAGAATCGGGCGGCGGCACGCGGCTGCGGCGTTACGCGAGGGAGGTGGCGCCATTGGAAAACTTCCACGGCTATCAGCGGGCGATGGATTGGTTCATCGCCGAGGAACAAGGGCACGCGCGGCTGCTCGCGCGGGTGGTGCGGCACTTGGGCGGCACGCTGCTTGAGAAGCAGTGGACGAACTCGGTGTTCCGGCGGATGCGCTTTCTGGTGAATCTGGAGTTCGCTGTCCAAGTGCTGCTGACCGCCGAGTTGATCGCCGAAGTGTACTACGGCGCGCTGCTCCTGCGCGTGGACGACCCGGCGGTGCGCGTGATGGCGCGGAAAATTTTGCGCGACGAAATGAAGCATCTGGCTTTTCAACGCGAGTTCCTGTCGGAACGCCTGGTGACGTTCAGCCCGGCTGGGCGCTGGTTGTGGCGGCTGCAATTCGAGGTGATTCACACCATCACCGCCGCCGTGGTGGCGTGGGACCACCGCCGCTGTTTCAGGGCATTGGGCCTCGGCTTGCGGGAATTCGAGACGCGGGCGCGGAAAGCGCGCGAGACTTTCCAACGCCGGCTGGAAGCGCAAGTGGCGGCATTGGAGGCCCTGCGCGACGCCGAAGAGGAGACCTCGCCATCCGCGCCTTTCATTCCATCACAGCCATCCCATGAAAAGGATGCCGTGCAAACGCAGGCCGGGAGAGGGGAGTTGAAGGCTTGTTTCTTCAAGCCGTCACCCCGTAAGCCTGCAAAGCCTGCCCCACGCTGGCCGCTTCGTCTTCCGTGAGCGGCGTGCCTCGCTTCAGCTTGCTCGCCAGCGTTTGCACGGACAATCCGGCGCAACGGGCCACTTCGGACAGGTTTAGCACCGGAGCCAGAGCGGCCAAGCGTTCCAGATTCAGGTCAGGTTTCGGAATGGGTTTGCCGGTGGCCTCAGCGGCCTCCAGCCAGAGTCCGGCCGCCACCGTCACTTCTTTGACGGCTTTCTGCGGAGTGTCGCCGTAGGCCAAGCAATGGCGCAGAGCGGGGACACGGGCTTCCCAGGCTTCATCCCTCTCGCTCCAAGCGACGGTGATCTGATAGGGCAGTTTGGCGAGCGCTTTTTCTTTCTTGCTCATGCGTAAATAATGACGCATCCGCGCTCCGAGCGCAAGTTGTTCGCATAAAATTTTACTCGTCAAGCAAGCGCTCCAAAGCCACCCATTTAGCCACCCGCAGCGTGTCCACCACCTGGATGGACAAGCCGCCTTGGGCCAACTCCACCCAACCCGCTCAAAGCCCCGTAGTTACGGGCTTTGGCGGGCTTTTTAAATGGTGGAGGCGAGGGGAGTTGAACCCCTGTCCGCACAACCTTCTGCCTGAGCTTCTACATGCTTAGCGGGTCTTTTGATTTCGGTTGAGGGCTTCGACCGGCAGAATCCCCTTCACCTAGACACCTGTTGAGTCTCGCCTTCGGCCCGGTCTCCCGGCCAGCCGGCCAGCCTGGTGGTTGCGTTTCTCCGGCTACCAGGCGTTGCCGGAGGAACGTCGCGGGGCTTAAGCCGCGAGTGCGAGCTCGTTAGAGTTTGCGTTTGTTTGTTTTGATCCGATTGTTGACGGGGCCAACGAATCATCCCCGGCATGCCACTCCGACTTCAGGCTACACGTCGAAACCGTGACGCCCCCATGTCTCATGGACAAAGGTTAAGATGGCGAGTTTTGGGTTTTGTTCAATAGTTATCTTTCACAAAGCGATCTCCAGCGGGCGTGGGGGCGGTGACGAGCTGGCGGGCGGCGCCGTTGGCGGCGAGGTGGGTGAGGATGTGGAAGACGTCTTCGGGGTCGAGGTCGAGCTGCGCGGCCAGTTCCTCGCAGGAGGCGCCTTCGCCGGACGGGGGCAGGGCGGCGCGCACGGCGGCGAGTCGCTCCAGGAACAGGCCAGCGGCTTTTTTGCCGGCCTCGACGCCGGGCTGGTGGTAGGCGTTGACGTTGACGAGCGTGGCGTAGAAGCCGACGGCGCGCTCGAAGAGGGCGATGAGCAGGCCGAGGTTGAAGGCGTTCAGTTCGGCGATGCTCAGGGTGATGGATTCGCGGCCTTTTTCGGCGAGCGCCTGGCGGGTACCGCGCAGGAAGCCCTGTAAAAAGTCGCCGCTGGTAAAGCCGGGCTCGACCTCCAGCGGAGGCGTGTCCTGGGCTTTGCGCACTTCAATGAAGGTGGCGAAAAAGTTGTTCACGCCGTCGCGGAGCTGCTGAACATAAGCGTGCTGGTCGGTGGAGCCTTTGTTGCCATAGACGGCGATGCCCTGATTGACGACGTTGCCGTCGAGGTCGTGCTCTTTGCCGAGGGACTCCATGACGAGCTGCTGGAGGTATTTGCTGAACAGCACGAGCCGGTCCTTGTAGGGCAGCACGACCATGTCCTTGGCGCCGCGTCCTGCGCCGGCGTGGTGCCATGAGAGGGCGAGCAGCAGGGCGGCGTTTTGCGCGGCGGGAAGGGTGCGGGTTTGCGCGTCCATGGCGGCGGCTCCGGCGAGGAATTGCGGCACGTCCACGCCCTGCAAGGCGGCGGCGAGCGTGCCGACGGCGCTCATGACGGAGGTGCGGCCGCCGACCCAGTCCCACATGGGGAAGCGGGCGATCCAGCCCTGAGCGGTGGCGTGTTTGTCCAGCTCGCTGCCGGGACCGGTGACGGCGACGGCGTGCTTGGCGAAGTCGAGTCCGGCGGCGCGGTAGGCGGCTTCCGCTTCCAACATGCCGTTGCGGGTTTCCTTGGTGCCTCCGGATTTGGAAATGACGACGGTGAGAGTGGTGCGCAGTTCGTCGCCGATGCGGGCGAGGATGCGGCTGATGCCGTCGGGGTCGGTGTTGTCGAAAAAGTCGATGGCGAGCGGCGGTTTGACGGGAGTGATGGCTTCGGCGACGAGTTGCGGGCCGAGCGCGGAGCCGCCGATGCCAACGATGAGGACGCGGGTGAATTTGCCACCGGCGGGCGGGGCGATTTTTCCGGCATGAACATCGGCGGCGAACTGGAGCGTGGCGGCGAGGGTGGTGTCGATCTCGTCCCGGAGGTCCGCCGGGGCCAGGGAGGAGTTTCGCAGCCAGTAGTGGCCGACCATGCGGTTCTCATCCGGGTTGGCGATGTCGCCGGCTTCAAGCGATTTCATGGCGGCTTCGGCGGCGGCGATGGGAGCGGCCATGCGCTCGAAAAAATCGTCCGGCAACTGGATGCGGCTGATGTCGATGGAGAATCCGAGATCGGGATAACGAACGAAGGTTTGATTGAAACGATTCCAGGATGACATGAGTGAGGAGTCTTGTGTTTTAAGGGTGATGCGGCTGGGACAGGGTGCATCGGGAGTGTTGCTGGCGCAAGAGCTTTGGAGAACCACGAATGGACACGAATAAAAGCGATGCAGGAGCACGGGCGCCCTCGCCCGTTGCAAGAGGCGCCCCCGCCTCTTGCCCGTTTCTTGCACGCGCAGCGTCATTTGTTTATCGAGTGGCTGCGCCATTATGAAGGGGTGCGGGTGAGGGCACCCGCGCTCCGATGGACGAGGGCGTCCGTGCTCCTGAGCTTTCAGTTTTGACAAAAGCTTGACACTTGCGGTGAATTGGCGGCGCTATCGTGGCTGGAATGAAGTCAACACCGTCGCGAATCCTGCTGGCCTGGGTTTGCCTGCCTGCCGTGCTGGTGGCGGGCAGCGGCTGGCTGGCGTTGCGCGCGGAGCGGGAGCGGTTGCTGGGGGAATGGCGGACACGGGGGCAGGAAAGCGCGCGGCGGATGGCGGCGGAGGTGGCGGTGGGATGGGGGGAGTTGACTCAGTGGGAGTTGCCGGTGGTGGATGGAGGTATTGAGGAGGATGGCGGGCTGCGTCTCGGAGAAACGCGGTACTTTTTCTTTCCGGCGGCACCGCAGCCGCAATCGCGTCACGAGGCGCAGGACTGGATGGAGGCGGGCGAGTGGGCACGGGTTGTGCGGGAAGCGCCGGGCGCGCTATCGGAGGCCGGGCTGCCTTTGGGGCCGTTGGCGGCGTTGCGCGGGCTGCGGGAGGAAAAGGACTCGCGCGCGCGTCTCTGGGAGGATTTGGTGGAGTTGGCGGTGCGGCGGCATCCCTCGGTGGTGAGCCGGGCGTTGCTTGAGGAAGCGGCGGGTTTACTCGATGACCGGAAAGACGAAGCGGCCAAGGCGCTGGCCGAGTGGGACGAGGATGAGCGGTTGCGCGCCGGGGTGTTGCGGGAGTTGGACGGCTGGCGGCAATCACCGGCGGCGGGCTGGCTGGGCGGGATGTTTGTGTTTTTTCACACCGGGGAAGGGGGGCAGGGCTGGCGCATGGTGAAGGAACGGGAAGTGGCGCAGCTGCTGGAGAAAGCCGGGCGGCATGCGCCGTCGCCGCTGCCTGCTTTCGTGGGTTATGTGGTTTCGGTGCAGGGTGTTGTCATCGGGAGTGCTGGCGATGCGGTGGCCCAGGGAGAGCCGTTGGCGTTTGCGGAGGAGGGGCCGGTTCGCGTGGCGTGGATGTGGCGGGACGGCCCCGCTTTTCGCGCCGAAATGCTGCGGCGCATGAAGTGGACGGGCGGGGCGCTGGCGCTGGCTTTGCTGGGCTGCGCGGCGGCGGGCTGGCAGACTTTGCGGGCGTTTCACCGGCAGGAGCAGTTGGCCGAGCAGAGGTCGAATTTCCTCTCCAGCGTGTCCCATGAACTGCGTACGCCGCTGGCCTCGCTGCGGCTGATGACGGAGAACCTCATCGATGGCACGGTCACCGACGGCGCGCGGGTGCGCGAGTATCTGGAGGTGATGCACGACGAAAGTGCGCGGCTGGCCACACTGGCCGGCAACGTGCTGGATGCGGCGCGCATGGAGCGCGGGGTGAAACGCTACGCTTTCGCGCCGTTGCATCCCGGCGCGCTGGTGACGGGCGTGCTGCGCCTGCTGCGGGTGCGGGCGGAACGCTTGAACATAACACTGCACGACGAGGTGGCAGCCATCGACCCGCCGCCAACCGGAGACACGGAGGCGCTGCATCAGGCGCTGCTGAACCTGCTGGACAACGCGCTCAAACACGCGCCGCCGGGCACGGCGGTGGGCGTGACGTCGCGCGCTATGGATGCGGACACTTGGCTGCTGGAGGTCAGCGACCAAGGGCCGGGCATCGCCGAGGCGGAACGGGAAAAAGTGTGGGAGCCGTTTTATCGCACCGGTTCCGAATTACGGCGCGAGACCACGGGCGCGGGGCTGGGCTTGAGTTTGGTGCGGCACATCGCGAGCGGGCACGGGGGACGCGCGGAGATTGACAACGCGCCCGGCGGCGGGTTGGTGGCGCGATTGATTTTGCAACGGAGGCCGGAATGCGAATCCTGATCATCGAAGACGAGTACGCCATGCGCATGGCATTGACCGACCTGCTCCAGGCGCAGCCGGACTGGCGGGTGCGGGTGGCTCGGGACGGCGAGAAAGGGCTGCGCCTGGCGCTGGATGAAGCGCCGGACTTGGTCATCCTTGACGTGATGCTGCCGGGCCTGGACGGTTTCGCCCTGTGCCGCGAGTTGCGCGCGCGCGGACGCATGATGCCGGTGCTCATGCTGACCGCGCGCGGCCACGTGGGCGACCGCGTGACGGGGCTTGACGCCGGGGCGGACGATTATCTGGCCAAACCCTTTGCCGGAGCGGAATTGCTGGCGCGGGTGCGCGCGCTGCTGCGCCGCGCGCGCCGGGAGAGCGAGGCACCGGGGCAAGTCCGCATCGGCGAGGTGGCGGTGGATTTTGGAACGATGACGGCGACGCGCGGCGGCGAACCAGTGGCGTTCACTGCGCGCGAGCTGGCGATGCTGCGCTTGCTGGCGGCGGAGGCTGGCAGGCCGGTGTCGCGGGAGCGCTTCCTCGACGTGGTGTGGGAGTCGAACGCCGCGCCGACGACGCGCACGGTGGACAACCAAGTGCTGAGCCTGCGCGCCAAACTGGAGCCGGACCCGGCGCGGCCTCGTTATTTGAAGACGGTGCATCGCGTGGGATACAAACTGGATTTGACAGAACCATGACAACTTCAACCCGCCTCATCAGGCAAATTGAACCCGCTATGAAACAACTTTTCTTTGCAATGATGCTGGCGCTGCCCCTGGTGGCGGCGGAACCGGATATGAAGGCGCTGCTCGAACAAGGGCTGGTGGCGGAGGAAGTGAATGGCGATCTGGAAGCTGCGGCTGCCGCCTATCAAAAACTGGTGGTCGCGGGCGAGGCTCAGCAGCGGTTCCTGGCCACCGGCCTGTTCCGGCTGGCCGAGGTGCGGCGCAAGCAGGGCCAACGCGATGAAACGGCGGCGCTGCTGCAACGGCTCGTGGCCGAGCATCCGGCGCAAAAGGAGCTGGTGGAACGCGCGCGGGAAACCCTCGCCGGCATGGGCGTGACGCCGCCAGAGCCACCCGCAGACCTTGCGATGTCAACATTGGACGAGGAGGAAGCCAAAGAGATCGCGCGCATGGAACGGCTGCTGCGGGAAAGTCCGGACCGGGCGAAGAAGGAACACCCGCTGCACTTGGCGGCGGAAAAGGGCTGGCTGGAACTGGCCCGGCGGATGATCGAGAGCGGGTTTGATGTGAATCAGGTGTATTATGGTAGCGACGCATCGCTTCGGAAGTGGACGTCTAAAACGCCGCTCGCGCTGGCGGCGGAGATTGGGCACAAGGACATGTGCGGGCTGCTGCTGGATGCCAAGGTGGATATCAATGAAGGGGGGGCTATATCATATTATCCCGTGCGGATGGCGATTGAGCATCGCAATGAGGCGGTTTTAGAGATGTTGCTGGAGGCGGGAGTTTCGGTTGACGGGCGGCTGCCTTTAACTCCGCCAGGCATGGCTGTTTCAAGTGAGACAGCGATCGGAACGCCGCTCCATCTTGCCTGCCGGATAAAGTCATTGAACATGGTTCGCTTGCTGTTGCAAGCCGGCGCGGAAGTCGATGCGGTGACGAAAATAGAGCAGGCTGACGCTTCCGATCAATCTGGCTCGAACGCGGCAGCCGGCGCGGGGCGTACGCCCCTGTTTTACGCCATCGGATCGAAGGACATCATCGACACATTACTGGAAGCTGGAGCCTCACTCGAAGCAACGGATGACGCGGGCCGGACAGCCCTGTTTTACACCTACTACCTTGACAATCCAAAGCAGCCAGGAGAGGCTGTGTCTCAAGATACGTTGACTGCCTTCGTCCGTGCCGGCGCGAATCTGAATGTCCGGGATCGGGAGGGCGTGACTCCACTGCTATTTCGGGTTGAACAGTCCGGGCTTGGCTCGCCTAATTGGACGATGCCCCGCAAACTGGTGAGTCTTGGAGTCGATCTCAGCGCGGTCGATGCGCAAGGCAATGGATTGCTCCATTATGCGGCATCGAGCGACAAAGACATGTCGGACGATGCGGTGGAGTGGCTGATGACTTTGCCGCTCGATCCAAGCGTGAAGAACAAGGCCGGCAAGACCACGCTGGAATTAGCCCTAGCCAACGATAAAACCAACACTTTTTTTGCGGCCTGTCTGATGAGCACGACCTTGGCCCCGAGCGAGGGCGTGTGGTGGTGCGAAAGAGAATTGCCGTTGCGGAGAATTTACACCGCGATGTCGGAGAACGAGCCTCCGCCTGAGCTGGTGCGCGGCTGGCTGTTGGCCACGAGTTCGACGGGATGGGTGCCGTTGAAGAAGCTGAAACCGGAGGCGTCTGCGGAGATGACTCCCACGCCGAATACATCTGCAAGAAGGAGGCTTTTGATAGCTGCGCCGATGACTCGCGGAATCACAGGCCTTCGCGCCGATTTGATGTTCATAGTCTCCAAGGCAAGCTCGTTTGAAAAGGCATTCGAGTCCGTACAGAGGGTTAACATGCTGAACCTCAATCAAGCCTCCTCTTTGAAGCTCCAACCTGGGGATGTTTTGTTTTGTCCGGGGCCACTCGGCCAGGATACTTTCAAATCGATAGCCGCAGTATTGGAGAAAATTACGGTGCGCCAAAGCTCCCAGGAAAAGGAGTTTGATTTGCTGTCAGTCGATGCTGCCACGGCAAGCAGGTTGCCGGGTGTCTGGTTATGGTATGCCCATTACGGCTCGGTGATCACCACCGCCGCCGCGACCCTCAAAGCCGGATATTGTCCGAAAGCGAAGCTGATCCGGCAAATCGACGGGAAACCCGTGGAACGGATCATCGACCTCGAAACCGAAGACCCTTCCACTTGGCCGCGTCCGATCACCGGGGATGTGCTGGAGCTGCTGCCGGAGCAAGCGGAATGATCTGGCAGGGACGTGTTGGGCGCGTCCCTGCCATTACCCTAAAAACCGAGTTGATGGTTGGTAGTTGAGTGTTGATAGTCCAAAACCAGCGGCCTACGCCGAAAGCACCACTTACCCGGAGAGTGAGTCACTAACGCGGCACAAGTCGCTTATTTTCAGTCTATCAACCATCAACTTTCAACCATCAACCCCGCTTTTAGGATTACGCTGCCTCCGCCCGCAAACAAATGGGAGGGAACAGAGCCCCGCCCTCCGGCGTGGGGCGCTTACAAAGCGCCTCTCCTTGGGACTCACTGCGCCTCGCCGCCCACTTTGCTTCCTTGACTGCTTGACCTCTTGACCCTGCCTCTCCTCACACTCGGTCCGTCCACCCATTGCGCCGGGATCATGATTTGGCGTTGCACGTCGGGCACGCCGCGTTCGTTCTGGGAAAGCTGGGTGACGACGAGATCGACAGCGGCGGCGGCCAGGTGGTCGCGGCGCTGGTTGATGCCGGCGTAGTCTGTCATCCTCGGCGTCCAGTCATGCACGACGAAGCCGATGTCCTCCGGCACACGCAGACCGAGGCGCTTCAACCAGCCGGGCACATGGGTGTCGAAGGTGATGAGAGCATCCGGGCGGTGCTCGTGCATCCAGCGGGCGAAGGCGTCGAAGCCGCGGCTGATGGTGTTGTGCGGCAGCAGCAGCAGCGGCACGCGATCCTCCGGCGGCAGACTTTGCTGGAAGTGGAACAAGCCGCCGCTGTATCCGAACTGCGAGCGGTTCACGATCCATTGCGTCACGGCCACGCCGATGCGCCGGTAGCCGCGCGCGGTGAGATGCTCAACGGCGGCCAAGATGCCCAGTGTCATGTTGCCGGCGCAGAGATGCAGGGCGGGCTCGCGCATGGCGTAACCGAACGTCACGGCGGCAAAGGGCGAGTAATCCAGCCGGCCGCACGGGAGTTGCGCGCTCTGGGGGGAGACGATGACGCCCTCGATGCCGCGTGCGTGCAGGACTTTTTGCAGCTGCTTCGGCGTCATGCCATCGCGCCCCAGCCAGAACTCCTCCACCGCGTAGCCGTGCCCGTGCGCACGGCGGCGGATGTCCTCAATGGGCACGTATTGATAGGAGGGGCCGAGCAGGCCGTCCTGCGGCAGATGCTCGCGGATCACGGCGATCACGGCGCGCACTCGCACCTGTTTCCTGCCACGCACCACTTGCATCAGCCGCGCCAGATGCGGGTCGGGGTGGTAGTCCAGCCGTTGCGCCTCCGCCAACACCCGTGCCCGAGTTTGCTCCGCCACCTTCGGCGCGCCGCGCAGCACGCGGGACACGGTCATCAAGGACACCCCGGCGGCGCTGGCGATGTCTTTGAGCGTGGCGGCGGGCGGGGTCATGGTATTACGTTAACATAACACGACGGCGCCGCGAGGCGAGATTGAAGTGACAGGCGTGGAAGAACTGTGCTAAAAACACCGGCAAATGCTGACACGACGAAATTTGATCTTGGGGCTGGCGGCGCTGCTGCTGCTCTGGCTGGGCTGGAAAACCGTGGGCGTGTTCGCCCGCTCCTACGAGCAGCAGGTGCTCGACGCGCAGGAAAAGCTGATCCGGGCGGTGGAGCGCCGGGATTGGGACGCGGTGAAAGCGATGCTGACGGATGATTACATGGATGAGGCGGGCCACGACCGCGACACGGCGGTGGAGGACGGACGGCAGGCGCTGGCGCATTTTTTCACCCTCACCATCCACTACGAGGTGACCAAAAAACAGGCGGTGAAAGACCTCGGCATGATCCACGCGACGATCCGGCTGGAAGGCAACGGCGGCGGCTTCAGCCAGAGCGTGGTCAGCACGGTCAACGGCATGACCGAGCCGTGGGTGTTTCACTGGCACAAGAAAGGCCGCTGGCCTTGGAACTGGAAGGCGGTGCAGATTCACCATGATCAGCTCGCGGGACGGGTGGGGGCGTATCGGTGAAGGGCAGAGCGTCCGCCCTCCGATGAAGGGAGGCGCTTACAAAGCGCCGCTCCTTGGGAGGGCTTGCAAAGCGCGGCTCCTTGGGGTGGGGCGGGCCGCTGGCTCGCTGGGTGAATTTTTGCAGCCGATTCGAGACGAGAGCAAGGTGGTTCGGGTTTTGGCCCGGGCGGCGCGCGGCTCTAATTTTTGCCTTTTGCCGCCGCGCCGTGGATTGCGGTGAGTGTGGCGATTTCGGCGAGGAGTTTTTGGATGTGGAACTGGTTTTGGGCGAAGCTTTTTTGGAGGTCGTCGAGGGTGCTGTGGCCGTAGGCGGCGGCGGGTTGCTTGACGATGTGATGGAAGAGATGGCGGATGAAGGCGCGGTGGCCGTCGGGGGCGCTGACGACGTGGTTGACGATGTCGCGCGGACCGGCGAGGCGGATGGTTTTGCGGCCGTCGTCGAGGGGGAGTTCGGCGACGGGATCGACGGGTTTGTTTTCGTCCTTGGTGCGCCAGCGGCCGATGGCGTCGAAGTTTTCCAGGGAGAAGCCGAGGGGGTTGATGAGGGCGTGGCAGGACATGCAGTTGCCGTCGCGGGTGAGTTCGGTGACTTTTTCCCGCATGGTAAGGCCGGGCTTGAAATGGCTTTCCTCGAAGGCGACGGCCACGGGCGGGGATTTCAAGGACATGCCGACGATGTTGCGGGTGAGGAAGACGCCGCGGTGGATGGGCGAGGTGGCGCGGGCGCTGGCGAAGGCGGAGAGCAAGTAAGGGTGGGTGACGACGCCGGCGCGTTGTTTGGGGTCGAAGCCGACGCGCTGAAAGTCGTCGCCCTCGACCTTTTTGCCGTAGAGTTTGGCGAGGCTGGCGTTGAGGTAGAGGTAATCGGCCTGGAGAAGCTGGCGGTAGTCGGAGGCTTCTCCCCAGACGGTGTCTTCGATGAAGAGGCGCAGGGAGGTGCGCAGATCGGCGAGCGCGGCTTGGCCGAAGCCGGGGAAGGCTTTGGGGTCTTTGGAGGCGTTTTCGGCGTGGTCCAACTCCAGCCAGTGGTGGAAAAAGCCGTCCATCTTGGCGCGGGCGCGGGGATCGGCGGCGAGGCGCTGGGCGGCGCGCAGGACGTCGCTGCGTTCGTGGAGGCGGTTTTCCTTGGCGGCTTGGAGCAGGCGTTTGTCGGGTATGGAATCCCAAAGGGCGAGGGCGAGACGGGCGGCGACGGCGTAGTCGTCCGGCTTGTCGTTGTCCAGCAGGCCGGGGTAGAGGAAGCGGGGGGATTTGAGGGTGAAAAGGACGGCGCGTTTGACGGCGAGCGCGGGGGTTTTGGCTTCCTTGAATTGGGCGGCGATGATTTTTTTCTGGGTGTCGTCGAGCGGGCGGCGGAAGGCTGTTTCGGCGAAGGTCTCGGCGAAGGCGACGAGCTTGGCGTTGCGGTCTTCGGCGTCCGGTTTGGTGCCGGCGAGTTCGTCGAGCCGGGCTTCGACGTGCCCGGCCACGGCGATGGCGGCCTGGGTGACGGCTTGATCCCATTCCTTCGAGAGGCTGGAGCCGCGTTCGTAACCGAGGCTGCGGTCGTCGGCGGGGAAGGGGGTGCTGACGATCATGACCTCTCTCATGCGCTCGGGGGAGAGCTGCCGGCGGGGGATGATCTGCGCGACGCCGTGCGGGGGCTTCCAGAGGAGCTGGAGGGAGGCGGTTTTTTCGCGGAATTTGAAGTGCTCCAAGTTGAGATGATAGGCGCGTCCGCCGAGAAGGTAGAGGGTGGCGCGTTCCTCGCGGACTTCGCCGCCGGAGCTGACCCGGGCGTCGATGAGGGCTTTGTCGCGGTCGTTGATCCAGAGGCGGAAACCGTTCTCGCTGCGGACGATGAATTCATAGACGCCGGTCTCGGGGGCGATGACGCTGCCTTCGAAGCGGAGTTCGAATTCGTCGGGGTCGAGCTTGTCCTTGATGGGGCTGTCCGGGCCGAACTGGAAGTCCACCCGGTCCGCGCGGCCTTCGACTTTGACGGTTTTCTTGCGGGGGTCGGCGTTGGGTTTGAGCTGCTTGCGGTCTTCGCCGGAGAGGATTTCGGGGCTGCTGTAAAAATGGCGGAGGCCGCGCTCATGGCCCCAGTCTTTGTCGCTGCCGGAGCGGAAGTGGCCGATGAGGTCGGCGACGCTGGCGCGGAATTGGGGGACGGTGAGGCGGGTGAGGTCGATCTCCGGCGGGCGGATCCGGGCCTGGGCGGCGGGGGAGTAAAAGGCGTCGTAGATGTAGGCGGTGACTTGGCGCGCGTCCTCGCCGACGCAGGTGTCGGGGTCTTCCTCGGGCATGGTGCGCTCGATCTTGCGGGCCAGGGATTCGAGCGTGCGGTCGCCGATGAGAGGTTCGTCGTACTTGCCGGGCACGCCTTCGCCCTGGGCGCCGTGGCAGTTGGCGCAGAGGTCTTGATAAATGATGGCGCCGGGGTGGTCGCGGTCGGCGGCGGTTGCCGTGCCGTGGAGCAGGGCCGCGGCTGTTGTGACCAGCAGGGCTGAAAGGGGGCGGATGGGCATGGGGGTGTTAAAATTCCTACACGGCGGGAGGCGGCGCTCTTTCAAGGGAATGGGGCGCGGGCAAGTAAGACGGACGTGTCGTCCGCCTCGTCAAGCGGGCTTGCAGCCCGCCCGTGTAGCATAGGCTTTCAGCCTGTGCCGGGTTATGCAGGCATCTTGCCTGCATGGGGGAGGGGTTGACCTTCCCGTCTCCCCGGACAGGCGGTTACAAACCGCCTCTCCTTGTTGCGGGGCGGGCTGGGAAGCCCGCCAGACAGGGCGGACGACACGTCCGCCTTATGGCGGCTGGCGCCGCCTTGCCCGGACTCTGACACAACTTCCGGTTTGGCAAGACGGCGTGGATATGGTTGACTGGCGTTTTATGGCTGATGATCCGGAGAACAACTTGCCGACCCGCTCGCGTCCGTGGTGGGCCGCGAACGATCCTTCCTGGAAATCGCCGTGGAGTTTGGGTGATGATGAGGAGGAAGCGCAGGCCAAGGCTCCCCAGAGGCAGCCGCAACATCCCCGGCAAGCGCCGGGTCAGACCGTGGAAGCGCGTGACAGCAGCCGGAAAGTGGTAGTGAAGGAGCAGGTACCGGATGCGCCGTCCGCTCCCTCGCGCGCGCCGGAGCGGGTCGCGGAGCCGGCACAGGCGCGGATGCCGGCAGCCACGGAGAGTGTGACTGCGCCACCAACAAGGCAGATCACGGAGGCAGCGCCCGTGCCGCCCAGGGAGCCGGATGACGAAACGGATGCCGGGACGGATGCCGGGACGGAAAGCGTGGCGGCGGATGATGACGAAGCGCGGCGTTCGTCATCGCGGCGTCGCGGCAGGCGGCGCCGGAGGGTGCGGGTGGAGCAACAGCGCGAGGGAACATCCTGGGCGAGCTTGGCACTGATGGCGCTGGCGGTTTTGGGGCTGACTTTTGTGGCGTGGTTGTACCAAGCCGATGTGAAGGAGGTGGCGGACGAGGATTTGCGCATCGCGACGCCGCCGGACCCGGCGCCGACGGTCACTTCGCCGGGCCGGCTGGAGGTGTTTTTGACCAGCATCAGGCCGGCGCCGGGCGCGGGGTTGATGGCGAAAGCGCCGTGGGATTGGGAGACCGGGGTGATGGCGAACTGGCTGGTGGAGAACGGGCAGGCGCTGGACAATCTCAAGGACTTGCTGGAGGACGCGGATTGGCATGGCCGGCACGCGAGCTGGCATTTCAGCGACCTGGGCGGCCATGAGAACTGGTCCTCGGCGGCGATCCTCAAGCAGGTGGAGGCGGCCTACATGCAGCGCCGGGGCGAGGACGAGGCGGCGCTGGCGGCGGCGCTGGACATGGCGGAGTTGGCGCGCCGGCTTCAGGACATCCACGCTTGGCCGTCGTTTTACTTCCGGTCGCTGGAGATTCACCGGCGCTGCGCGGAGACGCTGGCGGAGTTGCTGCCGCGTTGCGATGCGGTGGAGGACGAGGTGCTGGCCACTTTTCAGCAGCAGTTCGAGGCCTGCGCGCCGCTGGACTCCCATGTGCGGAACAACGTGCTGCCGGCGTTTTATCTGCATGAGAAAAAGCTGCTGCTGGGCACGCAGAGCGGAGAGCCGCACGATACCATGCCCGGCGGCGCGCAGCGTCCGCGGCCCAAGCAGCTTTTCTTCAAAACCAATGAGACGCTGGGCATCATGGCCACCGGCATCCGCCACTTGGTGCGGCAGGTGGGGCAGGCCTCCACCCGGCCGGCCGGGCTGCGCGATGCGTGGGGCGGCGTGCCCGGCGTCGAGAACGTCGGTTACTACCAGCCGAACGGAGCGGGCGTGGCCTATGTGGTGGAACGGTTGAAGCCCTACCTCGACGTGCCGGCGCGCCAGCAGCTCGCGCGCGCGCGGCATCTGCTGGTGGTGCAGCTTTTCGCCGTGCGGCGGTTCGTGCTGCGCGAGAAAGGACTGCCGGCGACGCTGGCGGACCTCAGTCCGCGTTACCTGCGGGAGCCGCTCCGGGATCCGTTCACGGGTGAGCCTTTCCATTACGACGCGGCCAAAGGGCTAATCTATTCGGCGGGCAGCGATTTCGTGGCGGAAGGGGGCCGTCCTGATTTGCCGCCTTTGGCTGATCCGGGGGAGCCGACGGTGAAGATCGGTGTGCGGACGGCGGCGGGGGCGCGGTGAATCGGGATTCGTCCTCGAAATCCGAAATCCGAAATCCGAATGGAGAATGGAGAATGGAGAATGGAGAATGACGAGGGCGAGGGCGAGGGCGAGGGCGAGGACGAGGACGAGGACGATTTGGGGCGGGGTCAAAGGGCGTCGGCGGCGCCGGTGGCGAGCCAGGCTAGGGCGTCCTCTTTGGTCTTCAGCGTGCCTTCCAACTGCAAGGTTTGGATTTCGTGCAGGATTTTAGTGAAGGCGGGGCCGGGGGCGCGGCCTTGGGCGATGAGGTCGCGCCCGGTGAGGAGCGGCGGCGGGTTGAGCGACTGCGGGACGGCGGCGAACTCGGCGCGTTTTTGCTGGAGGAAGTCGTAGTTGTCCAGCCGGCCATTGGAGCCGAGGCAGTCGGCGCGGTGCAGCGCCAGTTCGTCGTCGATGTGGGGCCGGGCCAGGAAACGCTTCAAGGTGGAGGCGCGCATTTTTTGCACGCCGATGAAGTTCATGTGGTTGGCGACGGCTTCGGTCACGGCGGTGATGGTGTCGTTCGGATACTTGAGCCGGCGCAGGATGTCGTGGGTCATTTCCGCGCCGAGCTTGTCGTGGCCGTTGAAGCGGATGCGGCCGGTGTCCGCATCGACGGTGCGGGTGGCGGGTTTGGCGATGTCGTGAAACAATACGGAGAGGACGAGCGGCAGGGGGGCGTCCGGCGGCAGGTGGCTGAGCATGAGCCGGGTGTGGATGAAGACGTCGCCTTCGGGGTGGAATTCGGGCGGCTGATCGCAGCCGCGCAGGTCGAGGATCTCCGGCAGGATTTCCGCCATGAGGCCGCTGTCCACGAGCAAGTCAAATCCGCGCACGCGGCGCGGGGAGAGCCAGATGCGGTCGAGTTCATCCCGCACGCGCTCGATGCTGACCTTGCGGATGAGCGGGGCGCTGGCCTGGATGGCCTGCCAGGTGGCGGGTTCGATTTGGAAATCGAGCACGGTGGCGAAACGCACGGCGCGCAACAGGCGGAGGTGATCTTCCTGAAAGCGGGCGGCGGGGTCGCCGATGGCGCGGATGAGGCGGGCGTGGAGATCGGCTTGGCCGCCGACATGGTCGATGACGGCGTGCGTTTGGGGATCGTAGAAGAGGCCGTTGATGGTGAAGTCCCGCCGCCGGGCGTCCTCCTCGGCGCTGGCAAACGTGACCGAATCCGGGCGGCGGCCATCGAGATAGGAGCCGTCGGTGCGGAAGGTGGCGATCTCCACCCAGCGGCCGGCGCAGCGGACGATGACCACGCCGAAATGCGCGCCGACGAGCTGGCTGCCGGGAAACAAGGCGGCGACCTGGGCGGGGGTGGCGCTGGTGGCGATGTCGTGGTCCTTGCACGGCAGGCCGAGCAGGTGATCGCGCACGGAGCCGCCGGCGAGCACGGCTTCATGGCCGGAGTCGCGCAGGCGTTTGAAGATGGCGAGGATGTCGGAGGGCAGTTCCATGAGGGATTTGGCTGGGGCCGGGATGGACGGGCGGAAAATCCGGGCGCATAACAAACTGGCGATTTGCAGTGTAACAAATCGGATTTTATGTTTAATTGAAAAGGTGAACCCGCATTGTGACATGAAAAAATCCTGCCTTCCCGCCGCCTTTTGCGCCCTTTTGAGCCTGTTGCTTCTTACTGGATGCCAGGATGAGGCGCAGTTCCGGGCGTTGAACGAGCAGATACGCGCGTTGGAGTCGTCCCAGGGGCAGTCGAAGGCGGAGTTGAACCGCCTGCAAATCCAGATGCGCTCCCTCCAATTGGAGCGGGACAAGATCAAGGAGGAGCGGGACAAGCTGCAATCCCAGATCGACGAGGCGCAGAAGGCGCTGGAGTCGATCCAGAAAGACTTCGAGGAATACAAAAATCAGTACCGGCTCTCCATCCGCCGGCGCGCGCCGGGCATGGAGCTGGACGTGGTGGAGATCGACGGCAAACGGTTTGAAAAAGTGAAGATACGGGAGCTGACCGAGGAATCGCTGACCTTCATGCATCAAGCCGGGACGATGAGCGTGAATCTCAGCCAGTTGAAGCCCGATATGCAGGAGCGGTTTGGCTACCAGAAGGCGGCGCCGGTCATGGCTCTCACGCGTGACGGCGTGAGGAACCAGGGCGGCGTGGAACTCGATCACGAGGTGCGCATGGTGGAAAACAGGCTGCTCGAGGTCAGAAAAGAAATGGGCGATCTGCAGCGCAAGCTCGTCGAGGCCAATCACGCGGTCAAGATCGAGGAAAACAAACGGGAGGGCGGCAATCCGACTCTGCACCAGCAGGCAGTGGCGGCTCTGCGGGTGAAGCTGAACCAGTTGGAAGTGGAGCATCAGAACCTGACTCAAAGGAGCCGGGAATTGTCCCATCGCGTCCGGATGAACCAGTTGCGGGTGCGCTGACGGAGACGCCAACGCCAGCCCGCCGCCGGCGCGCATTCATGAACGAAATCTCACGCCGCAAGCTCTTCCTGCCGGTCTCGCAGGACTTGAAGGGTTACTTGATGGACTGGGACCGCCGCTACACGTTGCCGGCCACCTACAAGGATCTGCTGGGCTTTGCCGAGAGCTACCCGCTCAGCGACAAGGAGGACCGCCCGACGCATTGGTCGAGCGTGATGTACGCGCCGGAAATCCGCGAGGAATTGCATCCGCGGCTGACGAGCATCTATTCCCTGCTGAAAACCGGCGATCTCCAGGCGGTGCCGCATTTGTTCGTGGAGCGGGTGGACTACTGCGAGTTTGGCAACTCCCGGCCCTTCCGCATCCGGGTGGTGAACCAGTACAATGACAACTACGATCATTTTTACGTTAAGATCGCGGACGCCTCCCGCATCTACGGGCTGGAGCTGGAGCACCTGCTCTCGCCGAACCGCATCAATTACCTCTTCGACGGCGACACGCTGATTGAGGAGCACATTGCCGGCATTCCGGGGGACGCCTTCATTCGTGACTATCTGTGCCGCGAGGACACGAACCGGGTGCGCATCGCCAAGGAATTTGTGAAATTCAGCGAGCGCTGTTTCATCCGCCTGCTGGGGGACATGCGCAGCTACAACTACGTGATCGACATCACGCCGGACTTCGAGGACGTGCAGTACCGCGTGCGCGCCATCGACTTCGATCAGCAGAGCTACGAAGGGCGCAAGACCCTCTACCTGCCGCAATTCTTCAAGGAAAACAACACCGTGGTGGAGCTGTGCTCGCAGTGCTTGAACTACCCGACGATGAAGCAGTACCAGGAGGAGGAGCGCAGCCTGATCGCGCGGCGTTACACCTCGGAGGTCGAGCGCCTGCGGCACTTGGTCGGCTGCATGAAAAAAGACCGCTCCGAGCCGTGGGAAAAGGTGGTGCAGCTCAGGCAGGAACTGGGCGAGTATCACCAAACGACGCGGTTCGAGCACTGCAACTCAATGGGCGAGATCGTGGAGCGCAATCTGGAAATCATGCTGCAGCGGCATTTTGATTGAGGAGGGCAAGGGTTCATCCCATACAAATCGCCGTTTTGAGGTTCGTTGCGAGCGCCGCTCAGAAACAGCCCCGAAGGGGCGGTACAACCTAAAAACAGGGTTGATAGTTGATGGTTGATAGTTGAGAGACTGGAAATGAGCGACTTGTGTCGCCAGAGGGACTCACTCTTCGGGTGAATGGAGGTTTCGGCGCAAGCCGCTGATTTTGAACTATCAACACTCAACTCTCGACTCACAGCCTGGGCTTTGCTACCGCGCCCCGTTGGGGCTGAATGGGCGGGAATGCAATCACGCCCTCCATTTTTTGCGTTCCATGCAATTGAGCCGGAAACGCTTTTTTTGAAAACTTGGCACGGCCATTGCTTTCATGCTTATCCAAGCGGCACAAGCCGACGCCAAACATCAAACCAACGCACTCTAAAACGCCATGCTGATCACCAAACACAGTTGGATCGGATGCCTGCTCGCTGCCGCCTTGGCGGCCGGGCTTTGGGGCATCTCGTCAGAACCCTCCATAATGGCGCAGGACGCGCCCGCCGTTGAGGCGCCAGCCGCCGCTGCCGAAACTCCTCCCGCCGCTCCCGCCGCCGCGGAGGAGGAGGCTGAGGATCCCGTGGGCGACTACAAGGAACTGCTGGCTGCTCAGGGCGAATACGCCCCGGCCTACGACTTCTTCGTCGTCAGCATGTTGTGGACGGTGATCGGCGCCGCCCTCGTGTTCATCATGCACCTCGGCTTCGCCACGCTCGAAGCTGGCCTGTGCCAGTCCAAGAACACGGTGAACATCTTGTTCAAAAACGTGTCCATCATCGCCATCGGCGTCATCAGCTACGCGCTTTGGGGTTTTAACAGCCATTACCCCGGCGACAACTGGCTGATCCCAAACTTCTTCGCTTTTGGAAGCCCCATCGGTGACCTCAATGCCGACGGTGGCAATACCTGGGGTTACGGAGGACTCGCCTTGGCCATGACCGGTTATGGTGACTTCATCTTCCAGGCCATGTTTGCCGCCACCGGCGCCACCATCGTCTCCGGCGCGGTCGCTGAACGGATCAAACTCTTTCCCTTCCTGGTTTATGCGGCAGTTCTCGTGACCATCGGTTATCCCTGGATCGGTTCCTGGCACTGGGGTGAAGGCTGGCTGGCCAGCCTCAATAACGGCAACGGCTTCAAAGACTTCGCGGGCTCGGCAGTCGTTCACGGTTTCGGCGGGTTCGCCGCTCTGGCTGCGGTCTTGCTCCTTGGCCCCCGCAACGGCAAATACGTCGATGGCAAAATCAAGCCCATTCCCGGCCACAGCATGCCGCTGGCCACCATCGGTGTCTTCCTGCTGGCATTTGGCTGGTATGGCTTCAACGGCGCCTCAGTGCTCTCGGCGGAACCCGGCGCCCTCGGCTTGGTCTTCACCACCACCACTCTGGCCGCCAGCGCTGGCTGCATTGGCGCCATCGCCACCTCCTGGACCGTGCTGAAAACGCCTGATCTGTCCATGGCCCTCAACGGCGTCCTGGCGGGTCTGGTTGGCATCACTGCCAATGCGGACATCGTCTCCGTCAAGGGAGCCCTCGCCATCGGTTTGATCGCCGGTGTCCTCGTGGTCTTCTCCATCGTCTTCTTTGACAAGATCAAGATTGATGACCCTGTCGGCGCCATCTCCGTCCACGGCATCTGCGGCATCTGGGGCATCCTGGCCTGTGCGTTCTTCGACACCACGGACGCCGGCATCACCTTCATGGGCCAGCTCATCGGAGTGGTCGCGGTGGACGGCACCGCCTTCCTCTTCTCCCTGGTCGTGTTTGGCATCATCAAGGCCACCTTGGGTGTCCGAGTGTCCGCCGAAGAAGAGGCCGAAGGTCTCGACATCGGCGAGCATGAAATGTCCGCCTACCCGGACTTCCAAACGGTCAGCCGCGGCTAAAACAAAGCCTGCTTGGTTTCACCAACCCCGATCCCCTTGCCGGGATCGGGGTTTTTTTGTCCTGTTTTGTTTTCACAGTTCGGCTCCAACGGTCATTCCAAGCGCCTTTTCAGGAAAACGCAGGGCGCAAAGCGGACAAAGAGAGGCGCTTTAGCCTAAAAACCGAGTTGATGGTTGGTAGTTGAGTGTTGATAGTCCAAAACCAGCGGCCTACGCCGAAAGCACCACTTGCCCGGAGAGTGAGTCACTAACGCGGCACAAGCCGCTCATTTTCAGTCTATCAACCATCAACTTTCAACCATCAACCCCGCTTTGTATCTACGACGCCCCCCCCTGCGCGTGGGCTGGAATTCCGTTTTGCCGATGTTTTGGAGTCGCTTGATCAGACGACGCCCCGCCAGCCCGGAGGGTTTTCCTCCCGCTCGCCTTGCCAGCAGGGTTCCGGGGTGAACCGAAAAGAATGGGCCGGAATCCAATCGGATCCTTCGGGAGCCTAATCCACGAACTGAAACTCGTTCGACATCATCAGCACCTGGGCGAACTGCGCCAGCGGCGACTGCGGCTTGCCGCGGCTCAGCGGCCAGCCATCGCTGCCGATGAAATCACGGCGGGCGTCCGTGATCAACGCGCCGCCCTCATGCAGCGCAAGCTGCCACTCGAAGCTGTCAAAGCTGAGGTTCTTCTCGCAGCCGAACGCCAGCGCCACGGTCTCGCCCTGGGCCAGTTTCACGGTCACATTAACATTCTCCGTTTTTCCGGGGCCGACGAAGACATCCTGCACGACGCCCGCGCTGCCGCTGACCACGAAAGCGCGCAGGCCATCACCCTTGTCGCTGGCGCGTTTCACTTGGCCGCTCAGCCGCACGGTCATGGCGCGCGGCGCGGTCCAGCGCGCTGCCGATGCCACTGGGCCGGAGCCGGGATGACCGGATTGCTGGCCGAGGCTGGCGAACGACCAAACCGGATCCGGCACGACACCGGTGTGCGACCAGCGGTTTTTGTTTTGGGCATCCAGATGAGAGAAAGGTTTGAACTCTGCCGCCTGGAAGCGGCCTTCCGCGTCTGGGGCGATCTCCATCGTGCCGTAGTCCCAGCGTAGATTCACCAGATCGACCTCCCGGGCCTCCCGCAGCTCCGCCGCCTCCGTGAAGAACCGCTGCGCCAGTTCCACCTCCTCCGGGTGCGGCTCGCGCAGCAGCACGCGCTGGTAGAGCGCCGCCACCGTGCGCGAGTCCGGCGTGCTGCCCTCCACCGGGGCGCGCGCCGCCAGGGCCTCGGCTTGCGCTTTCATGAAAGGGCTGTTCATCAAAAACAGCGCCTGCTGCGGCACCGTGGTCACGAAGCGCTGCGGGCTATGGCTGTCCGGGTTGGCAAAGTCGAACATCGCCGGCACTGTCGGCTGCTCGTAGCGGTCCACGAACAACAGCACACTGCGCCACTGGTCCGCGTCCGGCGAATTCAGCGGCACCGACCGCGCCGGGGTCAGCGCGACATTCAATCTGCCGGCGACACGCAACAAATTGTCCCGCAGCATCTCGTAGTCCATGCGCTGCCGGTTCATGCGGCTGATGAGTTCGTTGTCCGCGTCCTTGAGCGCCTTCTCCGGTGTCAGCGCACCGCTTTGCCGCCAAGCGCGGGAGGTCAGGATCAGCCGGTGCAGCTTTTTCAAGCTCCAGCCCTCCTCCATGAGCGCCGCCGCCAGATGATCGAGTACGTCCGCCTGCACCGGACGCGGCGTTTGCACGCCGAAGTCGCTCGGCTGGTCCGTCAGCGGCTTGCCGAAGTGGTGCATCCACACCCGGTTCACGATCACCCGCGCGGTGAGCGGATTGTCCCTGGCGGCGATCTTCCGCGCCAGTTCCAGGCGGCCGCTGCCGTCGCTGAATTTTTCCCCGCCGAAAAACTCCAGATAAGCGCGCGGCGCCGGTTCGCCCAAACGGCCGGGGTTGCCGCGGATCATCACGCGCTGGTCGGCGGGGTTCTCTTTGTCCAGCATCGCCATCGCGCGGTAGGGCGCGCCGGGGTTTTCGATGTCGAGTTTTTTGATCTCGTTGTCCAGCTTCGTCATCCGCTCGCGATCCTTGCGCGTGAAGTAGCCCTCGATGCGATCCACGCCCACGCCCATCGGCGAGCGCCCGCCGCGCATCAGGGCGCGGATTTCCTCGCGCGGCTTGTCCTCCGACTGCGCGTCACC
Source organism: uncultured Verrucomicrobiaceae bacterium (assembly GCA_964573315.1). Taxonomy (GTDB): domain Bacteria; phylum Verrucomicrobiota; class Verrucomicrobiia; order Verrucomicrobiales; family Verrucomicrobiaceae; genus JAGRPD01. The sequence goes on along the minus strand of CAZNKC010000039.1, from coordinate 4,730 downwards.
GGCGTTTTCGAGGAAAAGCCCGGCATAGACCTCGGCCACCTCGTTCAGGGACTTCGGCGCGGGCTGTTGTTCCGTGAAAGCCGCCGCCACCACCGGGTTGCAGCGCGCGGGGTCGCCGTTCAATTCCCGCACCACGTCCGCCGCCTTCGCCGCGAAGTCTTTCTCATCCAGCGCGCTGAACTGTCTCCACGCGAACATCACCGGGTGCGTCTTCTCCGATTCCACGCTCCATTTGATGAATTCCCGCCAGCTTTCCGCGATGCGGTCCCGCATCTTTTCCCGGCCCGCCGTGCCGCGGAAGTCGCTGGTGGCGGCGTGCAGGTGTTTTTGGGCGAAGACCAGGTAATCACGCAGCCGGTCCTTTTGCCGCAGGTCCAGCAGCACCTCCTCGCGGAAAGCCTGCTTGCGCGCCTCCACGTCCGCCACCTGCGCCGCGTAAGCCTTCACCGCCTCCGCATTGTCCGGGAAACCGATCACCGGCTTCGCTACGTCCTCGGGCAGCTCGGAGCTGTTGAAGACGCCGTAGAGCGCGTAGTAGTCCTTGCTGGAAATGGGATCGTACTTGTGGTCGTGGCAGCGCGCGCAGCCGACGGTCAGTCCCATCAGCCCGCGCGTCACCACGTCGATGCGGTCATCGGTTTGCAGCAGGCGGTCGCCCAGGAAGCGGTCGTTCACGGTCAGGAAACCCAGCGCCGCCAGATGCCGCACCTCCGCCGAGTCATCGCCGGAAACCGCCTTGCCAAGGGATGCTTGCGCCAGTGTTTCCTGGGAGATCAGGCGGTCCGCCGCGAGCTGCCGCATCACGAACTGGTCGTACGGCATGTCCGTGTTCAACGCCTCGATGACCCAGTTGCGGTAAGTGTAAGCATAAGGAAACCGGATGTCCTTGCCGCCGGCCTGATAACCCTCGGTGTCCGAGTAACGCGCCACGTCCAGCCAGTGCCGCGCCCATTTCTGCCCGTAATGCGGGGAGGCCAGCAGTTCCGTCACAGCTTTGTCCCAGGCGGCTTCGGGCTGGCTGGCGTAGGCTTCGGCGAACGCGCGCACCTCCTCGAACTCCGGTTGCAAGCCCGTCAAGGTCAGGCTCAACCGGCGGTAAAGCGTGGCCGCGTCCGCCTCCGGCGCGAAATCCAGCCCCGCCGCCCGCAGCTTCGCGCCCACCAGCGCGTCGATGGCGTTGCCCGCCGCGGCGCCGTCCGGCAGCGCCGGTTTCACCACCGGCAGGAATGCCCAGTGGTTTTTCGGATCGGTCTTGTGATGAGCAGCCTCTGCCGTTTCTCCCGCCGGCCACGGCAGCCCCTCGGCGATCCATTTTTCCAGCGCTGCGACCTCCGGCTCGCTCAAGGCCGCGCCTTTTTTGGGCATCTTCTCCGCGCCGCCCGCGCCGCGCACCGCATGGATCAGCTTGCTGGCGCCGGGGTTTCCGGGTTCCACCACCTTGCCGTAGTCGCTCCCGCGCAGCACCGCGTCCCGGCTGTCCAAGCGCAGCCCGTTTTCATGCCGGTGCGCGCCGTGGCAGTCGTAACAACGCTCCACCAGCAGCGGGCGGATTTGTTTTTCAAACGCCTCGATCTGCTCGGGCGCAAACACATCGGCCCCAGCCCCCTGGGTCAGGGAGACGAGGTAAAAAAACGGGAAAAGGGAGAAACGGAGGCTCATTCGGTAAATGACTGCGCATAAACTACGCCAGACCGGGGCAAGTTGTTGCGAAAACGGGCCTTGTATGCAACACAACAAGGAGAGGCGCTTTGCAAGCGCCTGCACTGGAGGGCGGGGCTCTGTTCCCGCCCATTTGTCTGCGGGCGGAGGCGGTGCGGAGCCAAAGGGGAAGGGCGGGCAAGTCATCCCACACATGCAGGCTGAAAGCCTGCACCACTGGATGCAGGCAGAATGCCAGCGCTACTTGCAGGCTGAAAGCCTGCATGACCCGTCACGGGCAGGATGCCCGTGCTACTTGCAAGCAAGATGCTTGCACCACACGTCTCAGGCAGGATGCCTGAGCTACGCTACGGCTTCATCAGATAGGCGAAAAAGTCCCGCAGATCCGCGTCGCTCATGCCGGTGGTGAGGGCTTCGGGCATGAGGGAGATGGGGCTGGCGGCGAGGCTTTCGATGTCGGTTTGTTTGACGGCGGTTTTGTTGCCGGCCATGTCTTTGAGAACGATGCCGGCGGCGTCTTCGGCGTCCATGACGCCGGTGAGCACTTGGCCGGATTTCGTCCGCACGATGTAGGCGCCGAAGCCTTCGCGGATTTCGAGGCTGGGGTTGAACAGGTTGTCCAGCCAGAAATCCACGTTGGCGCGCTCGTAGCCGGTGAGGTCGGGGCCGATGCTGCCGCCTTCGTCGAACAGGGTGTGGCAGATGGCGCAGCGGGCGGCGTATTGCAGCTTGCCTTTTTCGGGGTCGCCCGGGCCGGCTTTGAGCACGGCTTTGATGCGGGCCATTTCTTTGTCCTTTTCCTCGGTGGGGCCGGTGGCGAGCATGCCCTTCCAATGCTTGTCGATGGCGGCGGCGATTTCGGGGTCGTCGTGCAGGGCGAGTTGGCGGACGATGTCGAGCGGGACGTGCCGGGCGGGCACTTTCACTTCGTTGACGTGCCGGGCCAGCAGCACCGCCCATTCCTTGCGGCTGGCCAGCATGCGCAGGGCGTCCTCGCGCAGGGCTTGGTCGCCGGCGATCTGGCCTTCGTAACCGGCCAGGATGGCTTCGGGGAGGCGATTGTCGTTCAGTCTGGCGACAGCCTGAACGATGCCGCGCTTGAGGCCGGGGGAGCCGTCCCGTTTCGACAAGATGGCCTTCATCGGCGCCACGACTTCTTTCTTGCCCAGCTCGGCCAGCGTTTTGGCGATGGTGATGCGCGCGGTGTTGCTGGCTTTCTCGTCCGCAAGCAGGGCGAGGGCTTTCTTGAGCGCGTCGGCGCTGCCGCTGCGCAAGGCGAGCGTGAGGTCGCCGCCGGATTGCTTGGCGATGTAGTCGTTGAGGGCTTGGGCGAGCGCATCCGGCAGCTTGGGCAGCTCTCCGCCTTCAAACGCGGCGGCGATGCCGGCGATGAACTTGCCGCGCAGCGCGGAGTCATCCGTGAGCGCGAGCAGATCGGCGCAGGATTGGTAGTTCTCCTCGCCCCCGGCCAGCGCGTAACGCTTGGCGAGACGTTCGGCGAGGTGGTCGCGGAAGAGCGGGGTCTGGATGAAAGCCGAGTCCGTTTGCAAAAAGGCGAACACCGCCTCACGTTCTTTTTCGGCTTTTGATTCCAGCGCCCACCAGGCGAGCAGCGGCAGGTGGCCGCTTTCATCTTCAACATCAACAGCGGCCCAAAGCAGAGGCAGGGTAAACACGCCTTCTATCTGTTCAATGTATTTGCCGCCTTCATATTGGCGCTGAATGGAGCCGGTAGCAGGAAGCCGTTTGGCTGTGGCGAGGAGTTGGGCGCGGACTTCGATGTGTTTTTCTTCTTTGGCAAGGCGGATGAGGGCATCCGCGCTCCGGTTTTGCTCACCCACGATCTTGACGGCCCAGCGGCGGACATAGGGATCGGCATGATCGAACGGCAGATCATCGGCGAGGCCGAGACCGTCGAGCGCCCAGAGCGCCTCGAGAGCGTGCGGGCCTGCGAGCATCGCTTTCAACTCCGGCGCGAGTCCGGCGAGGTTGCGCCAGCCGATCTCGTGAACCGCCTGCTTGCGGAACCACTCGTTGGCGTGGCTCAAATAGCCGAGCAATTCCTCGCCGCTTGCTTGGCTCAAATCGAACGGCTGCAATTTCGGCGCGCCGCTGGCGGGGCGCACGCGGTAGATGCGGCCGCTGGTTTTGTGCCAGTCATCCACCGGGCGGACGTGGCTGAGGCGGGTGTCGTACCAGTCGGCCATGTAAAAGCCGCCGTCGGGGCCGACACCGGCCCACACCGGGCGGAACCAGCGGTCGGATGTGGAAAGCAGATTTTCTTCATCCAAGGTGCGGAAGGTGGAGCCGCTGGGGAAGCGCTCGCTGACATAGACTAGGTTTTGCAGCGAGTTGGGCGCGATGATTTTGCCCTCGTAGGCGCTGCCGAGCAGGCCGCCCTCGTAAATGGTGAAAGCCTGCGGGAAACGTTTGACGTCGCCTTCGTGCTTCATGTGCTCGAAGAACCCGAAGGCGTAGGGATTGGTGAGCGGGCCGTGTTTGCCCCAGTTTTTGAAGCCGTAGCTGCCTTGCTCGTAGTGCATGCCGCGGGTGCTGCCGTTGTTGGTGCCGGAAAAGACGCGGCCCTTGCTGTCGATGTCGAGGCTGAAGGTGTTGCCGCCGCCTTCGGCGTAAATCTCGAAGAGCTTTTTCTTCGGATGATAACGCCAGATGCACTGGCCTTCCCATTTGACGTTTTTGCTGTTGGCGCTGCTGACGTTGCCGGTGGTGGTGCTGCCGTTGGCGCCGTAAAGCCAGCCGTCCATGCCCCATTGCAGGCTGGTGGCGACGCTGTGGGTGTCTTCCAGGCCAAAACCGCTGAGTTCCACCTCGGGATCGCCATCGGGCAGGCCGTCGCCGTCCGCGTCCGGGTAGCTGATCAGGTAGGGCGGATTCAACACCCAGATGCGGCCCATGCCGTGCAGCGCGGCGCTGGCGATGTTCAGGCCGGTGATGACGTCGGTGTGCTTGTCAAAGAAGCCGTCGCCGTCGGTGTCCTCGAACACGGTGATCTTGTCTGCGCCCTTGGGGCCGCGCGGAGGTGGCGGCGGCACTTTGTCGAACTTGGCGCG
>CAZNKC010000038.1:0-32262 GCA_964573315.1 uncultured Verrucomicrobiaceae bacterium | reverse complement strand
GTCCCGATCTTTTCGACGCCAACGAGCCGCCCCCCGCGCCGAAGGCCGTGGCGTTTGAGCTGAACAAAGCCTCCGTCGTCTCCATCCTCGGCTACCACGACTTCCGCGAGCGCGGCGGCGAGGCCATGGTCATCAGCGTGGACAAATTCCGCGAACAGATGCGGGCCATCAAAGACTCCGAGATCCCCGTGGTGCCGCTGGAGGACGTGGTCGAGTGGAAAGCGGGCCGCAAAAACGTCCCACAGGAATGCTTCGTCATCACCATGGACGACGGCTGGGAGGGCGTGTATCGCTACGCTTGGCCCGTGCTCAAGGAGTACCGCTTCCCCTTCACCATCTACCTCTACAAGAACTACGTGAACATCGGCGGCCGCTCCTTGAGCTGGGCGCAGATCCGGGAGATGATGGACTCCGGCCTCTGCACCATCGGCAGCCACAGCGTCTCCCACGACAGCATGACCGCGCGCAAAGGCCGCTCGGACGAGGACTACACCGCCTGGCTCAACAAGGAACTGGCCGAATCCAAGGCGTTTCTGGAGAAAAATCTCGGCATCACCTGTTCCTCGTTCGCCTACCCCTACGGCAACTACAACGCCGCCATCCGCGACCTCGGCCACGAGGCCGGTTACACCAGCTTGGTCACCGTCAACGGCAGCAAAGTAAACTGGGACACCCCGCCCGGCGATCTGGGCCGATTCATCATCCACGGCGTGAACGACTCCGTGTTCCAGCTCGCCATAAGCTTCCGCGGCCGCGGCCCCGCCGCCGGCCGCCGCCTCGCCGCCGACGCCTTGGATGCGCAGGGCGCGCCGCTGGTCAAGCTGTCCCCCGCCATGAACGCCGTCATCACCGAGCGCAGGCCCCGCCTGGAGGCCGATCTCTCCGGCCTCGGCCCGCTGGTTCCGAATTCGGTCAAAATGCACGTTGCCGGAGTCGGCGGCGTGCAATCCCACTTCGACCCCGCCACCGGCCTGCTCACCTACCACCCGCCCTACCGCCTGCGCCAGGAGCAGTGCGAGATCACCATCACCTTCACCCGCGAAGGCGCCACCCAGGCGGAGACTCTCGTCTGGCAGTTTAAGATCGATCTCGCCGCGAGTTATCTGCCACGGCCGGGGGAATGAGAGGGGGGGAATGAGGGAGGGGGAGAGGGGGAGACAAGGAGAGGCGGTTTGTAACCGCCCCCGTGGCGCGAGCCGCTGGCTCGCCGCCTTTTAATTCCCCCCATCTCCCCCTCCCTCCTTCTCTCCGTCTCCCTGCCCCCGGCGTTTTTTCTCGACACCCCACCCCGCATCCCTCACCATCGCACGACCATGAAAACCATGACCACCCTCCTCCTCGCCGGCGCGCTGCCTTTCATCGCCCAAGCCGGCATTCTTCAGAACCCCGCCACCAGCGGCCTCAGCCTGAACGGCGCCGGACCGCTCGCCTTCGCCCCAGGCGGCACGTTGCTGATCGGCGAGTCCGCCACCGGCTCCATCGTCGCCGTGGAAACCGGCGACACCGGCCCCGTGCAGAAACTCCAAGCGCCCGTCGAGGACGCCATCCAAAAAATCGCCGACCTGCTCGGCAGCGATGCCTCCGGCATCACCATCAGCGACCTCACCATCAACCCGGAGAGCGGCAAAGCTTACCTCGGCGTCACCGACAAAGCCGCCAAGACCGCCAGCATCGTCACCATCAGCGCCGACGGCACCCTGGCCAAGCTCGACCTCGCCGCGCTGCCGCACCTCCGCGTCGCGCTGCCGCAATCCGAGACCGGCGGCCAGCTCCGCAGCCTCACCGACGTCGCCCACGCCGGCGACCGCCTGCTCGCCACCGGCCAGTGCAACGAAGAGTTCAGCAGCAAAATCTACTCCATCCCGCTGCCGCTCACGCCCGCCAGCACCGGTGAGATTTACAGCGCCGAGACCTACCACGTCGCCCACGGCCGTTGGGAAACCAAGGCGCCCATCACCAGCTTCACGCCCTACGAAGACAAAGGCGTGCCCTGTGTCGTCGGCGCCTTCGCCTGCACGCCCATCGCCAAATTCCCGCTCGCCAACCTTGCCACCGGCGCCGCCGTCAAAGGCGTCTCCGTGGTGGAACTTGGCAGCGGCAACCGCCCGCTCGACGTCTTCACGTATGAAAAAGACGGCCAGCGCTGGTTCATCACCCACACCCAGCGTTTCAAAGACAACCTCTTCGGCCCCTCCAAATACTGGGGCGTCCGCGTCAGCGCCAAGCTCCTCGACGCTTCCGCTCCGGAGCAGATCAACGAAAACGCCGCCCGTCGCGACGTGAAGGAGAAAGCCGGGCCGGAAGGCATCGAGATCGTCGAGGAACTCTTCGGCGCCGTCCAGGTGGCCAAGGTCGATGACAGCACCATGGCCGTGCTGCGTGAGACCGGGGACAAACTCCGCTTCGAACTCTGCGCCCTGCCGTAGCACCGCCCGCCCCGGCCGTGCTCTGAACGTAGGCCGGGCGTCCCGCATGGCGCCCGGCCTGGGAGCGCTCGGAAAGCTGGGCGGGCTGCGCCACACCCGGCCTGCGAGCATTGGGCGTCTTGCCCGTGACCGCAGCGGCTCGGACAGGATACACCAAACCTATCTCCATGAAAATTCCCACCGGCTGCCTCACCGCGTTCCTCGGCATCACCCTGCAAGCCGGAGAACCCGCGCCCGCCGTATCCGCTGTTTATCCCACGGCGGAAACGCTGCCCGCCAACCATCTCAAATTTTACCTCCACTTCGCCACCCCGATGGAAACCGGCGACGCGTTGGCGCGCCTCCAACTCATCGACCTCGCCAGCGGCCAGCCCGTGCCCGAACCCTTTCGCGAGACCGAACTCTGGGACGACGCCCGCCAGCGTCTCACGCTCTGGCTCCACCCCGGACGCCAAAAAACCGGCGTCAACCTCAACGAAGACCTCGGCCCCATCCTCAGCGCGGACCACCGCTACGAGTTGCGGCTCGCCCAGCCTTGGCCGGACGCGCAGGGCCGCGTCCTGTCGCCGTGCGTGCTGAAAACCTTCGCCACCGGCCCCGCGCGCAAGCACCGGCTCGATGCCGCCGCATGGCGGATCGCCGGACTGCCCGCGCCCGGCAGCCGCGCCCCCCTGACCGTGCATTTTCCCGCGCCGCTGGATCATGCCCTGCTCCAGCGCTGCCTCCGCGTTTTCGAGAAAGACGGCGCGGAGCCGCTGCCCGGAGACGTGCAGACGGGCGATCACGAAACAAGCTGGTCGTTCACCCCACGCCACCCCTGGACTGCCGCGTCGCATGAGTTGCGGGTGTTGTCCGTGCTCGAAGACCTCGCCGGCAATTCTTTGGCGCGGCCTTTTGAAGTGGACTTGGCCGCGCCGCCACTCCAGCCCGTGGCGGCTGAGATGGTGCTGCCGCTGGAGAAATAAGGACAAGGAGCGCGGACGCCCTCGCCCGTCGCAAGAGGCGCCCCCGCCTCTTGCCCGTTCCTCCACGCGCAGCGTCACTCTTCTCATTGAGTGGCTGCGCCATCCCGTGACGGGCGGTTGCAAACCGCCGCTCCTTGCCTTGTCTCTCTATCTCTCCGGCTCCGCACCGCCTCCGCCCGCGGAAAAATGGGCGGGAATACAATCCCGCCCTCCGTCTAGGGTTCCCCCACGACGAAGCTGCCGGAGCGTTGCGGGGTTTCGGTCATTTTTTGCGGGGGCATGGCCAGGGGATCGGGGAGCTGCGGCAGGAGGAAGCAGCCGGTGGCCGTGCTGTCTCCGATGCGGCCATAAAACGCCACTTTGCGCTGGATGTCCTTGCCGCCGTAGGGATTGGGGTCCACCAGCAGGAACGAGCCGGAGAGCAGCCCTTTGGCGGCGTTCAACGTCAGTTTGACCGAAGCGGGATTGCCGGCGGATTTGGCGGGGGCGAACACGGCTTTGTGGCGGTTGGTGAGGGAGAAAGCCAGATCAGCCAAGCCGGCGGCCAGCGCGGCATCCTCGACACCGCCGCCCGCGAACGTCACTTCCGCGTTCAGCCCGTCCGGCAGGGTGGCGGAGTCCGGCAGCCCCAGAAGCGTCTGACCGGGCTGCGGGCGGCTGTATTTTGCCCCGTCCACCGTCAGGTCGCGCAGGAAGCCGTTGGTATAAAAGCGGCCGGGCGGAAGCGTGGCGCTCCAGGCCCACGCCAAAGTGCCGTCCACCGTGCCATCCAGGAAATCCGGCGCGGCGCCTTCCTCCACGTTCAACCAGCCGCGCACGGAGCCGCGTTTTTTGTCGATCAACGCCATCAGCGGCGCGAGCCCGTCGCGGGAAAGAACGCCCGCCCAGGTGAGGGCCGAGGTGTCACCCACGCGTCCGGTGACGCGGATGCCTCCACTTTTGGCCACGGTGATGGCCAAGAAACCGGGGCCTGCGGGCTGCGCATCGCCGTCGATGAGCGAGGCGGTATGATAGCCGGCACGGGACAGGGCGGGCTGTTTCTTCGCGTGCCAGTGATCCGGCTGCGCCGTCCAATCCACCGGCGGGATGCCGTCCGTCGCCGTGCCGGCCAGGGAGCCGCTGACGAGATCCACGGTAAAGGCCGCTTCCAAGTCCGGCAGACCGCCGCGCCGCCGGATCGTCACCGCGCCGGTGGGTTCCACGCCGCCCGGTTGCGCGTCGAGCCGGCCTTTGCAGGCCAGCTTGCGGCCGGCGAGCTGGATGAACCCGCTGAAAGCGCCGGTGGTGGTGATCTTGATTTGCACCGCGCCGCCCAGGCCGTCGTTGAGCGCGGGGTCGGCGTCCACCAAGCCGCGGAAAGTTCCCACCGTGCCGTCCGGCAGATCTTCGATGACGAGCGTGTACTCCTCAAACGCGCTGGAACCCGCCGCGTTCGCCGCCTGGACGCGGATGGTGTAAGTGCCGGGACGGTTGGGACGCCCGCTCAGCTCGCCGGTCTTGCCGTTGAACTTCATCCCCGGCGGCACGCCGCGCGCCACGAAGCGGGCGGGAGCGTTGAGGGCGGCGAAGGTGATGAACGGCTGTCCGCTGACGATGGTGCCGGCCAGCACCTGCGGCGTCATCACCGGTTTCAAAAGGATCGTCACCGGGCGCAGGCCGGCGGAAAGCTCCCTGACGCCGTCGAAAACCAGGCAATCGTAATCGCCCTCCTGAGCGAGGCCGGCATTTTTGATGACCAAGGTTTTGCTCTGGGTGCCGGTGCCGTCTTCATCTTCCACCAGCGGTTCGCCGTCACGCCGCCACTGATAGGTCAAAGGCAGCGGGCCGGAGGCGGTGGCAGTCAAGGTCAGGGTTTTGCCTTCCTTCACGGACACCGCCGCGGTGGACACGCGCACCACGGTGACGGGAATGTCCGGGCTGACGTTCTCCCCCACGGAAGTCATGGCCGCCACCCGGTAGAAGCCGGACTGCGCCAGCTTGATCCCCGGCAGGATGAAGTCGTCCTCAAGCGTTCCGCCCACGGCCACCCCGTTGCGCCGCCACTCAAAGGCATAACGCTCCCCCGTGGCGGTGGCGGAAAGAACCGCGTCCGCGCCCTCGGCCACCATCAGGCCATCGGTGTGGGAGGTCAGCACCGGCGCCGTTTCCACCACTCCGTGCAGCCGTACCGTGGCCGACTTGAACATCCCGGTGTCTCCGTTGAAGCGATCCCTCACCACGAGTTTCCAGATCCCGCCTGAACTCTCCCCCCAATGTCGTACGCTGGTAAAAGTCCAGGGTTCATAACCCAGGCCGGTACTGTGCGTGGTGATATTATAACCATCGTCGGCAAGCGTGGCGGCGGCCAGCCTGCTGACCGTGCCGGAGGGGGAGATGAGGTCTATTTCCAAATCCCCGCGGAAGGTGTGTGGAATGTCCACCGTGATCTCCACGGTTTCCACACGCAGGAGATCGCCGGAGGAAAAGTCAAAAATGCGCTCCAACTCGCCTCTGTCCGGGATTGGGGCATTGGGGGTGATGGTTATTTGCTGGCTGTCAGGCGCGGGCAGGTTGATCCAGTCCTGCGCCATCGCCACCGCCGCGGCCGCGTTCACCATGCCGCCGCCGAAGCCGTGGTGATGCTGGACCTGCGCCAAGTCCGGCCTGCCGCCGGTGCGCGCGGCCCAGTCGGTGGAGGCGGGGGTCAGCTTCACCGAGGATCGCAAAAAAATCTCCTTCACATCCCGCCAGCCCAGGCCGGGGTTGGCCTCCAGCATCAGCGCCGCCACGCCAGCGATCAGCGGTGTGGCCGAGGAGGTGCCGCCGAAGTCATTGGTGTAGTCGCGGTTGGACAGCTCTCCGGGCACTCCGGGGCGGTTGTAGCCGCCATTGCCCTGAAGGTCCGTGGTTACGATCCCCGCGCTGCCGCCGTCGGAGGGTGCGGACACGTTCACATTGGCTCCGTTTTCACTGTAGTAGGTCTGGCTGCCGGTGTTCGTCACCGCCCCCACGGCGATGACGTGGCGGTCGTTGGCGTAGCCGTCTTTGTTCGACTGATCGCCGCTATGTCTGCCGTTGCCCGCCGCCCAGGTGAGGATTGTGCCCTTGCCGCCGCGTCCGGTTTCGACCGCGTTTTGTACCGCCGCGTGGGTGAGCGGTCCAACCTCGCCGAGGACGAAGCCAATGTCGGGATATCCCCAACTGTTGTTTTTCACCTGGATCACATCGTTCAAATGGGCGATGGCCTGAGACTCCGTGAGGTCGGTCTGATCCTCGGACAACAACCGCAGGCCCACGATCTGCGCGCGCGGCGCCGCGCCGGAGATGCCGATGCCGTTTCCGCCCCGGCCCGCCGCCACGCCAGCCACCGGTGTGCCGTGAGAATCTTCATCCCTGCCCGGCTCGCGGATCTCAGGGGCGGGGTCGCTGTCGTTGTCCACCCAGTCAAAGTGGCCCGACGGCGCCGCGTTCCCGGCCAAGTCGGGATGCAGCAGGTCCACGCCGTCGTCAATGATGGCGATGCTCACGCCGTCCCCCTGTGCCTCGTCCCAGATATCGACCACATTCGCATCCACCCCTTTTTTCCCTTTCTTCTGGCCGGTGTTGCGCAGGTGCCACTGCTGGGAGAAAAAAGGATCGTTCGGCGCCGCCTTTTTCTGCCTTTGCGCCGCCAGCAGGGGTTCCAGCGCGCGCAGTCCCGCCACCTGCCGCGCCTGCTCCAGCACCCGCAGCGGGGCCGCCGCGTCCCCTTTCACCCGCGCCGTCCACTGGCCGGGCGCGTAGTCCGGCTGGACGATCCCGGTCAGGCCCGCCGCCTCCAGCCGCCGCCGCGTCTCCTCCGCGCCGTCCCATTCCAGCCTCATGCCGTCCGTCAGCAGCCGCCGGTTCCAGCCGTTGCGCTCCGGTGCCGCCGTGCCGCGCGGGTACATCACCAGCCGCACCGGCGCGTCTTTTTCCGCCGCCAACCGTCCCGCCTCCGCGGCCAGCGCTTCCACGTCAGGCTGCTCCGGGATGCGCACCAGCCCGGTGCCGCGCGTCCACAGTTCGTCAAACGCCAGTTCCAGCACCACCGGACGCCCGTCCTGACTGACTTCCCAATGCCGGCCCGGCGTCAAGGGTTCCTCCGCCGGACTTGCGCCATGACGGGCTCTCATGGCAGCCTTCACCTCCCGCACTTTTTCCAAAGGCGCGTCCTCGTGCCGGTCTTGATCGACCCATTGCGACGCCAAGGCCAGCGATTCGTCCGCCGCAGCGCCGCCGGTGCGAGGTTTATCCGCCACGGCTGCCTCAGTCGCCGGCGTGCTCGCACCCGCGTCTTTTGAAACCGCCGCCGGCGCGGAGCGCTCCTCTTGCCGGGACCAATCCACCGCCGCCACCCAGACCAGCGCGGCCAGCAGGCCGGCTCCCAAGCCAAAACGAAACCATTTCATGCCGCATTGTTGCGGAACGTAGGGGATTTGGCAATCCTTTTATCGAGATGGCGCTATTTTTCCTAAATGATTCGGATTCGTTGCAGTCATTTTACTTATCATTGGCAAGATCACTCCATCAAGCTTGCCATTTGCATTATTCCAATTTCCATATATTTTATGAAGCTAAACCAATGTGTGCCTTCACCGCCGCCACTGACGCCAGCCTGTTCCTGGAAGGACTGGGCCGCGTGTCCACGGGCACTTGGGTCACGGCGGGCGCGGCGGCTTTGGTGGCTTTTCTGGCCGGCATGGCCTTCGCCAAGGGCGTGGTGCAGCAGATGATGACGATGACCAGCCTGGCTCTGGCCGTGACTATGGCTTGGTTCGTGTTCAGCCATCGCGGCGAGGTCTTCGGCTCCAGCGCCGCCGCGCTCAGCACCGACCGGCTGCTGCTATTCTCCGCCGGCGCGGGCCTGCTGACTTTTTTCGTGTGCCGGGGGCTGGTGGCCCTGCTGGCGGCGGCGGGTCTGCTGAAATTCTTCGGCGGTCTCACCGGCTGGAAGGGCATGATGGTCAGCACCATTCCCTCCGCCTTCATGCTCTGGGTCGGTGCCATGGTGCTGCGGCTGGTGGGCAATCTCTACGGCCTGGAGGCCGCCTCCACCGTGGCGCGTGAGGGCAGCCGCATCTCGGATCAAGCCGTCTCCCTCTGGCAGCAGGTGAGCGAGAGTTTTGACCGCAGCACCCTCGGCTCCCTGGCGTCCAAGGTCGATCCCTTCGACATGCGCGCCACCGCCAACCTCGCCCGCCTGCTCATTCTCTGGCCGGACGGCACCGTCTGGGCTGCGCTGGCCAAGGACGCCAAAACCCGCGCCGTGCTCAACCACGCGCGCATCCAAAAGCTCGGCCACGACTCCGAAGTGCGCCGCTGCATCGAGCGCAAGGACTTCGCCGGCCTCATCCAGCTCAAGCAAGTGGCGGAAACCGCCGCCCACCCCGAGCTGCGGCCCGTCCTCACCGGCCTCGCGCTGGAGCAGGCGATGGACCAGATCATCTACAAAAAGACGAAACGGTGAGGATCCCTGAAACCTGAAAGCGGATTGAAGATTGAAAAATGGAAAATGAAGAATGACCCATTGCCCGTTTGCCCTGAACACTGAAAACTGAACCCTGAACACTTGCCTCCCTGTGAAAAAGGCGCTTTGATGGAAGACATGAATCTCATCGATCAAATCATCAGCGAAGGCGCGCGCGCATTGACCCTGGAGGATCTGGATGCCTTGATGGTGGTGCTGCCTCAAATCCGCGACGAACTGGAGGCGGAAGCCTCCCCCGAGACGGCCATGCTGGATCAGTTCCGCTTCCTGCGCCACGTCGCCGAGGACGCGGCGGCGGGACTGCGCCGGGAGGTGTCCCTGGTGGCGCTGGCGGAGGTGACCTTCGCGCTGCTTTATCTCACCAAAAACAACGACCTCATCCCGGACACGCTGCCACACGAAGGCTGGATCGACGACAAAGCGATCTTCACCGCCGTGCTCAAGCGCAACGCCTCCACGCTCAAGGAGCTGGCCATCTCGCGCGGACACGACTGGGAAGTGCTGACCTCAGTCATCTGAGGGCGGCGGCGCGTCTTCCGAACGCGGCTTCGGCTCCGAGTCCGGCGTCCGGTGGGGCTTCCGCAGGTGGAGCCTCTTGGGGATGTGCAGGAGTTTGGAGATGCCCGACCAACTGAACCAAGCGATCACATAGGCCACCGGCATCAGCAGCAGACCGCCCACGACGCCGCCGAGATACATCGACTGCGCGATGCGCGCTCCCTTGGCCAGATCGGGATTCTGGATGCGCTCCAGCAGCGCGTCCGCCGGGTTTCCAAACAACGACAGCAACCAGTCGCCAATCTCCTTTTCCAAAAGGCCGATGGGCACAAAGGTGAGAGGGTTGCTGAACCAACTGATGACGACGGCCACGGGGATGTTCACCCGGAACAGCGCCGCAAGCAGGATGCTGAGCGGCATTTGCGCCGGAATGATCTGCGCGGAGACGAAGGTGCCGATGGCGCAGCCACCGGCGAAGGTGGACTGGGTGGGCCGCCAGACGTGTTTGTCCAGAAAATGGCGGGCAAACCAGCGCATCAACGGGCTGGCCTTCAGCCGCCGCGGATGCTTCAGGTAGCGGTAAGTACGGAAGATCGCCTTGCGGAGATGCCAGCGCGTCTTTTCCATATACCATCGAGCTTTTTCCAACATGAAGGATGAAAGTGAAAAGGGGTAAGTGAAAAGTAAAAAAGGGAAAGTGAATCCTGAACACGAATCATTGAAAATTGGAGATTGGAAAATGGAACTGGCTTTCGACCTCTGACCCTTTTCACTTATCACTTTTCACTTAATTCAGAGCCGCCCGCCCCGGCCCGAAATACACCCCGGCCAGCAGCGCCGCGCCCAGGATGAGACGGTACCAGGCAAAGCCGTTGAACGTGTGGCTCTGCACGAAGCGGATGAGCCAGCGCACCACGACGAAAGCGGAGACCGCGGAGACCAGAGTGCCCAGCGCCACCATGCCCCAGTTCTCATGGCCCGCCTCGCCGTCCTGGATGGCGGAGAGGATATTGTACGCGCCCGCCGCCATCAGCGTCGGCACGCCGAGCAAAAAGGAAAACTCCGTGGCCGCCGGCCGCGCCATGCCGATGGCCATGGCCGCGAGGATGCTGGCGCCGGAGCGGGAGGTGCCGGGAAAAATCGCCGCCAGAATCTGCGCCAGCCCCACGGCCACGACGACGGCCCAGGTGACCTCCGTGACACCGGGATGATTTTTCCTCCAGGCCTCGCAGCCAAAGATGACAAAAGCGCCGATGAGTGTGGCCCAGGCCACCGGCGCGATTTCATGCGGCAGTTCGACCCCGAATTTTTTGATCGCCACCCCTCCGGCGGCGGTGATGCCAAAGGCCACGAAAAGCTTCAGCAGGTAATCGCGCGTGGCGGGCGCGGACAGCGTGGTGGCGAACTCCTTGACCCGCTTGGAAAACACCGCCAGCACGGCGACCACCGCCCCGCTCTGGATGACCACGTCAAACAGATCGCTCTGCCGCGGCAGCCAGCCGAGGTTTTGCGGGATGAGCAAGTGGCCGGTGGAGGAGATCGGCAGGAACTCGGTCACGCCCTCGATGATGCCGAGGATGATGATGGCGAGCCATTCGGGTAAAAGGTCAGACATGCGGACGGGGCAGGGCAGGGGGCCGGTTGTGAAAATCCAGCTATGGGGCGGAATGCGGGCAATGCAAGCGCGGCGGTAGCTTCGATTGGCAATCGAAGCCTTTTGGCCGCTCGGATTCGACTGCCAGTCGAATCTACGATCGTCCAGCCAGCCTCACCTTCGCCAGATAGATCGCGCTCTTGTTCCCCTCGTGCGTCGAGTAGTAGCTCACCCAGAGATGACCCTCATGCCAGACCAAGCCGGGGTAGCTGCAATCTCCCGCGCTTGGCAGCTCCAGCAGAGGCTGCACGCCCTCCGTCGTCATCTTGTAGAGCACCATGTGCGGCCCCGGCGTCTTGCCGAAGCCGCGCGAACCCGCCACCAGCGAGCCGTCCGGCAGCTCGATGAAATTCGGCCCGCCCAGCGGCACCGGCAGCTCGCTCCAGGTCCACTGGCGATGCGGCGGCTCGCTCACCCCGATCATGCCCTTGCGATCCTCCCCCTCCCGCCGCACCAGCGCCACCGCGCGCCCGTCCCGCAGAAACCGCACCGTCGTCTCGTTTGGCTGGCCCGTCACATTCAGGATGGATTCCAACTGCCACACCGAGCCGTCGCTGCTGGCATACATCTTCGCCGACCACTCCGCCTCCGGCGCGCCGCCGCCCGTCGCCGGCCACTGATTGTAGGCCACACCGTAGAGCTTGCCCGCGGACGGATGCCGCGTCACCCGCCACAGCCAGTCCCCCTCCGCCAGCAGCTTCTGCGGCGGCGTCCACACCTTGCCATCCTGGGACGTGGCGTAGCGCGGACGCCGGCCCTTCAACGTCGCGCCCTCATACACCGAGCCGCCCATGATGAGGTAGAGCCGCTTGTCATCCGGCATCACCTCGAACTTCGGATCGCGCAGATCCACCCCCGGCTCCTTGATCTCCGCATAGTCCACCCAGTTCTCCCCAGTGGAGGAAATCAGGATGCGGATGACGCCATCGCCGCCCACATGGCCGTCCCCCTCGCGGAAACAGCAGAACCAGAGATTCTTGTACCGGATCAAATCGGTGAACGCATTGTGCGGCGCGTTGTCCCATATTTTCGACACCGAAACCAACTCCGCCTCCTGCGCGAAACAGGAAAGCCGCGCCACACCTGCCAGGAAAATGAAAACAAGAAACGATCGCATCAGACCAATTACGGCGCATGGCGCCGTTTCAATCATCCGCAGCCATTTGCATCGAAACAAAGCGCAAAAACCGCTGATTTGAAGCCTTTAAAGGGAATAATCTGTAAAAACCATAAAAAACAGCATAAATCACTTTATTGGTTCTAAACCATCGGACTATCTTCAAGAAGCCTTTCATGACTTGAAAGAAAGTTTTTTCTTGACCTGTTTCCAGGAATCTGCATGATCACCGCCCTCCATGAAACGGGGTAGTTAAAAATTTTGTTAAAACAAGTTATTTATCTATATTATACAGCATAATTTTTATACATACAATATGTGATGAACGGTATGCAGTCTCGTATTGTCGAATACCGGACAGGCGCTGCTGATCCCCTAAGGTACCGCCCCCAACCAACCAACCTGCCCCAACCCTCCCCCTCGGTGAGTCTCGCTCATTCCGAAGGGGCCGCCCCCAACCCCTTCCTTCAATGAGTCTCCCTCATTTGAAGCGTGCCACCCCCAACCCGGATTCCAACCATGTCCATGTTTAAATTGTCGCGCCTTGCCATTGTCGCAGCCATCTGTGCCAATACATCAAGTCTTACTCATGCTCAGAACGCGTGGGAGGGCACCGTGAACGCCAACTGGGCGGACTCAGGCAACTGGAGCACGGGCCTGCCAGGACTGGCTGATGACGTCGTTTTCGGCACACCGGCGCCTGTCACGGGTTCCGTCATCACGCTCGGCGCCGGCAGCTTGGCCAACAGCCTGTGGATTCATGACAACTACACCTTCACCGGCGGCGATCTCGCCCTCGCCAGCGGCGGTTTCCGGGTAAACCTCGGTCATCTGTTGACCCTGGATTCCATCCTCAGCGGTGCCAACGGCCTCACCCTCACTGGCGGCGGCATGGTGCGCCTGACCAACGCAGCGAACGACTACACCGGTGTCACCACCATCGCCAACGGCTCCCTCATCATCAGCGACCCCGCCCAGCTTGGCGCGGACAGCTCCGCCGTGGTGGTGCAGGGCTCCGCCACGCGCGGTTTTGGCGGCGGCCAGTTGGTGTTGGACGGAGGCTATGGCGCGGGCATGGATCTCAGCCGGGATTTGGTGCTTCAGGGCTACGGCCCGATCGCGGACCGCAGCGCCGCCTTGATCAGCGTGGGAAACAACACGCTTTCCGGCGCGATCACCTACGCCACCGGCAACGTCGCCACCGCTTTCAATTCCGCCAACGGCCTGCTGACGCTTTCCGGTTCGGTAACCTCCGCCGGCACCTCGGGATTGCTCCGGTTCGGGGTGGTGAACTCCGCCGGCGTTGGCAGCTACCACTTCACCGGAAAGCTTTTCAACCATAGCACCGGCGGCATTGAGAAATTGGGATCCGGGACATTGATTTTGGAGCCTTCCGCTCTCATGCTCAACGGCACGGTGCTGGTTAACAGCGGTTCCTTGCGGGTTTCCAACGGCGCCGCGCTTGGCACCAATGCCGCCAACGGAGCGGTCACCCTGGGCGGCGGCAGCGGTACGCTGGAAGTGCGCACGGACCTTCCCGGCTCCTTCGCCAGCCGGCGGGTGCAAATGGGCACCAGCGCCAACGCCGTGCTGTTTTTGGACCACGCCGGCGGCGGCCAGTTGTTGAACCAGACGGTGCAGTTCGCCCCGCTGACCTTGACTGCGGGCACCACCACCCGCACCCTGACCATCAACAGCCGCAACGGCTATGGCGTCACCTTCAATGGCGATAGCGTCGGCGGCAACCTCGGCGGCAACAACATCATCGCGATCAACGCCACCGGCTTGGTCACGTTTGACGGCAATTTCTGGAACAACACCGCCGGCACGGCGCGCACTCTGACGATGACGGTCAACACCGGGGCACAGGCCGTGATCACCGGCAACCTGATCGCCTCCGGCAGCGACCACATCCTGACCAAAGGAGGCGCGGGCACGCTGACCATCCTGGGGGACGCTTCCACTTACACCGGTGTCACCAACGTCAACGCCGGCACCCTAGCCATCTCTGGCTTCGGCTCCATCAACAACAGCGCCACGCATGCCACCAACTCCAGGGTCAACATCGGCAGTTCCGGCACGGCGGCCACGCTGAACATAATCGGCCACGACCTCACTCTGGCGCAGGCCAGCACCGGCAAAACGATCAACCTCGCCGGCAGCGCTGGCGGCGCCACCATTCTGGCCAATCAGACCGGCAGCAGCCCGGGCCTGATTTTCAACGCCAATTTCATGGCGACCGGCGCGGGAGTCAAGACCCTGACTCTGGGCGGTGCGAACACGCTGGACAATACCATCAACGGAGTAATTCCCAACAACAGCGGGACCAACATCACCAGCGTGCTCAAGACCGGTCCCGGCACCTGGGTGCTGGGTGGGGCCAACATCTATACCGGCGTCACCACCATCTCCAACGGCACGCTCAAGGTTCGCGCCAATGCCGCCGCCTCGACCGTGATTCATGACAGTTCCGCTATCACCTTCGGCGTCACCGGCACTGCTGCCGGAGGCACGCTGGAGTTCGTTGGTCAGGACAGCGTGAACAATGTGGAAAATCTCGGCGCTCTGTCTGTCAGCGCCGGGGCCAACACGCTGCGGCTGACACCCGGTGCCGGTGGCACCGCCTCGCTGGTCTTTTCCTCCCTCGGCACGGTGGCAGGAGCCGCCAGCCTCAACATCCTCGGCTCGGACGCCAGCAACACCGTGACTCTCACCGGAGTGGCCGACGGCTTGGTCAGCCCGATGGTTTTCTTTGACAACTCCCACTTTGCCTATGCGGAGAGCGAGGTGCTGCGTGCCGCCGTTTATGGCACAGACGCCGGGTTTCTCACCACGGCCGGGGGAGCGAATGAGTTGAGTTCCATCGCTCATTGGGAGATGACGGGGGATGTCACCCAGACTGGAGACACGAACTTCCGCTCCCTGCGCATCGTGGACAGCAGCCTGAGCGGCACGAACCTGCGCGTGAATGCGGAGGGAAATCCCGGCAGCACTGGCGCCACCACCCACGGCACTGTCATCTCCACCGGGAATTCGTCCATCAGCGGGGCCGCGCTCCACAGCGCCGGCAGCGGCGCGCTGGTGCTGAACGTGGTGGACGGCACGCTGACATTGAATACGCTCGTGCATGGCAACTCGACCGGCGGGCTCACCAAAACCGGCGAGGGCACGCTGGTGATCGCAGGAGTCAACAACCAGACCGGGGCTACGACGATCAATCAGGGCACCGTGCAACTCGCGCCGGGCGGGCGTCTCAGTGCCAACACCCAGGCCTTCGTGATCCGCCAGGGAGCCACGCTGGACTTGAATGGAGTCAACGTCTCCCAAACTGCCACGACGAGTTCGATCGGTGTTTTCAACGGCGAGGGTACCATTACCAACACCAGCGCCGCTTCGGCCATTTTTGCCGTTGCGGGAACTGGGGGAGTGTTCAACGGGACCATTGACGAGGTGAACGGCCAGATCAGCGTGATCAAAATGGGAACCACCACCACCCAGGTCTTCAATGGCCTCAGCAACTACACCGGCAGCACCACCATCGGAGTTCCAGGCAACGGCACCACGGGAACTCTGAGCGCCTTCTACTTGGCGGACATCGGGCAGGACAGCAGCATCGGGCGCGGGGACGCCACGGACACCGCCAGCAACGCCGCCAGCCTCGTCTTCGGCGGCACCACGGGCGGCCTCATCTACACGGGGGAGACCTCGTTGAGCACGAACCGTCTGTTCACCCTGGCTGGTACCGTCGCAGGGGCCGGGGCGACGATCACCAACAATGGGATCAACAACGCCGCCCTGGTTTTCAGCAACACCAATCCCATCGCCTTCACCGGTTCTGCCAACCAGCTTCTGCGTCTCGGCGGCAGTTCCCTCGCCGACAACTGGTTCAACCCGCAGATCACCAACGGCAATGACTCCGCCGTCACCAGCTTCACCAAGCTGGGAGCGGGCCTGTGGATTTTGGGCAACGAAAACAACACCTACACGGGCGTGACCACGATCACGGAAGGCCATTTGCAGGCCCAGGACGGCTCCAGCCTGCCAGCGGCCAGCGCCCTGCTGCTGGGAGGCGCGGCCACCACCACCACCTCGGCGGTCTTTCAGAGCAGCGGCTTGTTCACCCGCGACCTCGGCACGGGCGCGGGCCAGGTGTCCTGGGGCACGACGCTGACCACCGGCGGCGCTGGCTTCGCTGCTTCCACGGACAAGCTGGTGGTCGCCATCGGCGGCCTCGGCACGGAAACCCCGCTGGTCTGGAACACCGGCGGCTTCCTGCCCACCGGCACCGGCGTGGGAACCGCGCTGGTGTTGAGTTCGACCACCGCCTTGGCGGAGGTGGAGTTCCGCAACGCTATTGACCTCAACGGCGCCGACCGCCGCATCATCGTCAACGACAACACCAGCACTTTCACCGACTTTGCCACGCTCAGCGGCGTCATCAGCGGCACGGGCGGCCTGGTCAAAACCAACACCGCCGGCACGCTGCGGCTTTTGGGTGAGAATACCTACAGCGGCGCGACCACCATCACCGGGGGCACTCTGATCGTCACCTCCCTGGGCAACAGTGCCACGCCCGGCCCCTCCAGCGTCGGGGATTCCGCCAATGCCAACACCACCGGCAGCGCCGTCCTGCTCGGCGGCGCTGGTGCGCAAGGCATTCTGCAATACGTGGGGCCCGGTGAAACCAGCGACCGCATGATCCGGCTCAACACCACTTCCACAAGCAACCTCATCCACGCTGACGGCACCGGGCCGCTGATCCTGACCAACGTGGTCAATGATACGACGGTAAATGCCAAAACCTTGAATTTGCGCGGCTCCAGCACCGCCGGCAACATGATCACCAGCAATCTGACAGACAACACCGGTGCGCTGAGCGTCACCGTGGACGGCGGCGCCACCTGGATTTTGAGCGGCAACAACACTTACACCGGCAACACCACCATCAGCGGCGGCGCTCTTGGCATTGGCAGTGACAACGCCATTGGGGCCACGCTGGTTTTCAATAACGGCTCGGTGTTCGCCTATGGCGGAGACAGAACCATCGCCAATGCCTTGTCGCAAAGCAGCGGCACAGGCACAGGGTTCATCGGAGACTACAGCCTGACTTTCACCAGCTCGCTGGTCTCCGCGCAAAATTCCACCACCGGTTGGGTCACCAGCAACAACATCGTTGCCGGCAAAACGCTCACCTTCGACGCCGGTGTCACCGCCAACGCCCTGACCGCCGCGCGCGCCTGGACGATCAACGGTTCGGGAGACACCATCATCAACGGCGACATCACCACCAGCACGGCTTTTGGCCTCAATATCACCTACAGCGGCAATGGCAGCCTGTTGCTGAACGGCGGTAACACCACCGGCGGCACCTTCACCATCAACAACGCCGCGGGCCGGGTCATCATCACCGGTGACAACGCTTTCGGTACCGGCAACGCGCTGCTGACCACCGGCACGCTGCAGAGTGCCGGCGGGGACCGCGTCATCGCCAACAACGTCACCCACGGCGGCACCTTCATCATCGGCGGCGATGACAAGTTCACCTTCACCGGCACTTGGCTCAACAACGCCGGCAGTCGTACGCTCAACGTGGCCACCTTGGGCGGCGTCGAACTGGCTGGGAACGTGAATCTCTCCGAGCACGCGACCACGGCGCGCACCTTGACCATCACGGGTGCGGGGGATGTGTTGATCTCTGGAGTGGTATCCAACGGCACGGGCACCGGCGCCAGCGCTCTGAGCTACACCGGCTCAGGCGTCATGACACTGACCGGAGCGAACACCTACGGCGGCACCACGACCTTGAACAACGCCAACGGCGTGCT
This sequence comes from uncultured Verrucomicrobiaceae bacterium, assembly GCA_964573315.1. Lineage (GTDB taxonomy): Bacteria > Verrucomicrobiota > Verrucomicrobiia > Verrucomicrobiales > Verrucomicrobiaceae > JAGRPD01. The sequence goes on along the minus strand of CAZNKC010000038.1, from coordinate 14,289 downwards.
GCGGCTGGATGGCGCCGGTCTGCTGGGCGGGGGTAACGTGACGCTGACCAACGGTCTGCTGGAAATCCTGGACACCGGGGTGGACCAGAGCATCGGCGGTCTCCTCACCCTGGGAGCGTCCACCAGCACCTACGCGGAGTTGAGCATCGGCGCGGGCCGCACTTTGACGCTCGATGGCGCCGGAGCCAGCCACCTGACCTACACCGCCAGCAACGCCGCCACCGCCAACCCCAACGCCGCCATCATCAGCGGCGCGGGCACGCTGGATCTCGGCGCTGCGGACAAAACCATCACGGTTGCTGACAACTTGTCCGCCGTGGTGGACCTGTCTTGGCAGATGGGAGAACTGACCGGCGCGAGCACCAGCACGTTGATCAAGGCAGGCGCCGGCACGCTGGACATCTCCGGCATCGGTCTCAACAGCTTCGCCGGCATCTATCAGATTGATGCCGGAACCATTCTCGGCCTTGATACTCTTTCCAACAACATCGCGCTCAACGGCGGGGTGTACACCGGCAACGGCGTTTTCACGCGCGCCTTGGGAACCGGCGACAACCAGATTCAATGGCTGGCAGGCGGGGGCGGCTTTGCCGCGCTGGGGGGCAATCTCACCGTGACCTTGGGCGGCGCGCCTGATCCGCTGGTTTGGGACGACACCGCCGGCTTCGCCCCGGATGGCGCGCCTCTGATTTTTGGCTCGACCTCCTCGGATGGCGTGGTCGATTTCACTCACAATATCGATCTCAACGACGCGGCGCGCACGGTCAACGTAGTGAACAATCTCGCGTCGGAAGATGACAAAACGATTCTTTCCGGCGAGCTGAGCGGCGGCAGCCTTGTCAAAACCGGCAACGGCATTTTGCAGCTCACCAACGCCGGCAATTCTTTCACAGGCATCACCCTCAACGGAAACGGCGGCGCTTTGCAGTTCAGCGTTCTTGGCAACCTCGGTGGTTCCAGCACGCCCATCGCCCTGCAAGCCGGCATCCTGAGCTTCATCGGGGACGCCAGCTTGACAGTGGACAACGTCATTGACGCCACCACCGGCACGGCCAGCCAGAGCGTGGGCGTCCGTACCCTCGCGGCCAACGGCACGGACGGCGCCATCGTCACTTTTTCCAGCCCGATCAATACGGGGCTGAACACTCTCACCCTGGCCGGCTCCGGCACGGGTGTCCTCTCCGGCGGCGTTTCCCAGACCGGCAACACCACCGCGGACATCGCCATCACTTCCGGCAATTGGACCATCCGCGACGGCAACATCACCGTCTCCGACGACCTGCTGGTGAACGGCGGCACGCTGACTTTGGAGGACATGGTTTTCACCCTCAACGATGATGTGGTTGCGACCGGCCTTGGCACGGTGCTGAACCTCAACACCACCGGCGTCCTGGCGGCCATCAGCCCCGCGGGCACCAGCACCGGCCTCTACAGCCGCAACGGCGCCCTCATCAATCTCAACGCTAATGACGTTTACGGTGCGGACAACAGCGGCGGCCTGGACTTCATCCTTCTGGGAGACTCGGGAACCGCCACCGCGGCGGGCACCCTCAACATGAACGCTTTTAATCTGACCACCCCGCGTCTGGACCTCGGGGGCTACAACGCGGGCCTGGAGGGCGCCATCCTCGGTTCCGGCACGCTGACTCTGACCGGTGTGGATGCGGCCTGGGGCACGGGCGCGCGGCTCTGGCGCGGCGTGATTGAGGCGAACCTCGCCGGGAATTCCACCTTGTGGAAACTGGGAGCTGGAGAGGTGACCCTTTCCGGTGACAACAGCGGCCTGACCGGCGCTGGAGTGAACACCCGTGTGGATGGAGGAACTTTGATCCTCGACTACACCACGAGCAACACCGGCAAGATCGCCGCGAACGTGGCGCTCGACCAGCGCGGTGGTCATGTGCGGCTGTTGGGGAACGAGTCCGCCGGTACCACCCAGACCGTCAACGGCCTGCTGCTCAATGCCGGCAGTTCCCGCATCACATTGGAACATGGCGCCAGTCAGGATCTCACCCTGAACTTGGGCGGCATCACTCGCAACGCCAACGGCGCCATCCATTTCGTGCTTTCGGCCAATTCTGTGATTGAGACTTCCATGCCGGACATGGATTTCCTGGGCGGCTGGGCCGCGGTCAACAATGGCTTTGCCTCGGTCGTGGGCGGCCAGATCGTCGCCGCCGCCACGGTTGCCAAGGATGACCTGTCCACTTGGGCGGAGGGCGACAACTTGACCGACCTGAACGGTTACTTCGGAACGGTGGGCACCCTGGCCGTCAGCAACTTGGCCTTTGAATCGGCCAATGCCTCGACGGTGACCATCGGCGCGTCGGACGTGCTGAGCCTCACCAACGGCGGCATCCTGGTGGCCGAAGGCGCCGGTCCCGGAGTCATCACCGGCGGCGTATTGTCCAGCGACCTGAGAATCGGGACGACCGCCGCCCGCAATCTGGTCATCCACCAGCACAACACGGCGGAGGATTTCACCATCAGTTCCACCATCGATCCCAGAGCGGCCATCACCAAGGCCGGGGCGGGCACTCTGGTGCTGTCTGGATTCAATGACCTCGCCAGCCGTCAGCTTTACATCGGCGATGGCACGGTGCGCGCGCTGGGCGGCAACGCCATCGGGGATCTGTCCCTCGTCACCTTGTCCACGAGCACCGGCATGAACGGGGTGCTGGACTTGAGCGATGCCACGGAAACCATTGGCAGCTTGGCCGGTGGCGCGGCCTCGGGCACCGGCTTCGGTTCCGTGTTGCTCGGCGCCACGGGCACGCTGACTTTAAACAGCTACGCGAGCCCCACCTTCAACGCCTTTCTCTCGGGCGGACCTGATTCCACTCTCATCAAGAACAAAGGCGGCATCTGGAACACAAACAGCATCGCCACCGGTTTCACCGGGCAAGTCATCATCAACGGCGGCGGCATCCGTTTGGACGGCAACACCACCGCGCAGGATACTTTGGCGCAGGCGCGGGCCTTCACCATCAGCGGTCCCGGTTCCCATTTGATCAGCGATCAAGATCAGAGCGCCGTCATGAACTTGATTAGCGATACGGCCGCCATCACCCTCGCCAATACGGTTTCCACCGTTCCCATCGCCGCAGCCCACGGGTTGATTCTGGTCAACACCCAGGACGGCGCCCGGGCCGATACCGTGGGCGCAGTGACCCTGCAGGCTGGCTATAACAGCATCTTCTCCAACACCGGCGGCGGCACGAACGCCGCCCGGATTGGCACGCTGACCTTGACAAGCCTGACCCGGCAGAACCGCTCCACCCTGCTGCTCGGCGGGCAAAATCTGGGCGCTGCGGCCGGCCCGGCGGGACGCATTACGGTGACGGGCGGCACGCTGGCCAACCTGGGCGGCGTCGGCGGCGCCGGCGTGGCGGGCACCACAACCATGAGCGTCATCCCCTACGCGGTCGGCACAGCCGCGGTCACCGCTACCACCGAGGCCAACCTCTATCTGGTCACCGGCAACAGTTTGGTGACTTATGATGCCACCAATGGTTTCCGTCCGCTGAACCTGACCTCCGAATACGTGCTCAATGAAGCCGGTTACAACGGTTTGGCGGCATCGAGCACCAACAACGTGCGTTTCGCCGCCAACCCCGCCGCCGCGCTCACCGGCGGCAGCAAGACCATCAACTCCCTGGTGCTGGATTCCAGCGCGGGCGCGCTGACGATCACGAGTGGCGCGGCGGGCACGCTGATGCTGACCAGCGGCGCGCTGCTGGCCACCACGACCGCCGCCGCCAACGGCATCACGCTCAACGGCTTCTCCGAACTGCGCACCGGCACTGCCGAGTACCTCATCCATGTCACCACGGCCGCGAACACTCTGACCATCGATGCTGCCTTGACCAGCGGCGCGGCGCTCACCAAGTCAGGCCCCGGCATCCTGGCGCTGACCAATGCCGCCAACAGCTACAGCGGCGGCACTTGGCTCAACCAAGGGCTGATTGAAATCTCCGATCCCGCGGCGCTCGGTTATGGCAGCATCAATTTCGAGGGCGGCGGCTTGCGCTGGGCTCCGGGCGCGACCTTTGACCCCTCGACCTGGGGCCGTCCGCTGAATTTCAATGCCGGCGGCGCCGTCTTTGACTCCAATGGCAACGACGTCATCCTCGCCGGTCCCACCGGCAACGGCGGCTCCGGCGGTTTGACCAAGATTGGCAATGGCACCCTGACCTTGATGAGCGCGGACGTGGTGGATTTCGGCGGCAGCGTCACCGTCGCGGGCGGCATCACCCCGAGCAGCGCGCTGGTCTATGGCGTGGCCAACGCCCTGCCCTCAACCACGGATCTCGCGCTCGGGATCCATTCCGCCCTAGGTGGTTATTTCACCCACGGCGCTTTCGAAACCACGCTGCGCGGATTGAATATCAACGCCAACAGCGTTATCGCGGGCGAGGCGGATCTGACATTCACCGGGCGTGTGGAGGTTCACGGCGGCGCTTCCCGCACCCTCACCATCAACAACACCGGCACGACCACCTTTGACGGAGACTTCCTCGTCTTGGTGGATCGCGGCGGCACCGCCCGCACCCTCACCATCACCGCCGGCACGGACATTGCCAGCGACATCACCATCAATAGTGAAGTCACGGACGGCGCCACCATTGCCGGCACCTTGGCCTTCACCACCAACAACGGCATTATCCGGCTCAACGGCTTCAACACCCACACCGGTGCCACTACGCTCAACCCCGGCGCTCTCGGCACGGTCATCCTCGGCAACGACCAAGCGCTCGGCCTCGGCACGGCAAACTTCACCTCCGGCACCCTGCTGAGCGCCGGCGGGGATCTCACCATCGCCAACAACATCACCCACAACGGCACCTTCATCATCGGCGGCGATGATAAATTCACCTTTACCGGCACATGGTTGAACAGCACCGGCAGCCGCACTCTCAACGTCCAGACCCTGGCCGGGATCGAACTGGCCGGGAACGTGTTCCTCTCCGAACACGCCACCACCGCGCGCACCCTGACCATCACCGGTCCCGGCGATGTGCTGATCTCCGGCCAAGTGTCCAACGGCATCGGCACCGGCGTCAGCGTTCTGGCCTACACCGGCACCGGCACGTTGACCCTGGGCGGCACGGTGGCCAACACCCACAGCAACACCACGTTGAACAACGCCAACGGCATCCTGCGCCTGATGAACCCCAACAACGGCGGCATTGGCACGAACCTCTTCACCGTGACCAACGGCAGCCTTCAGGTCATTGACGGCGACCGCACCATCGCCACCAACATCACCTGGACGGCGGGCAACATCATCGGCACGGACAATTTGACCATCAGCGCATTGACCGGCAGCACGGGAAACAACCGCGTGCTGACCAACAACTTGGCATCTGGCGCGGTGCTGACTTTTGACGGCAACCTCAACATCAACGCCGAGGCAGTCTCGCGCACCCTCACCATCGCCGGCTCAGGGGACACGACTATCAGCGGCGTCATCCAAAACGGCACGGCCACCACGGGCGGCCTCATCGTCACCAGCACGGGCCTGACTATCATCTCTGGCGACGCCAACACCTACACCGGCGCCACCACGCTGGGTTCCACCGAGGTGGATGCTGGCATCCTGCGCGTCATGCCCGGCTCCAGCCTGGGCGCGGCGGCGAACCTGACGATCTTCAGTGGCATGGTGGACCTCCTGACCGCGCCGGCCATCACCAGCCTGACGATGGGCAACGGCCCGCTGGGCAGCACGTCCACGTTGGAACTCAATGGCCACACCCTGAATCTGGGCGGCAACGTCACCTACACCGCCTCGCTCAACTCCGGTCTCGCCCTCGTCACTCCCGGCGAGCTGACCCTCAACGCCACCCGCACCTTCACCATCAACAAATCCGCCCAGACGGACGTGGAGATGATCATTGAGGCGGACATCAGCGACGGCTCGGCCGCCAGCGGCTTCACCAAATCCGGCAACGGCACGCTCACCCTCAAGGGGGCCAACAGCTTCACCGGCCTCACCACGATCAACGCCGGCGGGCTGGTGCTGGACTTCACCGCCTCCAATACCAACAAGCTTTCGCCCACCGCCGGTCTGACCATGCCCGGCAGCAGGCTGACGCTGATCGGCAACGATGCCGCCGGCAGCAGCCAGACCGTCACCGGCCTGACGCTTACCGCGGGCGCGTCCCGCATCATCCTGGAGCATGGCGCGGGCCAGACCGTGACGCTGACGTTGGGAGACATTACCCGCGCCACGCTGAGTGGCGCCGTCGATTTCGCCTTCACTCCCGGCAGCGGCATCATCCAGACCAGCGCGACGCATGAGGGCAGCATCCTCGGCGGCTGGGCCACGGTCAACGGCAGCCAGTTTGCGCGCATCGAGGCGGGCCAGATCGTGGGCTTCGCCTCCACGGCCAAGGATGACATCAGCACTTGGGCGGCAGGGGATGACGTGACGGACAGCGCGGGCTACTTCGGCGCGCTGGGCGGACCGCTGACGATCAACAGCCTGCGCATCGGCACAGCCTCCACGGTGGACTTGGGCGGCAGCCTGCTGACCGTGGCCAGCGGCGGCATCATCATCAGCCCGGATGTGGGCGCTGGCGCGGCGTCGATCACCGGCGGCTTCCTGACCGGCACAGGCGGGACGGGGCTGGAGTTGTTCGTCCACCAGCACAACACAGCCGCGCCGTTTGAGATCGCCGCGCAGTTGGCCGGCACAGGCACGCTGGCCAAGAGCGGCGCGGGCGTGTTGGAGCTTTCCGGGTTCAACACACATCGCGGCATCACCTATATTTCCGAAGGCACGCTGTCCGTCACCGGCGAACACGGCATCGGCAAGTACTCGCAGGTGGCGTTCAAGAACTCGATCCTGGACCTCAACAACGGTACGGTCTGGACCGGCGGTTTGGGCAACATGACGGGAGCGTCCGCCAGCAATGGCACGACGCAGTTGGGCGGACAGGTGTTGATTGGGTCGGGCACCCTCATTGTCAATGCGGCAGGGGGAAGCCGGACGTTTACGGGCGCGCTGGTGGGGGATGGAACCTTTATCAAGACGGGTGCCAGCGTGCAGATTCTCCAGGGCGACAGCATACCGTTCACGGGGAACGTGATCATCAACGGCGGGCAGTTGCACCTGGACGCGGGCACGGGCGGCATCAACCAAGCGGCCACCATCACCATCAACGCCGCCGAGCTGCTCAACGAGCAGGATCAAAGCGGCTCCCGGGACCGCATCGGCAACAACACTGTGGTCATCCTCAACAACACGGCGATGTCGGCGATCGGCGCGGCGAACAATCGCGGCCTGTGGATGCAGACCTTGAACCAGAATGCCAACCGCGCGGACACCATCGGCACGGTGCGGCTGGGCGCGGGGCACAACGTGATCCAATCGACCAACGCGGCGGCGGCTACCGGGACTGCTCAAGTGGCGACGATGACCATCACCAACTTTGAGCGGGACAACTTCGCCACCGCGCTGCTGCGCGGCCAGGCTTTGGGAGCCGCTACCGGTTCCCGTGGCCGCATCACCACTCCGCTGGCCTCTTTCGAACTGATGGGCGCGGTCGGCGGCGCTTACGTGGTGGGCAACACCGACATCAACATCATTCCTTACTTCATCGGCGCCGCCGGCGTGGCGAGCACGATGGCGGAGGCGGACCTGCTGCTGCAACACGGCAACTCCTTCGTCACCTGGGTTAGCGCCGGGGAGGGCTTCCGTCCGCTCAACCTCACCACGGAATACATCCTCAATGAGGCGGGTTACAACGGCTTGGCGGGAGTGACGCAGCACAACGTGCGCTTCGCCGCCAACCCCGCCGCTGCACTCACCGGGGGCAGCAAAACCATCAACTCCCTGGTGCTGGACTCCAGCGCGGGGGCGCTGACGATCACCGGCGACGCGGGGGACACACTGACCCTGGCCAGCGGCGCGCTGATGGCCACCACCACAGTGGCCGCCAACGGCATTACGCTCGGCGGCTTCGACGCCTTGCAGACCGCTACCTCGGAGTACCTCATCTACGTCACCAACGTGGCGAACAAGCTGACCATCGACTCGCCCCTGACCAGCAGCGCCTCGCTGACGAAGGCCGGCAACGGCATCCTGGCGCTGACCAACGCCGCCAACAGCTACGACGGCGGCACTTGGTTCAACCAGGGTTTGATCGAGGTCTCCACCCTCGATGCCCTCGGCACGGGTGACTTGCACTTCTTCGGCGGCGGTTTGCGCTGGGCCACGGGCGCGACGTTTGATCCCTCGGCCACGGCGCGCGCGCTGACCTTCAACTCCGGCGGAGCGGTGTTTGACACCAACGGCAACAATGTGGCCGTCGCCAACGCTATCGGCAATGGCGGCAGCGGTGGCCTCACCAAATTGGGCGAGGGCACCCTCACCCTCAACGCGCCGGTGGATTTCAGCGGCAGCGTGCGGATCATCGGCGGCGCGACCGCCACCAGCGCCCTGGTCTATGGAGTGGCGGACGCGCTGCCGGCCGGTACCGATCTCGTGTTGGGCAACGCCACCGCGGGTCAGTTCCCGGCGCTGGGCGGCTACTTCGACCATGCCGGGTTCGAGACCACGCTGGGCGGGTTGAATGTCAACGTCAACAGCGTCATCACCGGCACGGCGGACCTGACCTTCACCGGCGACGTCGAGTTCCACGGCAGCGGCAACCGCACCCTGACGATCAACAACACCGGCACGACCACCTTCAATGGGGATTTGTTCACCCTGGTGGACCGCGGCGGCACCGCCCGCACCACCACCATCACCGCTGGTTCGGGCATTGCCAGCGACATCACCATCAACAGCCAAATCGTGGACGGCACCTTCACTGGCAATCTGTCCTTTACCGCCAACAACGGCATCATCACGATCAACGGCCGCAATACCTACACCGGCGCCACCACCATCAATCCCGGCGCTCTTGGTACGGTGGTCATCAGCAACGACCAGGCCTTTGGCCTCGGTACGGCCCTGACACTTGCCTCCGGCACGCTGCAGGGAGACGGTTCCGGCACCAAGACACTCAACCAAAATGTCACCAACTCGACTGGAACCATCACCATCGGTGGTGCTGATGGCTTTGTCTTCAACGGCAATTGGCTTACTTCTGGTGGCACGCGTACTCTGGTGGCAAACACTACGGGCGGCGTGGTGATCAACGGCACAATCACTTTGGGTGAAACCACCAACAACCGGACTCAAGTATTCAGTGGCAGCGGGGATATTCTGATCAACGGAGTCATTCAAAATAATGCCGGCGCGGGGACCCCCGCGGGCGCGATTACTTACACCGGCACTGGCACGCTGACTCTCACGGGGGCCAACACCTACACCGGCCTCACCCAGATCAACGGCGGTGTGCTGGCCGTCTCCCACGACGGCGCCCTTGGCGGCACGGCCAACGGCACGGTGGTGAACCCCGGCGGCACCCTGGCGCTCTCCAACGACATCACCGTCACCGGCGAATCCCTCGCGCTTACCGCCGGCACCGACGCCACTGGCCACGCCACCCTCTACAACGCCGACGGCAGCAACACCTGGACCGGCGATCTCACTGTGGACACCGGCACCGGCGACGCCCGCGCGATCTTCCTGGCGCAGAGCGGCAGCGCGCTGGAAATTTCCGGGAACATCGCCATCGCCAATCCCGCCGCGAACCGGGACATCGTCTTCGCCGGTGGCGGCGCCGTGGAGATCAGCGGCAGCATCACCAGCGACAGCAGCAACACCCGCCCCCGCTTGTTCATGAGCGGCAGTGCGTTCTACGATTCCTACGGCCAGGGCGGCACCCTGATCCTCAGCGGCGACAACAGCGGCTACTACGGCCGCATCGCCAACAACTCGCAGGGCGCCACGCTGCAAGTTTCCTCCGAAGCGAACCTCGGCGCCGTTCCCGCCACCTTCGCGAACAATCACTTGAGCCTCAGCGGCGGCATCCTGCGCACCACCGCCGACATGTCCATCAGCGCCAACCGCGGCGTCTTCCTCGGCCCCAACGGCGGCTACTTCAACACCGACGCCGACACCACGCTGACCATCCACAGCATTGTCAACGACGCCGGTTCCCTCGTTAAAATCGGCGGCGGCACTTTGGAACTCACCGGAGCCAACACCTACACCGGCGCCACCACCGTCCAGGCCGGCACGCTCGTTCTCGCCGGCTCCAACGCCACCAGCGGCGTCACCGTGGAAGATGGCGGCGCGCTGCATTTGGCCGGAACCGGCAGTCTCGTCAACGGCGTGACCGTGGAAGAAGGCGCCAGCCTCAGCGGCGGCGGCTCCATCGGCGGGGCCAGCTCCATCCTTGGCGATCACCTCATCGGCGGCAGCCTCGACCAGACCTTCGGCAACGACCTGACCTACGACGGCGCCACCGTGATCTGGGAATTGTCCGGCCAGCTCGAAACAGTTGGCGGCATCGCCGTCAACAACAACCTCGATTTCGCCGGGCCGACGCTGCTGAGCCTGGCCTTTGGCGCCGGCGTGGATTTCGACGATCTCTTCTGGAAGGAAAACCGCTCCTGGCTGATCTACGAAGTGGCCGGCTTGACCAGCGGCTTCGAGAATTTCATCCTCGACTCCGTCCCCCTCGGCCTCCTCTTCAAGCTGGTGTTGGATGACGAAAACATCCGGCTCGACTTCATCTACTCTTACGAGACGCACGAAGTGGATCTTGATTTCCCAGAGGACGGCGTGTTTCCCATCGACAACAGCGTCCACTCAGTGGCCGTGCAGCCGGACGGCAAAATCCTCGTCGGCGGCAGCTTCACCGGCGGCCTCGGCACGGCCCGCTTGTCACGCCTGAACGCCGATGGCGAGTTGGACGCCGCCTTCAACGCCAACATTCCGGCTCTTGCCTCCGGCTCCGTCGATGCCATCGCCGTGCAAGCCGACGGTAAAATCCTCGTCGCCGGCAGTTTCCCCGGCAATGTGCTGCGCTTGAACGCGGATGGCAGCCTCGATGCCGGCTTCACGGCTCCGGCCTTCGATACCGCCGCCGGCGTTTACGCCATCGCCATTCAGCCCGATGGCGGGATTCTGCTGGGCGGTGAATTCGAGACCGGCTCCAGTCAGAATCTGATCCGCCTCGATCCCACCGGCGCCGTGGACGCCAGCTTCACCAGCACCGGCACCAATGGCGAGATCCGCGCCATCACGCTGGACCGGGACGGCGGCATCTATGTGGGCGGCGACTTCACCGAGTTGAACGGCGCGCCCAGCGAGAAGGTTGCCAAACTGACATCCACGGGAGCCACCGACGCGGGCTTTGCCCCGCCGGCCCTGCTCGCCGGGACCATTCACAGCCTCGTCTTGCAGCCGGACGGCAAGCTGCTCGTCGCGGGCCTCGCCGCTGACACCAGCGGTTACCTCGCGCGCCTTGACGCGGACGACGGCACGGTGGATGCCGCCTTTGCCGCCAACCTGCCGGCTTTCGATGCGGCGATCAACCGGATTGCCTTGCAAACGGACGGCTCCATCCTGGTGGCGGGCGCTTTCACCGGCGGCCTGGAGCGCCTCAACGTGGCCGGCCAGGCGGGTGAGGATGTGGCGCTCTTCGGCATCACCACCGACGGCGAGGTCAACGCCATCACCTATCAGCCGGACGGCATCATCATCGTCGGCGGCGCCTTCACCACCATCGGCGGCCAGAGCCGGGAGCGTCTGGCGCGCTTGCAGCGGCTCGATCTGGGGCCGGTCGTGAATTCCACTTTGGCGATCTCCCCGGGCACGGGGCTGCATCAGGTGGACTTCACCTGGACCCGCACCGGCTTCGGCATCCCCGAGGCGGAGCAGGTGCTGTTCTATAGCAGCGATGACAATGTGACTTGGACTTTGGTGGAAGCCGGTGTCCTGACACACACCGGGCCGGATGCCGGCTCCACCACCGTTTGGACCCTGACGGACGCCGAGCCGCAGAGCAGCAACCCCGTCGCCTACCGCGTCCTGAGCCGCAGCGCCGGCGGCGCGCTCGATGAGCAAACCGTGGGCAAGACCCCTGTGACAACCGTGGAATTGGCGGGCTTGAATCCGACCTACACCGGCGGCTCGAATGCCGTCACCGCCGTCGCGAAGATCGGCGGGACGGAAGTCCCGGTGGCCGGGTTCAGCATCACCTATGCCAAAAAGATCAGCGAAGGCGTGTATGACACGCCCGAGACAGAGGCCCCGGTAAACGCCGGCGAGTATCAGGTCGCGGCCACGATCGTTGACTTGGTTTATGAGGGCGGCATCACGACGGACGGCTCGCTGCTGAATCCCCACTTGGTGGTGGAGCAGGCGGAGCAAGTGATCGCCTTCGGCAATCCCGGCTCCAAGCTGACGACGGACACGGTAACGCTGACCGCGACGAGCAGCCCCAGCGGCTTGCCGGTGGTGTTTGATGTGACCGGGCCGGTGGAGGTGGAGGGCGAAACCCCGCCGTTTGTGGGCTTGCCGGAGGGCACGGTGCTGACGTTCACCGGCGTGGGTGAGGTGACCGTCACGGCGCGACAGGAAGGCGATGAAAACTACCTCGCCGCGACGCCGGTGGCGCAGGCGTTCAACGTCAGCACGGCGTCGATTGCCATCACCATCGGCAACCTGAAGCAGAAATTCGATGGCTCGCCCAAGACAGTGACGGTGACGACCAGCCCGGCCGGGCTGTCCCACAGCATCACTTACGATGGCGGCAGCACCGCGCCGAGCGCGGTGGGCAGCTATCATGTCGTGGTGACGATCACGGAGGATGGCTACATCGGCAGCCAGACCGCCACCCTGTTGATCGATCCCCGTTTCGGCAACTTGGAAGAACCCGGTGAAGGCTGGGATCTGCCGGACACCGAATACGACGTCTGGAACGACGCCTTCTACGCCGGCAAATACGACGGCTTGTTGCACGATGAAGACACCGACGAGTTGGTGGGCGCCATCAGCAGCGTCAAGGTGAGCAAGCTCGGCAAAAAAGGCGTGGTGCTGACCGGCAAAGCCCGCCTCAAGGGGCGGAACATCACCTTGAGAGGCCCGGTGACCCCGGAAGGCGCGTTCACGCAGACCATCCTGGTGAAGCCGCTGGGCAACCTGCCTGTGCGCGTGGACCTGCAGCTCGGCAGCGTGCTGGTGGGCGGCGAGCCCAGCGCCACGGATCATGTGTTGAAAGGCGCGTTGCGGTGGAATTACCAGGCGGACACGGATGAGGCGGATTTGACAGCCCTCGCCTGGCTGCCGAAGGGGCCTTACACCAACAAGTTCCCGGCGCCGCAGACCGGCAAATACACCGTGCTGCTGCCGAGCCAGCCGGGCTGGGGCGTGAGCGAACCTGGCGGCGACGGCTGGGGCCGCCTGTCCATCTCGAAGGCTGGCGTGGTCAAGCTCGCCGGCAGACTGGGAGACGGCGTCGCCGTGACCGAAACCGCTTACCTCTCCGCCGGCGGAGAGTTCCATCTCTACCGCGAACTCTATCGCAGCAAGCCTGAAAAAGGCCGCATCGGCGGGCGCGTGGTGTTTGGCGAGCATGAAGACATCAGCGATTTCCACGGCGAGCTGGATTGGAAGAAATTCAACGATGGCCGCGAGAAACTGTATCCGGCAGGTTTCCAGGTGGGAGTGAACCTGATCGGCAGCCTTTTCACACCAGCGCCCAAGGGTGCGCGCGTGTTGACTGATTCCGACCTCGCGGCCAGCGGCACGGCCACGCTCAGCTTGTTCGGCCCGAACCTGCCGCCGGTGGCGAACAACGAGTACGAAATCGAGCGCACCGTGAACTGGCTGCCCAACAACAAGCTGATCTATGGCGTGAAAGGCAGCGAGATGCTAAAGAGCGCTTCCATCAATCCCAAGACCGGTCTGCTCAAGGGGACGTTCACGAATCCCGTCACCAAGTTGACCGTGAAATTCACCGGCATCGTGTTCCAGAAACAACAACTGGCGGCGGGCCACTTCGTCCTCAACTTCGGCAGCGGCGCTCTGCGCTTGGTTCCGAATCCAGTGGAGGAAACGCCGTAAGGTTGGTTGCCCATGAATAGCTGGGGGTCGCACAACCCCCCGGATCATTGGACTTACTGATGTCCAGCCTTTAGGCGATTCGAAAACCTGGGGCATCCGGGAGGTGGGCGCGTTCCTGGCGAGCCGGAATAGGGATGAAGGAGCAGGCAAGAAACGCGGCAGCTTTTCCGCTTCGATCCGAAGCGGCGCCAAGCCCCGTACCCAAGACGCTGTCGCGCCATCATTGGCTCCAGAGCGTTCCCGCCGGCATCATGGATGACTCAGCCTAACCCCAATGCCATTAAGTTATAATTTCTGTACTTTTGGAAATTATGGTTAAC
>CAZNKC010000037.1:0-33950 GCA_964573315.1 uncultured Verrucomicrobiaceae bacterium | reverse complement strand
AACCCTCGATTATCGCACAGCTCTACTACAGCTTTGCTGTCTTGATAAAAAGGCACCCTTTGCAAAAGGATGTCCAACAAAATGTTGGTGTCCAAAAATACACGCATCTGTCAAAGCCCGTATTTTTCCCGATAGTGCTCAACTCGAATGGAATCCACCGTTTCACCAGGCCCCAACTTTGCCACTCCCGTGTATTTGCGCACCCATTCCGTTGCTGCCCCGCGCTTGGGCTTTTGAGCGCGAACAATCTGCACAAGTGCAACGGAGCCTTGCTCCGAAAGCACGCGCAGATTGTCGCCTTGATGCAAATCGAGGCTGCGAATTTGATCGCTGGGAATCTCTTTTGTGATCGTCATGCTCAAAAGTCCTGGTTCGATGGTGATTGTCAAGGGCTTACCAATCGATCAGAGCGCAGGTTTGCGATTGGCACGAAATGCACGCCGGTCAAATCTTCGACCGGGACAGCCCCCCTCACACCCCGCCCCCGCTCCACCCGCAACGCCACTCCGGCCCGGTACCCGCAAAAGCAATTTCCTGGCAGCAACGGCGGGGCAGGATAAGGTACCCCGCCTCGCCGAGACGGGTGTCGTAGCACAGCCCGTCCCGGCTGTGTGTGTCCAGGGCAGCCTGCCTGCCTCTGGCACGGTCCCGCCCGCAACAACAGTTCACCGCACTGCAAAATCTGCGAAATCTGCGGATCAACCCGCTGCCGAAAAAAATCTTGGCACAGCGGATAGAAGAGTTACTCTCACCGCGCTGGAAAATCCGCCATGAACCCAGTCCGCGTCCCGGCTTCCCGAATGGGTATTCATAGACGGCATTTGATCATGAACTTCCCAGAAAACTCAAGTTCTGCCGTTGAACCCGAACGGCTGATCCAGCAAAACCAAAGTGCCGGTCTGCCGGATGCCAAGGTTTTCTTGGCCTTGACCAATCAAGCTTTGGAACTAAGATGGAAGGGTCGCTATGCCCTCCATCCCGCCGAAACCGCTCTTCTCCATCATCGTGCCGAAGCCGAAATCATCGGTGAAGAAGGCCACGGTGGCCTCAGTCTCGAGCAGGCCGAAGCTCACTACCGAGCAGGCGCTCAAGGGTTACGACTATCTGAAATCCCACAGCTCCCGCGGAACCTCGCGGGGTTGAGCCGCCTCGAAATCGTTGACCGCGCCGGACGCAAAGCGCTCCGGAAATGGGTGGAAGACTGCGGATACGTGGTTGATGAGGCGGTCTTTTTGAGACAGTGGGAGAACCAAGGCAGGCGTGGTGGGGCGGAACACCAAGTTTTCCACGACCAAGAATCCAGTCGTTGGTTCAAACGGCTCTACTCCGGGATCAATCAGAGCACGCTGGGCGATTACCTGGTGAGGATGCGTCTGCATTCGGTTCTGTTCCCGGAAACGGGCTACCGGCTCGAAGGCTTCACGATCAACGCCAAGAGCAAGGCGTTGGCCCCGGTGGTTTCATAGCCGCATATTGAGGTGGACACCAGCCGGCCCCTTGTCTCCAAATCCGAGACCGATGATCTCATGGCGTTCTTGGGCTTCGGCCCCGTCCAACTGATGCTTGAAGGATTTCAAGGAGACGACTACTTTGCCTACCTGCACCCCATCACGGGTGTCGTTGCCCATGATCTCCACGATGAGAATGTTGTGCGCCTGCCCGACACGGACGAACTCGCCGTGATCGACCCCTACGTTTCATTGGCTCGAAAAGGCACTTGGGCCGCGATCAAATTGATGGAAATCGGCTACCCGGCCCCACCTGACGATGCCCCAACCCGTTGAAAGCCAGAGCATGGAGATTGCTTGAGCCTCAGTCACCATGAACGTCGCGACCCAATGGCATGGTTTCCTGCCCTACCAGAACTGGAAGGCGGTGCTCAGGGATTTCAACCTCACCGCCCTGGATCTGAGAAATTTAACGTCGTGCGGTCTTTTCGCTCTGCACCATGCCATGGTTTTCCTCGGCCAAGGCCACAATTTTCAACTGCTTCGCTCCCGGCATCCCGGCATCATCAGGTTGATCTTCCGCGGCACGGAAGCCACTGAACTCCGGCGCTTGGCGCGCGCTCACGGATTGAAAAGCGCTCTGCATCAATCTTGGCGCCTTGATCAGACACGCAAAGTGGTGGATCGCGCCCTAGGCACGGGTCAGGCTGTGATCATCGGATCCGAACCGCAATGCCATTGGATCTGCCTGGGCGGCCGCACGGCCAAGGGGGGTTATGTATGGGCTGATTCAGGCAGCGACCCGGCGGTGGGCGCCTTTCAATCCTGGGGCGAACTTGAGGACTGGCTGACACAGGATGTGACCATGGAGCAGCCAACGGACTTAGCGTATCCTTTCGAAGTCATCACGGTTTCACCCAGCGCGCGGATGCCTGCCAGCAGGTCACTCGTGCCGTATGTTGGATCCCTCTGGCGACACTTTGCCAGAGATTCCGCCTACGCGATGGATTGGAGCAACCTGCTGGCAGACATGCTGGAAGTGTTTTGGGATGCCGACTACGTGCTGCAAGGCCGCTCTGCCGCGGATTTCCTCGACGAGCATTTGGATGCCATCGTCAAAACAGCGGTGCGACAGACTGGCCATGCCAGGGCTGATTTGAAGAACATCGGGTTGTGCTACCGTGACGCGGCGGAATTCCACAGCTTGGTCGTGCCGGCAGGCGAGGAGGCAGGCGTCCTCGCCGGATTCACCCTCAAACTGGTGGCAAAGGCGACCCTTTCATGATGCACTGAACAAAGCCAATACATCCTGGCAGCAACCTGAGGGGGTACACCGCCTCGCCGAGGCGGGTGTCGTAGCACAGCCCGTCCCGGCTGTGTGTGTCCGGGGCAGCCTGCCTGCCTCTGGCACGGTCCCGTCCGCAACAACAGTTCACCGCACTGCAAAATCTGCGAGATCTGCGGATAAAACCCGCTGCCGAAAAAATCTTGGCGCAGCGGATAGAAGAGCTATTCTCACCGCGCTGGAAAATCCGCCATGAACCCTGCGTCCACCCACTGCCACCGCCCAAACTCAGGCGTGAACCACACCGTGGCCGACCCCTTTCGTCATTCTGCATTCCGAATTTGCCCTTTTTCCTCCCCTCTCTCCCCCCAGACCCCCTCACACCCCGTCTCCGCAACGCCAATCCGGCCCAGCACCCGCAAAAGCAATTTCCTATCAGACCTATCAGACAGACTTTTGCGGCATTTGCGGCTTGCCATCGAATCCCTGCGGCTTCATGTCGATCTGCTGTGTCAGCGAGGAGCGCGCTCAAGATGAACCGTCGTCACGCCATTTCCCTGGCCGTGGGAGGGCTGGCTTTTGTGCCAGGCTGCCGGCGTCGTCAGGCCGCGCCGCCGGTGGTGTCCGGCGATCTCGAAGGCCAGGCGCTCACGCCGGTCGATGTGGATGCGTCGTTTGAAATCCGCACCGTCACCGGCCTGCGGCCATACCGGCGCTCGGGTTTCGTGGTCAGAAAGGAGGAGATCGGAGGCAAGACGTTGATTCACAACTACGGCCATGGTGGGGGCGGCGTCTCGTTGTCCTGGGGCAGCGCCCATCTCGCCGTGCAGATGGCGGGGTCGGTGGCGGGCCGGTCCTGCGCCGTCATCGGCGGGGGAGTGATGGGGCTGAGCACGGCCCGGCTTCTGCAATTGCGCGGGGCGGAGGTCACGCTTTACACCAGCGCCCTGCCTCCCGACACCACCTCCAATGTCGCGGGGGCGCAATGGTGGCCCGTCTCGGTGTTCGACCGCCGTCACCTCACGGAAACGTTTGCCGGCCAGTTTGTCGAAGCCGCGAATTTTTCGTTTCGATATTTCCAGGAACTGGCCGGACCGCGCTGGGGAATCCGCTGGCTGCCGAACTATTTTCTGAGCGACGACGAACCCGCCAACGGGTGGATCGGCGGCCCCGGCGGTGCGCTCCATGATCTCCAGATCGGGTTTCGTGATTTCGGACCCGGGGAGCATGTGTTTCCCGCCCGGTTCGCGCGCCGGTTTCACACCATGTTCATCGAGCCGGCCATTTATCTGGCGGCCTTGCTGCAGGAAGCGCAGGCGGCCGGCATCCGCATCGACATCCGCCACCTGGCCAACGCCGACGAAGCGCTGCAACTGCCGCCGCCGGTGATTTTCAATTGCAGCGGCCTGGGCGCGCGGGAGTTGTTCGGCGACGACGAATTGACGCCCATCAAGGGCCAGTTGAGTTTTCTCCTGCCGCAACCCGCCGTGGATTACAACCTGCTGACCGACACGCTGTATATGTTTCCCCGCTCCAACGGCATCCTCCTCGGTGGCTCATTTGAAAGGGGAAACTGGGATCTCACCCCCGATCCATCGCTCAAGCATCGCATCATCGAAGGCCACCGGACTCTCTTCGGGGAAATGCGCCGCCTCCAGCAGGCCGCGCGGGGGCAAACGGCAACGGGGTGAGTCGTGAATTGGGATTGGACAGACCCCCTCACACCCCGTCTCCGCTCCACCCGTAACGCCACTCCGGCCCGGCACCCGCAAAAGCAATTTCCTGGCAGCAACCTGAGGGGCAGGATAAGGTACACCGCCTCGCCGAGGCGGGTGTCGTAGCACGGCCCGTCCCGGCTGGGTGTGTCCGGGGCAGCCTGCCTGCCTCTGGCACGGTCCCGCCTCATTCCTGTTTGCAAACGGGACGATTGCAACACACCCAGCCGGGGACGGCCGGGTTACGAAGCCGTCAATCCAGCCACTTCCACGCCGGGACGACGCGGATGCGCAGCCCTTGCTCCCTCAACTCATCCTCCTGATCCAGCGTGACGATCATCAGCTTGCGCGGCTTGTTGGCGGCAGCGCCAGGCAAGGCGGCCGCCTGGAGCAGGCCGCGCAACTCGCGCCGGAGATTCTCCGGTGTCAGCCGGGCGCAGCATTGAATGGCGAGCGAGGGTGTCACAAAATCACATTCCCAATCGTGCAGCGCGGCTGCAAACGCCGGCGCAACTCCCTGGCGGCGCAGCGCCAGAAACACGGCGTTTTCCAATTTGCGGCCCAAGTCGGGGGTCGGGTTCGGATTGTTCGCGGCGGCCAAGCCGGTGTCCACGGCATAGTATTTGGGCGGGCTGTTCACCCGCTGCTTGAAGGACGCGCTGAAACGCGGCAGCGCCAGCAGCAGCCATGCATCCTGCAAATACTCGACCAGCCGGCCCGTTTGCGCCACGGACGGCAGCGCCAGGCCTTTTGACAGCGCCTGCAACGACAACGGCTGGCCCGGATGCGCCAGCAGATGCAGGGCCAGGTTCATCAATGGCCGCGCCGCGCGCAGGGCGTGACGGGAGACGATGTCACGCTGCACCACGTCCCGCAGCAGTTCGCGCAGCAGCACCGCGCCCAGCTCCGGTCCGACGCGGAGCGAGGCGGCAAATCCGCCGCGCCTGAGATAATCCTCCAAGCTCTCCGCGCCGGCCTTCGCGCCGGTGTATTCCAAGAACTCGCGATAGGAGAAAGGATAGACCTCGTGGGAGAGATGCCTGCCGGTGAGTTTCGCGCCCAGCTCGCGGCCCAGCAGGCTGGCATTGGAACCTGTCACGCACACGCGCCGGCCCGCGTCCAGCAGCGCGCGCACCAGCCGCTCCCATTCCGGTACTTCCTGCACTTCGTCGAGATAGACCGCCGCGCGCGGGTGCTCCTCGTCAAGAACGGCGATCACCGTGGCGAAATCCTCCGGCCCCAGGCCGTAGAGCCGCGGGTCCTCCAGATTGACGCTCACCGCCGCGCCCTTGAGCGAGCGCCGCACTTGTCCTTGCAAAGTGCTCTTGCCACAACGCCTGACACCCGTCAACACCAAGGCATGAGAGGCCATGCCGCGGCCCCACTTCGACTGCAAATGCCGCGTGACCTCGCCCTCCGGCCGGGGCGGCAGGGCGGGTTGCGCCAGAATGGTCCGCAATGTTTCACGCAGCAGCATGATGATTGTTTATCACAAAATACACTTTTGTGCAATCATAAAGAACAAGTTTCAGAAAATGATCGCTCAACGCAAAAGCGTCCAGGTTCGATAGGATCCGACTCGCAGCCGGTAATATCCCGCGAGTTCTTCGGTCAAGGGCTTGATGTCTCCCTCTTCTCGTTCAAGAGCATGGAGGGCTGTTCTGAGCATTCGCTTCGGCTCCGGCGCCAGCGAGCGAACGAATGCCACAACCTGAGGGGCGAGTTCAACCCTCATGGAGGTCAGTCGTCAAGGGCTTGCAAGGTCTGATAAGCCGCCTGCCCTGAGCGGGCCGATTCCAGAGCGCGCATGGCTTCCGGATTGGCCAGGATTTCCATTGTCTCCACTTGGGCTTCCCAATCCTCCACTTGTTGCGGGGCGACCAGATAACCAAGCACACGATCGCCATCGCGAACGCAAACCAAGTGGTCGGCGGCTTCAGCGAACAAGTCCGGAAGGCGGGCCTGCGCTTCATCAATGGGATACATCGTGGTCATGATGATGTGAATATGGTCGAATCCGAGCCGGGTTCAACCCCGAGAAATGGCTGGCGCACGGGCGCCGCTTTGGAGTAGTATGCGCCGGATGAAACGCAGAGCTTTTTTCCAGACGGCGGCGGGCGCGGGAGTGGCTGTGGCGGCGGGCGCTGTGTCCGGCGCGGCGGCGCGTCCGGCACGGGTGATCGACACGCATACGCATTTTTACGATCCAACAAGGCCGCAAGGCGTGCCCTGGCCGCCGCGGGACAGCAAGCTGCATCGGACGGTGCTGCCGGATGATTGGGCGGCGGCGGCTGCACCGCATGGGGTGACGGAGACCGTGGTGGTGGAGGCCAGCCCGTGGGTGGAGGATAATCAGTGGCTGCTCGATCTCGCGGCCAAGGATGCGCGGTTGATCGGTGTGGTGGGGAATTTGGACCCGAACGACGCGGACTTTGCGGCCCATGTGAAACGCTTTGCCGCGAGTCCGAAATTCCGCGGCGTGCGCTGGCGGGGCGGGCTGGTGAACATCGACCAAAACGCGGACGCTGTGCTAACCGGAGCGAAGGTGCTGGCGGAGCATAGTTTGGAGCTGGATCTCAATGGGCCGGTCACGATGCTGCCGCATGCGCGCCAACTGGCGGAGGCCGTGCCGGAGTTGCGGATCGTCATCAATCACCTGGGCGGCTCCGGCGATCCGGCTCAAATCAAAGAAGGCTGGAAAGACGCGGTGGCGGCGCTGGCGCAGTGTCCGAATGTTTTCATGAAGGTGTCCGCGCTGGTGGAGCAGGTGCGGGAGCCGGAGGGCGAAGCGCCACGCGATCTGGCCTACTACCTGCCGGTGCTGGATCATCTGTGGGAATGCTTCGGCGAGGACCGGCTGATCTATGGCAGCAACTGGCCGGTGAGCGACCGCGGCGCGCCTTATGCAACGGTGTTCGCCCTGGTGCGGGAGTATTTCGCCGGCAAAGGGCAGGCGGCGATGGAGAAGTATTTCTGGAAGAACGCGCTGGCGGCGTATGCGCTCAAGCAGCCCGCCGCGCAATAGACCGGCCGCTTTCATCACACCAAGCCTCTTTTCCTCACTGCCGCACCGCCGTGTCCGCCGGTGTGATGGAGATGAGGGACAACTGCCGCGTGCCATCCGCCGCGATGCCCGGCACGAGCACCTGGGTGCTGTCGCGACTCCACAGCGGGCCGGGATCAAGGCGCAGATCACCGCTGAAGCCGCCTTTGTCAAAGCCCGGCGAACGCGCCCACGCGCCGTCGCCGCGGCGCAGGATCGTGTAGTAGTTTTGGCTCTTCTCGCTGTGGCCGTTGACGAACCATTCGCCATCAGGCGAGAGCGCCACGTCGCCGCCGGGTTTGGGAAACATTTCCGGCGTTCCCAGTTCACCGGCGACGCGCATGTCGTCCGTGTCGTAGATGATCTGGCGGTCGCCGTCCTGGCCGATCATGCGGTGGCCCAGCTCCCATTCGGGATGCCCGCCGATGAACAGGCCGAGCGCCCGCAGGTTTGTGCCGTCGGCGTTCATCACGCAGGGAATGTTGCAGCGGTCGCGCTGGTCGAAATCGCCGCGCACGAAAAAGAACACACGGTCGCCGTCGCGGTTCCAAAGCGTGTGGTTGATGAACAAGTCCCTGCCCTCCACCTCCGGATGCGCCGCGCGCAACGTGTCGGCGATCTGCTTGAACGAGATGAGCAGGCCGGCCTCCCGCGTGATCGTGTTCACTTTGAAAATGCCGTCGTTCTCCGGCTGCGCGACACCGATGGTCCAGTCACGCGCGCCGGGGTAGCCGGTCACGGGTCGCAGGCGCGCCAGACGTGCGTAGTTGATGCCAAGAAACCAGCCGCCGCGCTGCGCCACGCCGCTGTTGCCAAAGGGCGTGTCACGATGCCGGAACTCCGTCACGCGGCGGCGCTGCTCGATGTCGTAAAGCACGCAGAACACCTCGTTCGTGGCGGGATCACGGTCGTTAAAAAAGAACTGCGTCTCCGGCTCCAACGGATTCCAATAAAGCATCGTGCCCTGCTGCGGATTCCACGCCAAGCTGCGCTCCACGACGGTGATGGCGTTGCCGTTTTGCGTGTCAATCAAGACGATCTCCGCCGCGTCATCAGGCCGGGGCATGCGGTCTTGAAACTCCGTCCGCAAGGCGACGATGTAACGTCCGCTCCGGTTCCACGGGGTCGTGCCCACATGGCCGATGTAACCGAAGAAATGATGCCGCGGCCCGCTCGTCAGAGGGGTGACGCTCAAACGCAAACCCGCCGCCGGATCGGCGCCACAGGTGGTTGCGGTGAGCAGCAGGAGAAAAGCGGCGATCCGGTTCATGCAGCCAAGAAAACGGCGGCCAAGGCCGCTGCTTTTCCAAAGGATTGCGCCTGGAGCGCGGCGGATGCGGGCTGGCAGCGGGCACGGCGGCCCATGAACCTGTTATTTTAACAGCATGTCGATGTCATAGGAGGACACTTCGATATCCTCCTTGTTCGTCGAGTAAATCACCCATAGCTTGCCATCGTATTCCATCGCATCCGCATATTGGAAGCTGTGGTTGGCCTTGGCCTTGCCTTCAAACCGCCGCTTTGGCGATCCCATGCGCAGGCCTTTGGGCCGGCCGTAAGTCCAGCCGTCCTTGCTGAACGTGATGGCCAGCGGATCACGCGAGGTGGTTTTCGGATTGTTGATCAGATAATACCAGCCGTTGCTCAAGCGTCCGGCAGCATTCTTGCTCACCGCATCGGGATAGTTCGTTTTCACCGGCAGGGTCCATGTCCCGCCATCGTCAAAACTCAGCGAATGATAAATCCTCCTGGTCTTGCCTTGATCGCGGATGATCAAATGCAGCACTCCGTCCGCATCGGCATAGGCCGAAGTTTCGCTCATGCGATAGTCGGGCGGAAAATGGGGGTGCTTCTTCACCTCCCATTGCGCCGCGCCCGGCAGGGAGCGCGCGGTGAAGAAATGCGCGTATTCATCACGCCAGACCAGGAAATCGCGTCCCTTCACCGGCATCGGCGGGAAATACACCATGCACTTGTCCGCAAACAGCTCGCCTTCTCCCCATTCGCCGCCCTTCCATTCCATGCGCATCAGTTTCGCATCCGCCCAGATCTTTCCATCCTTGTGGCCGGCCACATTCAGGCAGCCAAGGGCATAAAGTCTGCCATCCCTCACGTACAATCCTGAAGCCAGCCAGCGCAGCGGCCCATCCTCGCCATCGGGATCACCGGCGAGGATGCGCGCCTCACTCCATTTCAATCCGTTCTCGCTCGTGGCATAGCGGATCAACTGGCTGCTGCTGTCCTCATCGACGCGTCCCGAGGACCAGATCGCCCAAAACTTGCCATCATGATGCGCGATGAACGAATGCAGATTGAATTGCCACTCTCCTTCCACCGCATTGAACACCGTTGCCGTTCGGGATGGAACCAGCTCCAGTTGGTCCGGATCACTCAGCAAATGCTCCGCCTCCAGCAGCATGGCCGGATCGCGCCTCTCCCCCTCCGGCAACTCCGCCCACGGAGGTGATTTTTGCAGCAAAGCGCTCCGCAAGCTCTCGATCATCGGGTCCGCACCCGCCCCCTGGCGCGGATCCCGCCATACCAGCGCAGGAGCCAGCTCCCGCAGCCGGGTGTCCAGCTTGGCCTCAGCCGCAGTGGGAGGTTCCGCTTTGGGCAGATGGATCAAAACAGCGTGCCAACGGCGTTTGGCGAGCCGCTCCCAGGCTGGGCCTTCCAGCAGCGCCAGCGTTTGCTCCGCGGTCCCGGCAGATTGTGCCAGAGGGTACAGCGTGGCCGCATCCTGCATCGCGTCCTGCACCGTCCCGGCGGTGGAACCGGGCAACGTCTGCCCCAGCAGCAGCACATTGGCGCGATACGGGCGTTGTCTGTCATCCGGCAACAGGGGCTTCAACTCCAATGCGGCGGCAGTGGCAACGGCGGTTGTCAACAGGACAGCGATCAGGGAAAAGGGGTTCATGTGTTTCATCGATGAATAGTACGCAATGCTTTCGCGGCATGAATCCCGCCGGTGGCTTTCTCTGTAAAGTACCGGCGAGCGCGCGGACAAGAAGGAGGCTTGCCCCGCCGATAGCTGCCGGGTCATGGCTTCGAGGGCGGATCCCAGATGGTGAGCTGGCCGAGGTCGCGCGGTCTGGCGGGCAGCCATTTGGCCGCCAAAGCGCAGACCGTCAGCATCACCAGGTTGGCCAGGATGGCGGTGTAGTAGGGATCAAACGCGCGCGGCAAAATTTTGAACTGCCCCAGCGCGGTGTAGCCGGTGAAAGCCATCGTGGCGGCAATGCCGGCCAGCACGGCGCGATGGTCTCCCATGCGTGTGAACATGCCGAACAAGAACGCGCCGGAAATGCCGCCGCCGAATAGTGCCGTCACCATGATGAAAGTATCCATCAGCGTCTTCGTGTCCGCCAGATGAAACAAAGCCGCGCCTCCCGCCATCAGCACGGCGAGCGCCGCCGAGGCCGCTTTGCCAACACGCAGATAATGGGCATCCTCGCGATTCTTCACCAGATGCGCCCGGTAGAGATCCTGAATCCATACCATGCTGGCGGCGCTGACACAGGTGCCCAGGCTGGACATGCCCGCGGCCAGCGCGGCGGAAATCACTAACCCCGCCATGCCATGCGGCAGCGCGGTCAGGATGAAATGCGGCAGGATGTCCTCCGCCTTGCGCGCGCCTGCCAGCACCGCCGCGGCCACCGGGTCCGGCTGCTGCTGGTAATACACCCACAAACAGGTGCCCAGGAACATGAACATCGCCCAGATCGGCAGCGCGCCGAAGCCCAGCACCAGCATGGACTTGCGTGCTTCCCGGGCCGACTTCGCCGCGCACCAACGCTGCACCGTATCCTGGTCGAGCTGACCGGCGATGTATTGGGCGGCGCCCACGAGCAGCAGCATCCCCATCGTTTTTTCCGACAACGAAAAACCGCCGCGCAAAGGCTCCAGTTCACCAGTGGCCGTGTTCAGATCGGAGAATGCGATTTTGCCCGCCGCCAGCGCCTGCGACCACACCTCCGGCAATCCGCCCGGCACCGCGTTCAACACCACCAACACGCAGCCCAGCGCCCCCGCCAGCAGGACGATCGTTTGCAGCACCTCCGTCCACACCACGGCGGCGAAACCGCCCTTGGTCGTGTAAAGACCGGTGAAGCCCGCCACCAGCGCCACGCAACCTAACAACGGCAGCCCCAGCAGGTTCGACAGCAGCACCGCCAGCAGATAGGTGATGGTGGCCATGCGCACCATCTGCGCCAGCAGATACACCAGCGCCGCATACACGGCTGCCGACGCGCCAAACCGCAGGTGCAGGTAATGATAGGCGGATTTGACCTTGCCGCCGCGGAAGAACGGCACAAAAACCCAGGCCGCCACCAACACCACGAAGGGAAAAGCCAGATTCGGCAGCAGCCGCACCCAGGCAGTTTTGAAACTGTCCGCCGGATAAGCGATGAACGTCACCGAACTGATCGTGGCGCCGATGAAGCTCAGTCCCACGGCCCAGCCGGGGAAATTCCTGCCGCCCAGATAATAACGCTCCGTGTCGCGGTTCCTCCGCGAGAACCACAGCCCCACCGTCAGCGTCACCGCGAAGTAGAGCGCGATGACGAGGAGGTCGAGCCAGTGGAGATTCATGAGAAGTTGAGAGTTGAGGGTTGAGAGATGGATGCAGGCGTTGCGCGTGGGAATTTCTCTCAACACTCAACTTTCAACTCTCAACTTATCTAATAGACCAGATCGCGGAAGTTGCGCACCCGGTGCAGGGTGATGAGGTTGCCGTCATGCGCGCTGCGGGCGCGCGCGTCGCCGCTGCGCGAGACGATGACGAGATCCTCGCCGTCGAAATCCATGCACGCATAATGGCGGGATTCCTTCGGCGTGTTGCCCGTCGCCACCAAACCGGCGAAACACCAGTCCACCATGTTGCGGGAAAAATGCAGCACCATGCGGTGGCGCTCGTTGTCCGGTCTGCCATACCGATCCTCCGGCAAGTGCTCGATCCGCGTCATCGAGTCGGTGGATTGCGAGCCAAGCATCCAGTACAGCTTGGTCGCCTCGTCATAGAGCACATGAAACCGCATGTGACCGCCGGGAAAGGGAAGAAACAGCAGCGTCTTGCCGGAAGGCGCTTTTTGCAGCGAGGTGGTCATCGTGCCGTCCGCGTTTTCGGTGACTTTGGCCACGGCGGCGTAGTTGGTCATGCCGGTGTGGGCGCGCGCGAACAGATGGAAGGTGCGACCCGCCGGATCGTACCAGTCATGATGCGGATCCACGATCTGCACCACGTTGGTTTCCAGCCAGCCGATCGGCGGAAATTTTTCCCCGCGACCAATCGGCGTGCTGAGCGGAAAGCTCTGCGGGTAAAAGGGGATGCCGAAAAAATCCAGCGCGAGCTGGTTTTCGCGATAACCGGGAATCAAATCCTGAAAGGTCAGCTCGCTGGCAAAAGTCCAGGCCTCGCGCCGGGTCAGATCGTCGGTGGCCTTGGCGCGCATCAACACCGGCGCCAGGGAGCCCACGTACCAACTGCGGATGTTGTCCACCGCCAGCCGCTCCATGACCAGATAGACGTTGCCGTTCGCCTGCCAGACATTGGCCGCGGTTTGATGCCAAGTACCTTCGGCCAAGTTGGCGGGCTCGCTCCAGGTTTCTCCGTCGTCCGTGGAGCGTTGGATGCACATCGGTTCGCCCTTGGGATTGCTGCCGGGCGAAATGTAAAAACGCATCGCCATGTAATAAACCGCTCCACCGGCCGTGAACAACCGGCCCTGGTTGGTGGGTGAGGCAGCGCGTTTCGTCCACGTTTTCCCGCCGTCATCGGAACTGACCAGCCATGTCTGCCCCTGTTTTATTTTCCGGTTTGTTTGCGTGTAAGAAGCGAGCAAGCGGCCCGATGGCAGCCTCGCAATGCTGGGAGTATACATCGCGGTGGTGGTCGGCTCGGGAGATTCGGCGACGATCACCGGATCATTGTCCAAAGCGCGCACCGGCCGGCCGGCTTCGGCAAATGTCAATCCTTGCAAAGCCACCAGCGAGAAAACCAGCAACGCATTCATCACCATCCCTGGGCAGGCATTCGGAACGTAGGCCGGGTGTGGCGCAGCCCGCCCGGCTTTCCCCGCGCGCGCGCGCACACACCGCCAGCCTGGCGCCCTTCGGGACACCCGGCCTACGGATTCAATGCTCATTTCATGTCCTGCGGGATAGTTATGGAACGCATTCATCATATCAAATCGGGTTGAGAGTTAAACAATAACGGCACTGGAAATTTCATCCTCCACGGTCAAGCCACACCACGGCTGACCGAAGTCCGGCCCCTCAGACATATAAGGGATTTGCGTGCGCACCCATTCTCCGGAAATATCGGCGACATCGCAAACCTTCCGCGCCGCCTCCGCGGCGGCGATGCCCGCGGCTTCGCCAATGCCGTGCATCGTCGCCATCACCCGCACGGCGGCGGCGGCTTCGTGCGTGGCGGACAGCGCCCGGCAGGCGACGAGCAGGTTCGGGCAGTCCACCGGCGCCAGACTGCGAAACGGCACCTCGTAGTAATCGCCTTGCGGCGGGCCGAACTCCGCCTTCACCTGGCCCTTCGCGCCCTCCTGCTGATGCACGTCCTTCGCGCCCGCCGGATTGTGAATGTCGATGAAATAGCGCGAACGCGTGATGCCGTCCGGAAACTTGCGCGCCTGCACGATGTCCTCCTGCGTCATGGTGTAACGCCCGTGAATATGCCGCGTTTCACGCACCCCGACTTGGCAGGCGATTTTTTCCACATACGCCTCCGCGAACCAAGGCACCGCACGGCGCAGCCAGTCGCCCATCACATAAGCCTGCCGCCGCCCCTCCATCTCCGCCGCCGACAAATCCTCCGCGCTCAGGCCGGACACATGATTGATCCGTGTCATGTTAAAATGCAGCACGCCGGGGCGCGGGTAGTCGTAGAAATGGATGAAATTGCGGTAAGGATAATGCAGCTCTCCCGCCGCCAGCGCCTGCTGGAAATACGGCTCCACCAGCGCGCGCGCCTGGCGCAGGCTGCCGGTGGCGATCATGGCGCTCTTGTCCACGTTCGCCATGCGAAAACTCACCGTCATGGCCTGAGTCAGCCCATCCTCCGGGCGGCCCACGGTAAAGCCGCAGCCCGCCATCGCCGCCAAATCCGCATCGCCGGACGCATCCACAAAATTGCCCGCCGCAAACGTTTCAAAACCGCCTTTGGAGGTCACGGTGATGGCCGCGAGCCGCCGGTCCGCCATTTGCACGGCCGTCACGTAAGTGTGATAGCGCACCGTCACCCCCGCCTCCAGCAGCAGCGCGTCATACACGCGCTTGAGCAGCTCTTCATCGAAGGCCGAATCCGAAAGCACCGAGCCGAACCCGCCGCCTTCGCGCAGTCTCGACGCCACCTCTTTGAAAACACCGCCGATCAACGAGGCCCGCCTGCCGCTCTGCTCATCGACATGGTCGTGCCAAGCATGGCCCGCCCACGGATTCACCAGCGCCGCCGTCGCCATGCCGCCGCAGAAGCCGTAACGCTCCACCAGCAGCGTCCGCGCCCCGCGCCGCGCCGCCGCCAATGCCGCCGCCACCCCGGCGGGGCCGCCACCGGAGACGATCACATCATAATTCTGGGCTGGGGACACTTTGCTCATCAATGCGCCGATGATAATGGCGGCACGGCGCTTGCGGATACCTGCTTTCAGCTTTTACTGTAAAGTGGGGCAACCATCTTGGTTGCCCAATGCAGATCGGGCAACCAAGATGGTTGCCCCACTTTCATGAAAAACCGCATCTCACAGCGCGACCTCGCCCGCATCGCCGGTGTTTCGCCGATGACCGTTTCACTGGCGCTGCGCGGGCATCCTTCGATTTCAGCCTCGACACGCGAGATGATCCGCAAGCTGGCCGAAAAGCACCAGTATCGCCCTGATCCCGCCTTGGCGGCTCTGAACGCTTATCGCATCCAGGGCCGCGAGAAGCAATTCCAGGGCACGCTCATCTGGCTGACGCATTTTCCCACGGTAAACGGTTGGCGCGACATGACCCACGCCGAAGCCTACTTCAAAGGCGCGGAGAAACGCGCCCGCGAGCTTGGCTATCGCCTGGAGGATTTCTGGCTTGCCGAGCCGGGGCTGACTCCGAAACGCGCGGCGCAGATCCTGCTGGCCCGCGGTGTGCAAGGCATCATCGCCGCTCCCTTGCCCGCCACCCAGACGGGGATCGTTTTCGATTGGAAAGCTTTTTCCGCCGTCGCCCTCGGTTACTCGCTGCGCCGGCCGCAACTGAACGTCGTGATGAACCATCAGTCGCGGAACATGAAGCAGACCGTGCATCATCTTCATGCGCTCGGTTACCGCCGCATCGGCCTGGCGCTGCCTTCCGCCAACAACGAGCGTGTCGATCAAAATTACCTCAGCGGCTACCTGATCGCTCAACGGGAAACCGGCGGCGCGAGATTGGAACCCCTGCTCGCGGATGTTTTCAATGCCGGCTCCTTCCGCGCTTGGTTTCACGAACAACGCCCTGATGGCATCATCGTCTCTCCCGCGTGGATCGCCCAAACAACCGCTTGGCTGAAAAGCGAGGGTTGCCTGGTACCCAAGCACGTCGGCCTCGCCTCCGCCACCATCCCGGCCGGCTCCGGCGCCGTCAGTGGCATGGATGAAAACCCGCGGATGATCGGCGGCATGGCCGTGGATGCCGTGGTGGGCATGATCCACCGCCAGGAATACGGTGTGCCCGCGCGGCCCTGGAGCCTGCTCGCCGAAGGCGTGTGGGTGCCGGGCAAAACGACGCGGCGAATCCGCCGGTCATGATATGGAGTTTACCGCAGCCGCAGCTTCGCCTGACGCACGGAGAAGGCATCGTCGCCGGAAAAGACGAGGTGCAGGGTCAGGCCGTCGGCGCTCATCCATTTCGCGGGAAAATCGCCGTGCTCGCCGGGGCCGGTGTCCCATTGTCCGGTGAAGAATGCCGTCGTCCACGGCCCCCACGGTTCCGGCGCGTCGTAGATGGCGAAGCCGCCGGTGAAACGGGTGTCGCCGCGGTCATTTGTGGCGCCGGGCGGCTGCGGGAGATGCTGCCACCAGAGGTAGCGCCGCAACGGCGCGCAGTAAGTCATCGCGGAGCGCAGGCAGGCATCGCGATGCTCGAAGACGGCGCCGCGAGCGTGGATGTCGTGCGTCCAGACGGGCTGGCCTTTCGCGTCGAGTTTCACAAAAAATTCCCACGCCTCGCGCCGGGTGATTTGATCCTGCGGCGCGCGGAGGAGGATGAAACGGTCCGCCGGCGTGTCGGCGCGCGGATCGTCGTGCGAATAGGCATAAACAAACGTGTCGCGCGCGCCGGCGTAGTTTTTCCCGAAATTCACAAAGCCCATCATGCCGAACTCGGCGAACTTCCAATCGGCAAAAGTCCACGTCTTCGCATGATCGTGCGACCACGCAAGCTGCGCCATGCCGCCTTGGTTGTCGGCATGGCCGAGCCAAAGATAGAGCACGCCTTCGACACCGAGCATGCCCCAGCCTTTTTTGCCCGCGCGGCCCTGGCCGAGTTGTTCGTCTGGAGAGCGCACATTCACGCCGGTGAAGTCTGACGGTCCGCCGGTGACGCGCGCGAAGCCGAGGCTGAGCTTCTTCTCCACCTTCGGCACGAAGCCTGTGCCATCGCCCCACGTCGTGTAGAGCGCGTCATCATCGGCCCAGGTCAGCGGCCAGTTGTCGCCGTCCTTGGCTTGGCGAATGATGCTTTCCTTCGGCGCCCAGTCGATGCCCGCGATAACCGGGCTCGGTGGATACGGTGGCGCTGCCGCCGGGATTTCCGGCGCGGCGGCGCAGGCTCCGGCGAGGAAAGCGCAGGCGGCGAGGGCGGGCAGATGTTTCATCCTGAAAAGGAAAATGAGAGCCTACGGAATACGCGGAATAAACGGAAAGAAAAGCCGGGTCTGCTGAAAACGACTCTCGCCTTTTGGGTGAATCCCCATTTGTGCCGCCATCTTTCAAATTCTGGGTATTCCGCGTGTTCCGTAGGCCACCATTTCGGTTTTTAGGTTCATGATGACACGGCCGGGCCGGACGGGAATCACGGCGCCGCCTTCTCGCTTTTCTCAAAGATGGCGTTCAAAGTCTCTTTGGCCATCTCCTTGGGGCTGCGCCGTTGCATGGAGGGGCGGTAGGATGTTCCTTTCGCAATGAGGTTCCGCGTCTTGGGATCGATAACCCTGATGTCCAACTGAAGGAGATAGGGGGTGATGTCCCAAAACCATTTGTCCCAGTAAGTCACCAGGGCATCCACTTTTTGAGGGCCCTGCCCTTTCTCACCGGCTGACGCGGCAAACCCGAGGAGGCTCAACTCGTCCGCAATCACCCGGTGCAGGCCCGACTCCTCGCCTTCCAAACGCTCCACGTAAAAAGTCTTCTTGCCGCTCAAGGATTCTCCCGGCGTCCGCTCCGTCTTGATCGACGCGCACGAACACATTCCCAACAACCCCACGGCGGCAAGAATTTTAATCATGCGTCCTTGTTGGCATAATATGGGTGGTTGTCAACCTGACGGTGGCGGCAGTCTCCCGGATTCTGACCGGCGGGGCCAGGAACCGCTGGCGGAGTTGTTAGAACCGATGCATCTTTGCGCCATCCCATGAACCACGCATCCCCCTTTTTGCTCGTGCTGGCGGCGCTCGCATGGCCGGCCTTTTCCCAAGTCCCCGCGCCGTCCGAAAGCGGCGTGTTGTTGAGCGCCTCCGACTTTTTGCCGGTCGAGTTGCTGCAAGGTCCGTCGCACCGGGTGCGTGGCCAAGCCGTGACCGACGGTTACATGGCCCACTTTGAAATCGACACGGACTTCGGCGTTTTCACGGCCACCGGCGTGCCGGAGGCGAAGCGGCGGATCGTCGAAGCCGGGGCCATCCGCAAGCTGATGGAGACCAGCAAGAGCGATCTTTTCGCCGAAGGACTCAAACGCTCGATCGAGCAGCCCATCGACGCCGTGAAGGGCATCGTCACCCATCCGGTCGATGCCGTGAAACAAGCGCCGAAGACGGTGCGGCACTTCTTCACCAAGGTTGGCCGCGGCGTGACCAATGCGGTTGATCGCGTGGGCGATGCCATAAGGAGTGATGACACCGATCCCGGCCAGGCGGCCGCAGCAGCCGGGCGCGGCCTCGGCAACGCGGCCAAAAGCGCCGCGGGATTCGACAAGGCAAAGCTCGATACCGCCAGACAGCTCGGCGTCGATCCCTACTCCGACAACGAACGGCTCCAAGAGGAAATGGACAAGGTCACCTGGGCCTTCTTCGCCGGCGGCCTGCCGCTGCGTATCGGCGCGGCCGCGGCTTCCGCCGGCCTCGCCGTCGCGGCCACCAAAATGGTGGGCATTCCCGAAGACACCTACGCGCTGACCTCCGGTGAACTCGCGCTGCGTGATGAACGGGCGCTCACAGCGATGGGCGTGGCGCTCGAAGACATCAAGAGCTTCCAGGCTCACCACGCCCTGAGCACGACGCGGCGGCATCGCATCGTCACCTATCTCGAAGCCATGCCGGAGGCGGAGGGCCGGGACCACTTGGTCCGGCTGGCGAATGCCTGCGAGACGCCGGAGCAGGCGGAATTTCTGATATCCGCGCTGGCCATTCTGGCGGAACGGCAGCGTCTGGGCGACGCCAGCTACGTCTCGCTGCAAGTGCTGGGCCGTCTGCCGGGCGCGGCCACCGCGGACGGCGAGCTTCATGTGCCTGCGCCGGTCGATTATGTGACGTGGACCGAGGAGGTCGCGCATTTCGCACAGCGCGACGACCTCGGCAGCGCGTCGAAGGTGCTGCTCCATACCGGCCGCCTGTCACCCGCCGCCACCGCCGGCCTCCTCGCCGCCGGTTGGAAGTTGATTGGCGTCAGCTATCCGGCTGAGTAAGGAGCGGTACGGAGGGTGACGTCAGGATTCAATTTTTCCCATCTTGCCGGGTTGGCACTCCACCTTCAAAACAAAAATCCTTCGTGCCTTTGTGCCTTCGTGTGAGATAATCCATCCATGAAAATCGCCAATCCAAACGGTCCGCTTGGCCGGGTAACGCCAGATACGCTGGCTGCGGCTCGTGCTGCGCTGGCAGCCTACCGCACCACCTGCTTCTGGTCTCTCTCTCCCGGCTTTGCCGTCACGGAGGAGACCTTGCCCATCATCATTAAAGGGCTCCGCCGTCACGGAGACCGCCACGCCTTCCAACTCGCTGCTCAGTTATGCCGTTAACCGCCTTCCGCTTCTACCCCGTGGAGCCGGATGAAGAACTCGGCTGGAGGCTCCACTTTGCCGATGCCGCCACCAACAAACTCCTCGCCCTCTCCGGTCGTGCCGAACCGCGGGACTTCGTCGATGCCATCCATCTGCACGAGACCTACCTCTCGCTGGGGGCTTTGGCTTGGGCGGCAGCAGGCAAGGACGAGGGTCTCAACCCCCGGCTCATTCTCGATCTAGCCGACCGCTTCGCCCGCTACCGGCAGGCCGACATCGACTCCCTGCATCTCACCCAGCCGCTCAGCCTCCCCGAGCTAAAAGCGAAATGGACCGCCGCCATCGACGAAGGAAGGCATTTGGTGGAGAGATTGCCAGCCGGAGAAGTCGGTTGCCTGTTCCTGCACCCCGAAACACACCAGCCCGTCACACCCGATCCCGCTTCCAGTGTGTTCCCGTCCTTGCTGCGGCACCAGGGATCCGTCGGCGGATCATGGCCTGTCATCGGCAGTCCGTAGCAAAAAAACTTCGTGCCTTGGCGTCTTCGTGTGAGCCAAGAACCCGCCCGCCCACTGGTCACGAAGGACAAGTTCGTCAAAGAACTCTCCCAGGACTACGAACTCCCGCCGCGTGGTGTTCGTGCGGAAGTGATCCCCCCGCTTTGCACCCTTCGGGACACCCGGCCCGCGTTCCTGTGCCTATTCGACCCGTTCTCACCGCTTGGTGGCAAGCATCAAATCTCCCCCATTTTGCCGAGTTGGTATTCCTCGAAAGCCTGTTGGATCTCCGCGTGCGAGTTCATCACGAAGGGGCCGTAACCGGCGATAGGCTCGTCAATCGGTTCGCCGCTCATGAGCAGCAACTGCGCGTCCGTTCCCGCTTCGAGGGCGATGCCGCCGCCGTTGCGCTCGAAGATGGCGAGGTCTCCTGCACCGGCTTTGCGGTCGCCGTTGATCGTGACAGCGCCGCTCAGCACCAGGAGGGCGGTGACGTGGCCGTCCGGCAGCGGCAGTTCCGCCGCTTTGCCCGCGCGCAAGCTCACGTCCCACAGGTCGATGGGCGTGAAGGTTTGGGCGGAACCTTTTTGTCCGGCGTAGTCCCCGGCGATGATACGCGCAGTTCCCGCGCCTTCGGGCAGCGGCACGGTGGGGATGTCCGTTTTGAGCAGGGTTTGATAGCGCGGCGGCGCGGTTTTATCCTGGGCGCGCAGGTTTACCCAGAGTTGGACCATTTGCAGGACGCCGCCGTTTTGGGTGAATTCGGACGAATGAAATTCCTCGTGGACGATGCCGCGTCCGGCGGTCATCCACTGCACGTCGCCCGCGCCGATTTTGCCGCCGCCGCCGCTGGAGTCGCGATGCTCCAACTCGCCTTGATAGGCGACGGTGACGGTTTCAAAACCCTTGTGCGGATGCGCCTCCACGCCGCGGCGTCCGCTGCCGGGAGGAAAGGCGTGCGGCGCGGCGTAGTCGAGCAGAATGAAGGGGTTCAGCTCGCGGCCCAGGCCGTTGTAATCGAAGACGGAGCGCACGGGGAAGCCGTTGCCGACCCAGTGCATGGCGGAGCTGTGATGGATGCGAAGAAGTTTTTTCATGATGTTAGTTTCGTTGGATGATGAGTTTCTAAACAAGCGAATCTTGGCGAGGCCGCCCTGATTGTGAAATGCCTTGTTCTTTGGCTGAGCATGTCCGCCGCTTATGCTCGCGCGGGTGTTGGTGTGCAGCCTTCAGGCGATTCGAAAACCCACGCGGCGCAGCCGCCTTTTTGAGGTCGGCTGAAGCCTGGACACCAATAAACACGGCATCAGTTGCCGGCGGCGCGCGCGAAGGCGGCGAACCCGGCCACGAATTCACGCAGCTTTTCCCGCGTGCCCGCATCGGTGAGACGGCCGCCGCTGTCAAACAACCCTGACGCGCGTGACACCAGAAGCCGTCCGCCGAACCAGGGCCGTGTTTCGAGGGCGCGCAGCACGGGAAGCCAGGCGGCTTGGCTGGAAAGCGTGCCAAATCCGCCGGGCGACGCGCCGATCACGGCGACCGGCTTATCCGTAAAGACCGGTCGTGGGCCGTCCTCGATGCGCGAAAGCCAGTCGATCGCGTTTTTGAACGCGCCTGGGATGGAGCTGTTGTATTCCGGCGTGGCCAGGATCAGGCCGTCCGCCTCCGCAATGGCCGCGCCCAAGTCCACGACCGCGGACGGAATGCCCTGCCCTGCCTCAAGATCGCCGTCGTAGAGCGGGATGCCGTGAATGGTTTTCACGATGAGTTCCACCTCCGGCGGCGGCGTTTCAGCGGCGGCGTGAAGCAGACCGGTGTTGAACGAGCCAGCACGCAAACTTCCAGAGAGTCCGATCAGTTTTGTCATCTTGCCTGCATTCTTATCCTGCCCGGATGCCTTTTGCAACAGCGCCCGCCTCATCGGCGGGAGGGAAAGTCTTTTTCCACCTGTTGCTTTGCTTCAAGAATCAGCCAATCACCTTGCAGGGCGCGATGTCACTTCGCCTTTTTCTTTCCTGCCGTTTGCGGCGGCGGAGTGTATTCGGGTCTGGCGGGATCGTGGGCGGGATTGGGTGTGGGCATTTGCGCGCCGGCTTCCGCGCGCCATGCGTGCAGGCGGGCGCACAGTTCGGCGGTTTTCTCCGGCAGTGTGGCAGCCAAGTCTTGCTGCTCGCCGATGTCCTCGCGGATATTATACAACTCGACGCGCATGGCCTCGTTGTAGAACTCGATCAGTTTGAAATCCCCCGAACGAATCGCGCCATAACCCATCGTGCCGCCGAGTTGATAGTGCTGATGGTGCGGGTAATGCCAGAACAGTTCGCGGCGGGCGATGCTTCCGTCATCGTCGCCGCGCAGCAGGGAGACGAGGCTGACACCGTCACGGCCCGAGGCGCCGCTGGGCGAAGTGATCGGCTGCGGTTTCAATCCGGCGGCTTCCAATAGCGTGGGGAACCAATCCATCGTGATGACGGGCACGTCGCTGACGCTGCCGGGTTTCGTCACGCCCGGCCAGCGGACGATGAGCGGCACGCGCACGCCGCCCTCGTAGGCGGAGGCCTTGCCGTAACGCAACGGCGCGTTGCTCGTGGTGCCGCGCGTGATGCGGCCGCCGTTGTCCGAGGTGAAGACGACCAGCGTGCGGCCGGTGAGTTCGAGTTCATCGAGCTTGGCGAGCACGCGCCCGGCGGCGGCGTCCAGGCTCTCGACCATCGCGGCGTAGGCGGCGTTGCTGTGGCGCAGACCGGGCTTGAGTTTGGCGCGGTATTTTTCGACGAGATCGGCGCGGCCCTGGATCGGCGTGTGAACGGCGAAGTGCGGCAGGTAGAGGAAGAAAGGTTGATCCTTCGAGCGCTCGATGAAGCCCGCGGCTTCCTCGCCGAGCCGGTCGGTCAGATATTCGCCCTCCTTGCCCTCCGTCAGCGTGGCGATTCCCCAAGGCGCGATGTAGGACGGCGGCGCGCCGGCGTTGAGGCCGGCGATGTTGACATCGAAGCCGTGCTTCTCGGGGAAAAAAGCCTCGTCGCCGAGATGCCACTTGCCGATGCTCGCGGTGGCGTAGCCGGCGGATTGAAACGCTTTGGCGATGCTCGTTTCCTCCAACGGCAGGAATTTCGTCCAGTCCGGCACGAGCAGCTTCGGGTTGTCCGGCATCAGGCCGGGAATCCAGTCCGTGATGTGCAGCCGGGCCGGGTACTTTCCGGTCATCAAGGCCGCGCGCGTCGGCGAGCAGACGGTGCAGGCGGAGTAGTTCTGGGTGAACTTCATGCCCTCGCGCGCGAGGCGGTCGAGGTGCGGCGTCTCGTGGAGGTCGCTGCCATAACAAGCCAAGTCCGTCCAGCCGAGATCGTCGGCGAGGATGAGGACGACGTTCAACGCGGATGCGGGCTTGGACGCGGGAGCGGTGAAGCCGTGGAAGACGAACAGGACGAAAAAAACCAAGGCCAGCGTTTTGGCCAGACGGTGCGAGGCGGCGTTCATGCGCCTTATCTGCCATTTCACGGCGGCGCTTGTCGATCTTTTTCGACCATGCCAAGCCATGCGGATGATGCCGCAGCGGGGCAAAGGAGCAAAGGACGCGGAGTTTCTCTTGGTTTCTTCTCTGCGCCCTCTGCCTCTTTGCCCCTCTGCGGCAATAAAGTGGGGCGCAGGCCAGTCAGGCCAGGATGTCGTGGATGACGTGGCCGCGGCTGATGGGGATGCCGCGGCCGGCGACGTCGGTGACGTGGGTTTCGGGGTCGATGCCGAGGAGGTGGAAGAGGGTGGCGGAGAGGTCGTCGGGGCGGGTCATTTTTTCCGCCGGATAGGCGCCGTGTTTGTCGGAGGCGCCGTGGACGTAACCGCGTTTGACGCCGCCGCCGGCGAGCAGGGCGGTGTAGCACTGCGGCCAGTGGTCGCGGCTGACGTTTTTGTTGATCTTCGGGGTGCGGCCAAACTCGCCGACCCAGAGCACGAGGGTGTCATCGAGCAGGCCGCGCTCATCGAGGTCGGTGAGCAGGGTGGGCAGGGTTTGCTCGGTCGCCGGCAGGTGGTATTCCTCGATGATGGGGAACATGCGGGTGTTGTCGAAGCCGTGGGTGTCCCAGCCGCCGCCGGTGGTGACGCGGCCGCCGATGGTGGGGGCGAAGTTGACGGTGACGAATTTCACTCCGGCCTCGACGAGGCGGCGGGCGAGCAGGCAACTCTGGCCGTAGGTGCTGCGGCCATAGGCGTCGCGCGTTTTTTCCTGCTCGCGCGTGAGGTCGAAGGCGGCGCGCAGTTTCTCGCTGTGCAGCATGTGCAGCGCTTTTTCGTAATAGGCGTCGATGCCGCGGGCTTCGGCGCTGCGGTCGAGC
Organism: uncultured Verrucomicrobiaceae bacterium; assembly: GCA_964573315.1. Lineage (GTDB taxonomy): Bacteria > Verrucomicrobiota > Verrucomicrobiia > Verrucomicrobiales > Verrucomicrobiaceae > JAGRPD01. The sequence goes on along the minus strand of CAZNKC010000037.1, from coordinate 9,445 downwards.
AGGCGGGTCTGGCCGTCGATGAGTTTTTGCAGCTCGCGGCGGGCGGCGAGGCGCTCGTAGGTCATGCCTTCCGGGAGACTGAGTTCGGGCAGGGCAAAGGCGGCGTCGTTCGGGTCGCGCAGGACGAGGAAGGGGTCGTGCTCCTTGCCGAGGAAGCTGGCGCGCTGACCGGGGGTGGTGGAGCCGTCGCTGATGATGCAGGGATGGGTGACGGCGGTGGGGATCTCAACGGAGGCGGAGGGGCTGAGGGCATCCACCACGCTGGAGTAAGCGGGGAAAAGCTCGGGCGAGTCTTTCAAGCGCTGGTCATCCGACGGCGGGGCCTGCCCGGAGAGGGCGTAGTAGCCGGCGGAGTTGTGGTTCTTCATGGTGTGGTGCATGGACCGGATGAGGGTCACTTTGTCCATCACCTTGGCGGTCTTCGGCAGCTTTTCCGAGACCCAGATGCCGTCGGCGCTGCTTTTGATGGGTTTGTGGAAACCGCGGATGCCTTCCGGCGCGTCCGGCTTCATGTCGAAGGTTTCCAGATGGCTGGGGCCACCCCATTGAAAAAGGAAAATGACGGACTTGGCGCGGGCGATGCGCTTTTGCAGGGCGGCGGATTTTTCGATGCCCTGCGCCCAGCGCGGCAGGTTGAGGCCGAACAATCCCATGCCGCCGACACTGAGCAGGCGGCGGCGGCTGAGCGTGAGCGGCGAGCAGGCGCCAAGTGGATTGTGAGGGGATTTCATCCGGCAAGAACTACGCGGGCAGGAGGCGAGGTGTTGCAAAGACGCGGCGGAGTTTCGGTGTTTTGCATCACCCGGGCCGGCGCCGTGGCTGAATAATGCAAACCCTGCACGGAAAACCACGTTTCACGCGCCGTACTCTCTGGTGTAAACACCAATTCGTTCAAGCATGGACCCGCTCACCACCAACCGCGCCCATCTGACCCGCCGCGCCCTGTTTGGCCGCGCGGCCGGCGGTGTCGGCACGGCGGCTTTGGCATCGCTGCTTCAGCGGGATGCTTTCGGCCAAATCCCCAATCCCCAATCCGCAATCCGCAATCCAAATGGCCTGCCGGATCTGCCGCATCATTTCGCCAAGGCGAAGCGGGTGATTTATCTCTTTCAAAACGGCGCACCTTCGCATGTGGATTTGTTCGACCACAAGCCGAAGCTGCGTGAGTGGCACGGCAAACAAATCCCGGACTCGGTGGCCGCCGGGAAGCGGTTCAGCACGATGACCGGCAACCAGACGGAGCGGCCCGTGCTGGGCGAGATCACGAAGTTTTCCCGTCACGGCCGGAGCGGCGCCACGGTGTCGGATTTCCTGCCGCACACGGCGGGCATCGCGGATGACCTGTGCTTCATCAAGTCCCTGCACACCGAGGCGGTGAACCACGCGCCGGGCATCACGTTTTTCCTCACCGGCTCGGAGATGGCGGGCCGTCCGAGCATGGGCGCCTGGCTGACCTACGGCCTCGGGCGCGACAGCGAGGAGCTGCCCTCTTACGTCGTGATGACCTCGCGCGACAAGGAGGCGAGCTGCGGCCAGATTTTTTATGATTTCTACTGGGGCAGCGGTTTCCTGCCGACGAAGTATCAGGGCGTGAAATTCCGCGGCAGCGGCGACCCGGTGCTCTACCTCTCCAATCCCGAAGGCATGAGCGCGGCGGTGCGGCGCGGCGTGCTCGACGATCTGGCGCGGCTCAACGAGATGAAGCTGGCTGAGTTCGGCGATCCCGAGATCGCCACGCGCATCGCGCAATACGAGATGGCCTACCAAATGCAGACCAGCGTGCCGGAGCTGACCGATCTCTCGCAGGAGCCGAAGCACATCCTGGACATGTACGGGCCAGACGTGACCAAGCAGGGCAGTTACGCCTACAACTGCCTGATGGCGCGGCGGCTGGCGGAGCGCGGGGTCAAATTCATCCAGCTCATGCACGCCGGCTGGGATCAGCATCGCAACCTCAACACCCAACTCAAAATCCAGTGCCAGGACACCGACGCGCCCAGCGCCGCGCTGGTGAAAGACCTCAAGCAGCGCGGCCTGCTGGAGGACACGCTGGTCATCTGGGGCGGCGAATTCGGGCGCACGCCGTTCTTGCAGGGCAAGATCGAGGAAACCAAGCAATGGGGCCGCGACCATCATCCCTACGCCTTCACGATCTGGATGGCGGGCGGTGGCGTGAAGCCGGGCTTCACCTACGGCGCAAGCGACGAGTTCGGCTTCAGCGCGGTGCAGGACAAGGTGCATGTCCACGATTTCCAGGCCACGGTGCTGCACCTGCTCGGCATCGACCACGAACGGCTGACGTACAAGTTCCAGGGCCGGTATTTCCGCCTCACCGATGTGCATGGGCATGTGGTGAAGCCGGTGCTGGCTTGAGAACGAGGGACGGGGACGGAGGTTTCTTTGGACAGGATTTCAGGATTTTTGCAGGATTAACAGGAAGGGTTTACAGGAGAGAAACGGGGGCCTTCGGCTGCAAGCTTCCGGCCGCTGACTTCGGATTTCGGGCTTCGGATTTCCATCGCCGCCTCCGTGGTTTACAAACCGGCTTCCCTCCGCCATTTTGCGGGCCTTTTTCTTTCCCGACCCGTTCCCTCCATGCCCGAACTTGAAAAGACCTACACCCCGGCGGAAGTCGAAGCCCGCTGGTACCAGCGCTGGCTCGATGACAAGTGCTTTGAAGCCGATCCCGCCCGCGTCAGCGAGACGCGCCCCGCTTATTCCATCGTCATCCCGCCGCCGAACGTCACCGGCATCCTCACGCTCGGCCATGTGTTGAACAACACCATCCAGGACATCCTGGCCCGCCGCGCCCGCATGCTCGGCAAAGAAGTGCTCTGGCTGCCCGGCACCGACCACGCCGGCATCGCCACCCAAAACGTCGTCGAGAAGACACTCAAAAAACAGGGCGTCATCAAGCATCGCGACGACCTGGGCCGCGAGGAGTTGGTGAAGAAAATCTGGGAATGGAAGGAGAAGCACGGCGGCATCATCATCCAGCAACTCAAAAAACTCGGCGCCTCCTGCGACTGGAGCCGCGAGCGCTTCACCATGGACGCGGACTACAGCCGCTGCGTGCAGCGCGTGTTTGTCGATCTCTATAAAAAGGGCCTCATCTACCGCGGCAAGCGCATGGTGAACTGGTGCCCGTCCTCGCTGACGGCGCTCAGCGACGAGGAGGTCATCATGAAACAGCAGAAGGGCTTCATGTATCATTTCCGGGTTGAGGTCATCGACGATGACAGCACCCTGCGCGACCGCCCGCGCGCCATTGACATTTCCCTGCAAGACGAGCAAAATGCCCAATATGAACACACCAGAACCGATCCCCGCACAGGCCTCCGCAGCTACATCACAGGCCCAGACTTCGACGAACGAGCCGGGCCGGCTCTCGCAGCCGCTAACCGTCGAACAGTGGGGGCAGCAGCGGCTTTCCTGGATGAGTCTCAGCGAGGAGGAACGGATGAAGCGGCTGGGACAGCACGCGGGGAAGAGCTTCGGTCTCTACCCGCCGCAGGGGAACGCGGAGAACTAGCCGTCGTCGATCTTCAGGCGTTGGGAATCCAGGCGGACGCCCAAGGCTGGTTGACGGCGGTTGACGGCGCGCTGAAAAAACTCCAGCCGGGCGCTGAAGCGCAGCCCTTCGCCGACACGAAGAATGGGGTCGTGTACAAAATCTTTGCCGCGGATACTGATGGCTATGCCGGCCGCAAAATCGCGATTCAGTTTTCGCCCGAGTCGCGTCCGCAAATCGACTTCGAGCCGTCCCATCCGATTGAGACCCTCGAAAAGCTCGCCCTCCTTCACGAGATCGGCGGCTTGCCCACCGAGATCGTCGGCGCCACCGCGCAGGGCGACTGGATCATCGCCCAGCCCGAGGCCACGCCGGTCACCGAGGCGGAGCTTGGCGCCGCGCGCGCCGAAGCGGTCGCGCTCACGGGTGGCGTGCAGGTGAATGAACCCGGCCTCGAAGACATCCGCATCGTCTGGCATCGCGGCCAAGCTTGGATCATCGGTGACCTCCATGTGCGCAACATCATGCGCGACTCCACCGGCAAGGCCCGCATCATGGACGCCCTCGTGCTCCCCGTGCCGAAGGAGTTTCTCACGCGCTACGATTCCGTCCGCCAAGCCATCCAGCAGGCCAAGGAAAAGGCCGGAGAGCTTTCGTCCGCGACACACACACAATCCGAGTTCTCTCTGTTCCCCGCGGAAAGCCGCAAGACCTTCCTCACCATCGCCACCACGCGCCCGGAGACCATCCCCGGTGACACGGCGGTGGCGGTGAACCCGAAAGACCCGCGTTACTCGCACCTCATCGGCAAGCACGTCCGCCGTCCGCTGCCGTTGGAGAATCAGGCGGCCATTCTCATCGTGGCGGATGAGCATGTCGATTTCGAATTCGGCACCGGCGTGCTAAAGGTGACGCCCGCGCATGACAAGGCGGACTTTGAGATCGGCCAGAGGCATTACTTGGAGATCATCGACATCCTGCATCCGAACGGCGTGCTCAACGACCTCGCCGGCCAGGATCTCGCCGGGCTGGAGCGTTTCGAGGGCCGGAAAAAAGCGGTCGAGCTGCTGCGGCAGACGGGCGCGCTCGTCAAAGAGGAGCCGTATCAAAACAACGTCGGTTTCTCCGAGCGTGCCGATGTGCCCATCGAACCGCGCTTGAGCGAGCAGTGGTTTTTGAAGTATCCGAGTGTGAAGGAAGCGCGGGAATGCGTGGAAGGGACGGGAACAGGAGCGCGGGCGCCCTCGCCCGCAGTCGAAGGCGCCCCCGCCTTCGACTCCGAACCGGATGACGCAGCCGCACTTTCTCAGTCAGGCGCTGCGCGCGAGGGAGAAGGCGCAAGAGGCGAGGGCGCCTCTTGCGACGGGCGAGGGCGCCCGTGCTCCTCAGCGACCATGCGCTTCCACCCCGACCGCTGGGCGAAAGTCTATGACCACTGGATGACCGGCCTGCAAGACTGGTGCATCAGCCGCCAAGTCTGGTGGGGGCATCGGATTCCGGTGTGGTATAAAAGAGGATCAGACCGATCCGTCCCATCCGACGGATCCCTTTATTGCGGCGTGGAACCTCCCGCCGATCCCGAAAACTGGGAACAAGACCCCGACGTCCTCGACACTTGGTTCTCCTCCTGGCTCTGGCCCTTCGCCACGATGGGCTGGCCGGAGGCGACGGAGACGTTGAAAAAATTCTATCCCACCGCCGATCTCGTCACCGGGCCGGACATCATTTTCTTCTGGGTGGCGCGCATGATCATGGCGGGGTACGAATGGATGGGCGAGCTGCCGTTCAAGAACGTCTATTTCACCGGCATCATCCGCGACAAGCAGGGGCGGAAGATGTCAAAATCGCTCGGCAACTCGCCCGACCCGCTGGAACTCATCGCCAAGTACAGCGCGGACGCCCTGCGCTTCGGCATCATGCGCAGCGCGCCGCTGGGGCAGGACATCCTCTTCGACGAAAAGAACGTCGAGCTGGGCCGCAACTTCTGCACCAAGCTCTGGAACGCCGCCCGCTTCCGGCAGATGCAAAGTACCCCGCCTCTCCGAGGCGGGAGTGAAGGAACCCGCCTCGGAGAGGCGGGGTACGTTGCCGAGGCCGAGATCAACCCCGCCCTGCTCAGCAGCGACGACAAATGGATCCTGCTCCGTCTCAACGCCGCCATCGCCGAAGTCACCGCCGCGCTGGAGGAGTACCGTTTCAGCGATGCCACCGCCACGCTCTATCGCTTCTTTTGGAGCGAGTATTGCGATTGGTATCTCGAGGCGAGCAAGGCGGTGCTGCAAGATGGAGCGCGGGCGCCCTCGCCCGCAGTCGAAGGCGCCCCCGCCTTCGACTCCGCCACTGACGGCGCAGCCGCACTTGGAAAATCAGACGCTGCGCGTGCAGGAAACGGGCAAGAGGCGGGGGCGCCTCTTGCTACGGGCGAGGGCGCCCGTGCTCCCAACACCCTCGCCGTCATCGACTTCGTGCTCGGCCACACGCTGCGCTTGTTCCATCCCTTCCTGCCGTTCATCACCGAGGAATTGTGGCACGGCATGGGGTTCAATCAGGACATGCCGGAGAATCAGGGTGGCAAGAGCATCATGTTCGCCCCGTGGCCGAAACCGCTCGACGCGGACGAACTCGCCCACTTCGGCATCCTGCCGGAGGAGGACGAAAAAGCGGCGAACGACAAGTACCGCACCGTGGAGCTGGGCCGCGGCCTCAAGAGCGCTTTCAACATCAACAAGAGAGTCCGCTTCATCCTCAAGCCGGAACAGGAACTGCCCGCGCACGAGATCGAAGTGCTGCGCATCCTGCTGAATGCGGATCCGTTGGACGTGGACGCCGCTTTCACTCCCGCAAAAGGCACGCCGGGAACCCTCACCCCGCTGGGCGAGCTGTTCCTGCCGTTGGAAGGCGTCATCGACGTGGAAGCCGAGCGCACGCGCGTGACGAAGGAGTTGGAGAAAGCCAGCGCCGAACTCGCCAAAGTCCGCGCCAAGCTGGCCGATGAAAACTTCACCTCCAAGGTTCCCGAAAAAGTCCTCGAAGACCACCGCCAGCGCGAAGCCGATTGGGCCGCCAAAGTGGCGAAGCTGGAGGAGATGCGCGCGGCTCTTGGCTGAGTGAGAGTCCAAAGTGCCCCGCCTCTCCGAGGCGGGTGTATCCGGCGCGGTAACGAGGGCTGCTCATTACACGCCTCGGAGAGACGTGGTACTTTGTTATCACCCGCCTCGGAGAGGCGGGGTACTTGCCAACGCGACGGGATCAAGGCTGCGCAGGCCGGTTCAAGACCGCGTCCTTGGTGGAGGCGACGACGGCCATGGTTTCGTCGATCAATGCCTGGCTGACACCGAGGTCTTTCAGAGTGGCGGTCAGATTTTCGGCGATGGCTTGGAAGTGGAGTTCCTTCAGGTCGAGGTCTTCATGCGCCGCGCGCATATCCTTGCCGTTCCAGGGGATGGGACCGCCGAGCGCTGCGGAGAGAAATTCCTTCTGCTTGCGATGCTGCCTCGGCATGCTCACCTCCTCGAAGAAATGCTTCACGCGGTCATCGGCGAGCACTTTGACGTAAAAGGCATCCACGGCGGCGTTGATGGCGGCCTTGCCGCCGAGGCGGTGGTAGAGGCTCTGCTCGCGCTCCGCTTGAAACTTGGTCCGGCAGGCTTCCTTGGCAAAAGCCCAGGTGAGATCCTCGTATTCCCAGGTGATGGCGGGGTCCGCGGGCTTGCCGGTGACGGGGCAGAGGGTGTTGGTCTGCGTTTCCGTCGGCACGGGCGATCCGGAGGCAAGCGCGGCATTCACGAGCAGGGCGATCGCGGCGGCGAAGGAGGCGATGGTGGTGGCGGCTGGGAGGAGCAATTTCATGGTGGTGGTGGTTGGGGTTTGGGATGCGCTCAGTAGGCGCGTCCAAAGAACGGAGCTTGGCCGGCGGCGGGCCACGCTGATCTTGCGGTTCCATGGGCTGAATTTGTCGGCCCTCTTTTTGGTGGGGATTTGGCACGATGATGGCGCGGCGCTTGATCCCCCAAAGCCGGGTCAAGGAACGCGCAAACGATGACAGAATGCGTGAGGCAAACGCCCGTTAAAGTGGCATCGATATTGCATGTTCAACGGACTTGAAGAAAAGAAAGCCGACATCGAAGACAGAGCCGGCCTCGAGCGCTTGGTGAACGCTTTTTATGAAAAAGTGCGGGCGGACGATCTGCTCGGCTTTATCTTTGACGAAGTGGCACGGACGGACTGGGCCGCGCACCTGCCGAAGATGTACGCCTTTTGGGAAAGAGTCCTGTTCGGAACCGGCGACTACGCGGGCAATCCGCTGGCGGCCCATGCCAAGCTGGTACCACTGACGGAAATGGGCCGCGCGCAGTTCGACCGCTGGCTGAGCCTGTTTCAAGCCACCGTGGACGAACTCTTCGCGGGCGAGCGCGCGGGGCACATCAAACGCTGCGCGGAGGACATGGCCAACGTCATCTACTCCCGCATCAACCAAGTGCCGGACCCGCGTTTCGATCCGGCGAATCTGACGCCGGAGCAAAGGCAGCGTTACGCCCAGTACAAGGAAGCGAACAACTCGGAGCGGCCATGAGTTTCCCGGCCTGCAAGCACGCGAAACCAAAAGCCGCCGCCGCGGCAGCGAGCGGGTTGCGCTGGCTGGCGGAGGAGCCGTTCCGGGTGTTCTTTTTCAGCGGCGCGTTGTGGAGCGCGGCGGGGGTGCTGTTGTGGCCGCTGTTTTATGCAGGCTGGCTGGGGTTTTATCCGAGCCTGGCCCATGCGCGGCTGATGATCGAGGCCTTCGGCGGCGCGTTCGTCGTGGGGTTTCTCGGCACGGCGGGGCCGCGCATGGCCTCGGCGCCGAAGCTGACGCGGGCGGAGTTGGTCTGGTTCTTCGGCCTGCATCAAGCCGGCGCGTTCTGTCATCTGCGGCTGCATCATTCGTGGGGGGATCGCTTGTTCGCGCTGCTGCTGATCGCGCTGCTGCTGGCGCTGGTGGCGCGCGTGGTTCGCTTCCGCAAGGAACCGCCGCCGCCGCAGATGCTGCTGGCGTTGACGGGTCTGATGTGCGGGATCGCGGGCGCGGTGATGCTAACGCTGCCAGCGGTGGCGGCCTCGATGGAGGCGCAGCGGCTGGCGGGCTTGCTGCTCTATCAAGGACTGCTGCTGCCGCCGACTCTGGGCATCGGTTCCTTCATTTTTCCGCGCATGTTGGGCGGGGATTTCGGCGAGCCGCGCACGCCGGGAGAGGCGCGGCTCAAAGGCTTGCGCACGGTGGCGGCGGCGCTGCTGTTGGTGGCCAGTTTTTTCATCGAGGCTTGGGGGCATCCGCTGCCGGGCTGCCTGCTGCGGGCGGCGGTGGCGGCGGGTTATCTGCTGCTGGAGGTGCGCTGGCGCAAAACACCGGGTGACCCGGAGCGCGGCACCCTGGCGGCGGGCATGCGCTGGGCTTTGGGAATGGGACTGGCGGGGCTGCTGCTGGCGGCTTTTTTCCCCGCGCAACAGCAGCGGATCAGCGTGGAGCATCTGCTCTACATCGGCGGCTTCGGCATGCTGATGCTGATGGTGGGCAGCCGGGTGTTGTTCGGACACAGCGGCGAGCTGGCGGATTTCGCGCGGCGGACCAAGTGGGCGCGGTTTTTGATTTTTCTCGGCCTGCTGGCGGCGGCAACGCGGGTGGTCACGGGTTTCCTGCCGCAGTTGACGGTGTCCCACCACTTTTACGCGGCGTTGACGTGGGCTGTGCTGGCGCTGCTCTGGCTGGGGTGGCATCGCCGGCGCTTTGTGACGCGGGAGAGGGAGCCGGAGCGCTAATCTTCTCGTCCTCATCCTCGTCCTCATCCTCGTCCTCATCCTCGTCCTCATCCTCGTCCTCGTCCTCGTCCTCATCCTCGTCCTCGTCCTCGTCCTCATCCTCGTCCTCGTCCTCATCCTCGTCCTCGTCCTCGTTCTCGT
>CAZNKC010000036.1:20267-34222 GCA_964573315.1 uncultured Verrucomicrobiaceae bacterium | reverse complement strand
TTAACAGGATGGGGGGAGGGAAGCTTTCCTGTTTATTTCTGTCCTGTCTGAAAAAGGCGGCGGACGAGGCGTCCGCGCTCCTGCAAGGAGGGGCGCTTTGTAAGCGCCCGAACTGGGATAGGCCAGCACGCTCATCGGGCAATCAAGATGATTGCCCCACTTTTCAGAGTAGCTTGGCGCGCAGCAGTTCGCTGAGGATTTTCGGGTTGGCTTTGCCTTGGGAGGCTTTCATGAGCTGGCCGGTGAACCAGTTCATGGCTTTCTCGTTGCCGCCTTGCACTTCGGCGACTTTGCCGGGGTTGGCGGCGAGGATTTCATCGACCATGGCTTCCAGTGCGCCGGTGTCGCTGACTTGCTCGAAGCCTTTTTCTTTGATGATGGTTCCGGCGTCGTCGCGGCGGGTGGCTAGCATTTCGGCGAAGACTTCCTTGCCCTGGCTGCCGCTGATCTTGCCGCTCTCGACGATGGCGACGAGGCCGGCGAGGGCGGCGGCGGGCAGGGGGCAGTCGGTGATGGGGAGGCCGGCGTCGTTGAGCGCGCCGAGGAGGTCGTTGATGACCCAGTTGGCGAGTTTTTTCGGCGCCACGCCGGGCTGGGCGGCGACGGCGGCTTCGTAGTAGGCGGCGAGGGCTTGCTCGCTGGCGAGCACGCTGGCGTCGTAGGCGGAGCAGCCGTAATCGGCTTCGAAACGGGCGCGCTTCTGGTGCGGCAGCTCGGGCAGGGCGGGGCGGACGCGCTCGACGAGGTGGGCGGTGTGCAGGGGGAGCAGGTCGGGGTCGGGGAAGTAGCGGTAGTCGTGCGCGTCTTCCTTGGTGCGCATGAGGGTGGTCTCGCCGCGGTCGTCGTCCCAGCGGCGGGTGGATTGGATCAAGGGCTCGCCGCGCTCCAGGCAGTCGATCTGACGGGCGGTTTCGAAGTGGATGGCGCGGCGGACGGCGGCGATGGAGTTGAGGTTTTTCAACTCGATCTTGGCGCCGAGTTCGGTCTGGCCTTCGGGGCGGACGGAGATGTTGACGTCGCAGCGCATCTGGCCTTTTTCCATGTCGGCGTCGCTGACGCCGCCATAGACGAGGATCTGGCGGAGGGAGGCGAGGTAGGCGAAGGCTTCCTCGGCGGAGTCGAGGTCAGGCTCGCTGACGATCTCCATGAGCGGGGTGCCGGCGCGGTTGAAGTCGATGGTGGTGAATTTGTCGTGGTGGGTGGATTTGGCGACGTCCTCCTCCAGGTGGATGCGGGTGAGTTTGACGATCTTGCCGGGGTTGGGGATGTTTTTCTGGACATCCTTGGGGTAGGCGAGGTCATAGAGCGGGACGCCGCCGCCGACGCAGAGGGGCAGATCAAACTGGCTGATCTGGTAGTTCTTCGGCATGTCGGGGTAGAAATAGTTTTTGCGGTCCCACTTCACCAGGGGCGGGATGTCGCAGCCGAGCATGAGGCCGGTGAGGATGGTTTTTTCGATGGCGCCTTCGTTGAGCACGGGCAGGGCGCCGGGCAGGCCGAGGCAGGTGGGGCAGGTGCGGGTGTTCGGCTCCGCGCCGAACTCGACGGGGCAGGCGCAAAACATCTTGCTGCGCGTCTTGAGCTGCGCGTGGACTTCGAGGCCGATGGTGACGAGGTAGTGGGGCATCACGGGTGGGGCAAAGAGCGGGGCGCAGGGCGCAGAGAGGGATGGAACCCCGGAGGGGTTCTCCATGAATAGCCGGGGGTTGAGGCACGAAACCCCCGGTTCGCGAATGGGCGTTTTGGGGTATTGTCAGCCAACCCCGGAGGGGTTGCCCAATGCGCGGAAGATGCCGTATCCCGCATTGGGCAACCCCTCCGGGGTTGATCTTCGGAAACGGGTGCCCTGCCTTTATACCGGGGGTCGTTCGACCCCCGGCTATTCATGGGCAACCCCTCCAGGGTTGTTCCCGTGTCACACCTGCTCTCTGCACTGGAATGATTCCTTGCGGGATTTGCCGGACAAACTTTCATCATTCTAGTTATTTGCCGGACAGACTCTCAACATGCGCTTGGCTTCCGCCCAATCGACTGGCTGTTCCAGGCCGAGGGCGGCGCGTTTGGCGGTGGCTTGCAACTCTTCCTCGTGCCAGGCAGGCGAACCCACCTCGCCGCCTGGGGCGGACAAGTCCTGCCACAAAGCCTCCATGATCCGCAGCTTGTCGCTCCGTGACATTTGGCCGATGTCTTCAGCGGTAATCATGGATCAAGATGGCACAGGCGGGGCGTTTTCTCAAGCCGGGAGTGGCGGGCGTCAGGTCGATTCCTTGAGCTGGGGAGCGGCGCCGGGCTGGATGGTCTCGGCCAGATAGGTCTCCATGACTTGGCGGCGCAGGCTGGTGCCGGTCTTCCTGATGTACCACAGCACGAAGGGCGCGGCGATGAAGATGGAGGAGACGGTGCCCAGGATGATGCCGATGGTGATGGGCACGGCGAACTCGAGCAGGGCGGAGTTCCCAAGGAACAGCAGCAGGACCATCGGCGCCAGGGCGGTGGGGCCGGTGAGGATGGTGCGGCTGAGGGTTTTGCAGATGGCCTCGTTCATGAGGTCGCGGATGCTGCCTTTGGCGCCTTTCTGGATGTTCTCGCGGATGCGGTCAAAGACGACGATGGTGTCGTTGATGGAATAACCGGCGATGGTGAGGAGCGCGCCGACGTGGATGAGGCTGAGTTCCTGGCCAAAGAGGACGCAGAGGCCGGGAACGACAAGCACGTCGTGGAAGAGGGAGACGAGGGCGCCGATGGCGAAGGCGATCTCGAAACGCAGCAGCAGGTAGATGAAAATGGCGGCGGCGGCGACGCCCAAAGCCGCCAGAGAGACGAGGGCGGATTCCTTGCCGATGAGGGCGCCGACCATGCTCATTTGCACGCCCTGAATGCGGTCCTGGAACTGCGTCTTGACGGTGTCCTCGATCACCACGCCGGCTTCTTCCTCGCCGCGGATGGCGATCACCTCGCCGCCGGCGGCATTGCTTTTGCGCTGGGGATAGTAGGAGCCGATGGACTGGCCGCCGGGCAGTTTGAGGTCTTTCAAGGCGGTGTCCAACTCGGCGTCGGAGATGGATTTGCCGGGCTGCAGCTCGACGTGGACGAGGGCGCCGCCGCGGAAGTCGATGCCGAGGCTGGACTTGCCTTTGGCGCCGAGCACGGCGAAGGAGCCGATGAGGATGGCTACGGAGACGATGATGAAGCCTTTGGACAGGGAGAGGATGTCAAAGGTTCCGTCGGGGATGATCTTGGTGGTCTTGAGCTTGGTCAGGATGTTTTTGTCGATCACCCACATGAAGGTGACGCGGGTGACGATGAGGGCGCCGATCATGGAGGAGAGCAGGCCGATCATGAGGGTGATGGCGAAGCCCTTGACCAAGCCGCCGGAGATGAGGAAGAGGATGACGGCGCAGATGAAGGTGGTGATGTTGGAGTCGGCGATGGCGGAGAAGGCCTTGTCATAGGCGGCCTCCAGGGCGGCGGCGAGGGATTTGCCGGCCTCGCGCTCCTCCCGCAATCGCTCGTAGATGAGCACGTTGGCGTCCACGGCCATGCCGATGGTCAGCACGATGCCGGCGATGCCGGGCATGGTGAGGGTGAAGCCGAAGAGGGCCATGCCGCCGAAGAGGAGGGTGAGGTTGATGACCAGGCCGATGACGGCGATGATCCCTGCCAAGCGGTAAATGAACAGCATGAACAGGGTGGTGATGATCAAGCTGGCCACCCCGATCCATTTGCCCTGGTTGATGGAGGATTCACCATAGGAGGCGGAGACGGCGCTCTCGGAGAGGATGGTCATGGGGTTCTCCAGGGGGTTCTGGAGCAGCGTGGCCAGGGTGCGGGCGTCTTTTTCTTTGAAGCGACCGCTGATGACGGCGGAACCTCCATAATGATCTCTCTCGAGGACGGGAGCGGAGATGATTTCCCTGTCCACGATGATGCCGAACTGGCGGCCTTTGTTGACAGCGGCGATGTCGTCGAAACGCTTCGCGCCTTCGCTGTCGAAGTTGAGGATGACTTTCCAGCCCTCGGCGTCGTAGGTGGGGAAGGATTCCTTGACGTATTTGCCTTCCATGTCGGCGCGGATTTTCACCACTTCGCCGCCGCGGCTTGGCAGGTCGTTGCCTTGGTCGTCTTTATCGACCTTGTAAGGCAGCTCTTCGGTGCCCGGCTCCGGCAGCTCGCCGGGGGCGTTTCGCGGCTGGACGATGCGGAATTCCAAATGGGCCACTTGCTGGATTTTTTGGCGGACATCGGCGAATTCCTCGGGCTTCACGCCGGGCATCTGGACGAGGATGCGGTCGTCGCCCTGGGGCTGAAGGGACAAGTCCTTGGCGCCTTCGGGGTTGAGGCGTTTTTCCAAAATGGCGATGGCCTGCTGCACGGAGTCGGGCGTGACGCTCTTGACGCTGCCGTCCTCGGACTTGCCGGGCTCCAGGCGGACGACAAACTCACTGCCACCCTTGAGGTCGATGCCGAGTTTGATGCCCATGCTTTCCACGGTCCAGAGCGCGAAGGCGGTGGCGATGATGACGAGGACGGTGCCGTAGCGGCGCTTGCGGCTGTGCTCGATGGTGCCGACGTAAACCAGCAGGAGCAGGAGCAGGGCGGCGCCGATGAGGAAGGTGAGGATGGGGCTCATTTTGAGGGTGTCAAAGGGTCAAGGTGGTCAAGATGTCAGGGACTCGCGGTTGCGCCCGGCTCGTTTATTCGGGGGTGACGTCTTTGATGTCGGATTTTTTGGTGACGGAGGCGACGGCGCCGCGTTCGTACTCGACCTTGACGTTGTCGGCGATTTTGATCCTGATGGTTTTCTCGTGCAGGGAGGTGACGATGCCGTGCTCGCCGCCGCTGAGGACGACGTGATCGCCGACGGAGAGGCTTTTAACAAGCGCCTCGTGCTCCTGCTGGCGTTTGCGCTGGGGGCGGATGAGGAGGAAGTACATCATCACGAACATGAGCACCATCATGATGAGCATGTTGGGGCCTCCGCCCGCGGAGGGAGCGGCGGCCTGGGCAAGGATGGTGGGGAAAGTCGGGGTCATGGTTCGGTGGATTCGGGGCGGGTTTGGTAGCGTGAGACGACCTCCGCCCGGAAGTCGGCGAAGCAACCTTGTTCGATGGCTTGGCGCGCCCGGGACGCGAGGGACAGGTAGAAATGCAGATTATGCAGAGAAATCAACCTCAAACCCAGCACTTCCTGAGTCTGGATGAGATGGCGGATGTAGGCGCGGGTGAAGGGGCGGACGAGGGGGTGGGTGTCCTCCGCGATGGGGGAGAAGTCGCGGGTGAATCTGGCGTTGCGCAGATTGAGGGTGCCTTCGTGGGTGAAGGCGGTGCCGTTGCGGGCGAGGCGGGTGGGCAGCACGCAGTCGAACATGTCGATGCCGCGGGCGATGAGTTCCACCATTTGCGGCGGGGTGCCGAGGCCCATGGCGTAGCGGGGTTTGTCCGCCGGGAGGTGGGGGCAGGTCCATTCGGCGATGCGCATCAGGTCCGCCTCCGGCTCGCCGACGCTCAGCCCGCCGATGGCGTAGCCGGGGAAGTCCATGGCGACCAGTTCACGGGCGGCTTTTTGGCGCAAGTCTTCATAGGTGCTGCCTTGGACGATGCCGAAGTGAAGCTGCGGCTGGCCGGCGGTGCGGGGTTGGTTTTGGTCAATCCACTCCCGGCAGCGGCGCGCCCAGCGCAGGGTGAGGTCGAGGCTTTTCTCCGCGTCCGCGTGGGAGCAGGGCCAGGGGGTGCATTCGTCGAAAAGCATGGCGATGTCGCTGCCGAGCATGGCCTGGATTTCCATGGCGGTCTCCGGGCCGAGGAACATGGGGGTGCCATCGACGTGGTTGTTGAAGTAACAACCTTCCTCTTTGATTTTGCGGAGCTTGGCGAGGGAGAAGACTTGGTAGCCGCCGCTGTCGGTGAGGATGGGGCGGTCCCAGTTTATGAACCGGTGCAGGCCACCGGCCTCGCGGATGAGATCGGCGCCGGGGCGGACCCAGAGGTGGTAGGTGTTGCCGAGGATGATCTGGGCGTCCAGCGCGAGCAGTTCCTCCGGGTGGACGGCCTTGACCGTGCCCTGGGTGCCCACCGGCATGAAAATCGGCGTTTCCACGATCCCATGCGGCGTGCGCAACCGTCCGCGCCGGGCGGCGGAGGCGGGATCGGTGGCGAGGAGTTCAAACATGGACGCGCGAAGGGCGCGGAGTATGGGGCGGAGTGGCGGGGATGTCCAGTGTGGGTGTGGCGATGAAAAGTACCCCGCCTCTCCGAGGCGGGTGAGAGAGAATTCCGCCTCGGAGAGGCGGGGTGCTTTCTTTGTACGGGCGGCGGGGTGATCGGCTAAAGCCTTGATTCCAACAGTTCCCGCTCACTTCTTCCACTGCAAGACCTGCCCGTCTTTCAGCAGGCGGCTTTCCAGCTTGGTGTAATCGACCTCCTGCGCGGGCACGCCGTCGTCCAGCGCGAGGCAGGCGGCGGTGGCGGCGGACTGGCTGGTGACCATGAGCACCGGCTCCATGCGGATGCTGGCAAAGGCGATGTGGCTGCAGCTCAGTGCGAAGGTGACCCAGAGGTTTTCGCACTCGCTCCGCTTCGGCACGATGGCATCGTATCCAATGGCGTAGGGCCCCGCTCCGCCGCGGCCGCCGGCGACCTTGCCTTCGCGGGTGACGACACCGTCCTTGACGATGCGGCGGATTTCATGGACGTCGGTGCCGTAGCTGCCGAGGCCGGTGGATTTCGGCGCGACCTCGCGCCCGTAGGTGTGATGCCCGGTCAGCACGAGATCGCTCACCATGCGCCGCGCTTGGCGCACATAAATCTGGTGCGGCCAGCCGCCGTTGTCGGTGAACTCATCCTTCGGCAAGCCGAAGCGTTTCATGTCGGCGCGCACTTTTTCCGGCACGCGCGGGTCGGTGGCGAGGAAATGCAGCAGGCCGCGGTGGTAGTTTTCGTGTTCTTTGGCGATTTTTTCCCGCTCGGCGTAGCTCGCCTCCGGCCAGGCATGGGAAGCGCCGGGCAGGTTGCCGCCGAAGGTGGCGGTGTTGAAGTCCCATTTGTCGTTCGGCAGCGGGTCGTGCTTGGAAAACCAGCGCAGGTCCATGTCGTCGCCGATGGCGAGGCAGGCTTCGATGAAACGGGCGACGATCTCGTAGCGCGCCGGGTCGTAGTCCGGCGGCGGGGCGATGGGAATGCTGTTCGCCGGGTTCGTCGTCAGGCAGAGACGGAAGCAGTAGGCCTGCACGCCGGGGGCGGGGTCGCCGGGATTGCCGGGCTCGCCTTCATTGATGAGCGGCAGCAGGCCGCTGGCCGGGTCGCCTTTGACCACGTAGGGGTCGAGCGGGAAATCGCGGTCCCACACACCTTGGCCGTCCGGCACGCGGCCATGCGGGCCGGGGGTGAGGTGGTTGGTGCGCGGCTGGTACTTTTCAGCGTAGTGGATGCCGCTGAGAGTCTCGCCATACTGGGCGCTGCCCTCGCGCATCAGGGTGTAACTGACGCCGGCTTTCGCCATCAGGTCGCCCTCGTAGGTGGTGTCGATAAACATCTTGGCGCGAAAAACCGCGCCGTCCTCGGTGGCGAACTCGGTGATGCGGGCGCCGTCTTTTTTCACCGAGGCGAGGCGGGCGTTGAAATGCACTTTCACGCCGGCTTCGCGCGCCATGTCATTGAAAACCCGCTCCGCCTGATGCGGCTCGATGGCGTAAGCGCCGCCGGTGGCCGGGCCGCCGCCTTCGGCGACGAAGGGTTTGTCCCAGGCCAGCTCCACGCCGGCGGTGGCGGCCAGCTTGGTGAAGTACTCGCGCGCAATGCCGCCCACGCTGCGCGGGTCGCCGATGTCCACGGCGCTGAGGCCGCCGCTGGTCATGCCGCCGAGATGCCGCCCCGGCTCGGCGATGACGACGCTTTTCCCCATGCGCGCCGCCTGCACCGCCGCCGCCACGCCGCCGCTGGTGCCGCCATAGACGCAGAGATCGGCCTCGATCACCTGCGGCGTCTGGGCGCGCAAGACGGAGGTGGTGGTGAGCAGAAGAAGCGCGGTGTGGAGGGATCGTTTCATAAACGCGTCGGAGGCTGGGTGGTTGGTTGGAGCGGGTGGTGGTTCCCGGCTGTTCTTATAACAGCTCTTTGATCGGGCTGCTATCTGGTCATTTGAAATGACCAGTCATGTCCTGCCAGGAGTCGAGGGTTAAACCTAAAAGCGGGGTTGATGGTTGAAAGTTGATGGTTGATAGACTGAAAATGAGCGACTTGTGCCGCGTTAGTGACTCACTCTCCGGGTAAGTGGTGCTTTCGGCGTAGGCCGCTGGTTTTGGACTATCAACACTCAACTACCAACCATCAACTCGGTTTTTAGGTTAAAAGTTGAGAGTTGAGAGTTGAGAGTTGAGAGCCAGTTGCTTGCGACGAAACGCTCATTCATCCAGAGAGTGCGTCCTTTCCGCGGCGCAAGCTGCTCGTTTTCAGGCTATCAACCATCAACTCTCAACTACCATCTCGGTGCGAACGGCTCCGGGTGGTGGTCCTGGATGCAGGCGCGGCAGCTCCTGCCGCGGCTCACCGCTCCGCCATCCAGAGAATGGCGCCGACGCCGCCCTGGCCGGGGACGCCTTGGACGACGATGCCGATCTGGCGCTCCAGGTCGCCGACGCGCGCGGTGGAGATGATGCGGCGGGTGCCGCTGTTGGTGGAAAGGATGCCGGCGAACTGCTCCGGCACGCCGGGAATGCCCAGGCGGCTGAGCGCGATGGCGAGGTCCGGCGCGGGCAGGTCGTCGGGCGTGCTGGGGATGCCGTCCGGCCCGAGGCGGCGCGCGCGGAACTGGCGCGCTTGATTGATGTCCGCGCCGGTGATGGCGGAGATGATTTCCGGCTGCGCCTCGTTGACGTCGATGACGCCGCTGGCATGGATGCTGAACCAATTGCGCCAGGAGGGATACATTTCCTCCACCATCTGCATGCCCTTGACCATGGCCATCTCCTCCACGGAGCGAAAGGGGCGGTTGAAAGGCAGGCCGGGCCGGCCATAGGCGCGCGCTTCGGCGCCGGGGCTGCGCTCGAAGAGGTCGGCGTCCACCCAGTCCATGAGGGCGTTGATGAGGGCGTCGGCGGCTTGCAGGTCGGTGATGCCCCAGAACCTGAAGATGCGGCGCCAAGTGTCGCGATCCTCGCGCAGCAGCAGCACGTTGGGATTGATAAGGCCGTCCTCGCCGGTGACGTGGACGTGCAATTCCTCATCGGCGCTCAGCACTTGATGCAGCAGTGGATCCTCCGGGCGGATGTCCGGGTGCATGGCCAGCGAGACCCCGGTCTCCGCCAGCAGCCGGGCGCGGAAGATCTGGCTGCGCGTGGAGTCAAACTCCACGTCCTGCATCACCAGCGCGGCGGTGGTGGTCACCAGCAGCATGAGCAGCCCGATGATCCACAAGACGGCCATGAGGGCGGCGCCTTGTTGATGATGGCGTTTCTTTTTCGGGGGGTGCATGGGGGCTATCGTTCTCGTCCTCGTCCTCCTGCTCGTTCTCGAATGGACCGGCGACGAACGGGAGAACAAGGATGATTTTTTTCGTTCATTTCAGATCATTGGCCGGGAGGCAACGGCGGCGGGTTGCTAGGGTCGCCCGGAAGGCCGGGATTGTTCGGATCGTTGGGATTGGCCGGCGCGCCGAGGAGCGGGTTTTGCGGGGCGGCGACAGGCGGGATCCAAAAGACGGCGCGCAGCGGCTGGCCGTCGTCGAGCTGGACGTTGAGTTCCGCCATGAGTGGGCGGCGCGGAGTTTTCCAGAGGTTTTCCCAGCGGCCGCTGTAGCCGTCGTAGAGTTTCCATTCGAACTGGCTGACGTTGTCCATCAGCGGCAGCGTGGCCTCGCGCTTGGAGGGGCGCACGGTCTGGCCGGAGCGCAGGGAGAGGGTCTGCTGGTCGTCCAGCACGCGCAGCAGCACGCGCAGGTAGCCGCCGGGCCGCCGCTCGGCGGTCAGTTCGATGGCGGTCTCCGGCGGCAGCGCCTCGCCGGGGGAGAAGCTGGCGCCGCCGTTGACGACGGTGAGGCTGGGCAGGTAGGTGCCGCCCACGGAGCGGTTGTCCAGGCGGACTTCCGCGCCGCCCGGCAGCCCGCGAAAGGAGCGCCGCAGGTAGTCGATGAAATTCTGCTTCATCATGGCGCGCTCCTGCTGCACAGCCAACTCGCTGCTCAGCCCCATCGCGCTTTTGGCCACGCTGAAGATGCCGGCCAGCAGCATGGAGAGCACCCCCATGGCGATGGCCATTTCGAGCAGCGTAAAGGCGGCGGTTTTCCGCCGGCGTGCAGGATGGAATGGAGGCGTCATGATTCGACTTGATGAAAGAGGAAACCACAAATGGACACGAATTGTCACGAATAATGGGTGATGGGGAAAACCGAGCCTTTCATGAGTGGGAGAGGAAACCGGATGTTCTGATCTTCACAAGCGTTGCAAAAATTCGTGTCTATTCGTGTTTATTCGTGGTTTCCCAAACCTCGCTAACCGCCCGTAGGGACGAAAGCGTTGACGAAACGGATGACCTCCGCCTCGCGGCTCTTTTTGACGCTGCCATCCTTCCAGCTTGCCACCGCGCGGATGGAATAAAACCCCTGCAACTCGCGCCCCTCCCGGTTGCGCAGGTTTTCCACGGGACGGATGATGACGCGGTAGGCGACGCCCTTGCTGTCCGCCTTGATTTCCTCATTCATTTCCTGGAGGCCCGGAACCTTGCCGTACTCGTCAATGATGGACTCCAGCCCCTGCTCGACCTGGCGCAGCGTGCGGGACTCCAGCGTGAGTTCTCCCATGAGGTGGATGGTCTTCACCAAGGCCAGCGCGGCGACTCCAAAAACACCGAGCGCGAGCAGCACCTCCAGCAAGGTGATGCCGCGCGACAAACGGTGGCGGATGGAAACAGGCGCGCGCATGGTGAATACGAATTTAAAAAATCTCGATTTGCTCCTCGCTGGGCGTGCCGGTGAGCGGATTGAACTTCATTTCCAAAACGGCGTCCTCGGCGGCGAAACGAATGCTCAGCGGCTCGCACAACCCCTGTGAGCCGAACCACCAGCGATGCCCCACGGCCTCTTCCCAGTCACGCGCGCCCCAGCGTTTGAGATGGATTTTCATGCCCTTGGGCACATTGACGCGGGATCTTTGCCCGAGGTCCGCGCCGGCGAGGGCGAAGCCCTGCTTGTCAAAGGCGATCGAAAAACCCCGCCCTTGCACCGCCGCGGCGCGGACGGCGGTTTTGGCGATGCGCACCAGATCGTTCGCCGGCGCGCGCACGCTGGGGTCCCTGGCCTCTGCGCGGTAGGCGAAAGCCACCACGCTGAACAGCATCACCATGACCGCCATGACGACGACGATCTCCAGCAGGGTGAATCCGCCCGCCGCGAACTCTTTGCGCCTGTCACTCCAGCCAAATGTCATCATCGGTGCCCTCCTTCTTGTCGGGGCCGATTGAGAAGACGTCGTGACCGCCGGAGTTTCTCTTCCCGGGGTTGTAATAGACATAGGGGCTGCCCCAGGGATCAATCAGGTCTTTCTCGTCGGCGAGTTTTTTCCACGACTTGCCCTGGAGGCCGGAGGGCTTGGTGACGAGCCCCTCCAGCTTGGTGGGCATCAGCCCACCGGTTTCGGTTTTGAACCGGATCAGGTGCATTTCAAGATTCTGGATTTGCGAGCGCGCCTTGGTGCGCAGGGCGTCGTCCATGAACGTGCCGCGCATGAGCGTGGCGGTGATGCCGACGAGGATGCCGATGATGCCGAGCACGAGCATCATTTCCATCAGCGTGAAGGCGCGGCGGCTGCGGAAGCGGGGTTGGAGGGTGTGTTTCATGATGCAGTAACAAGTAACAGGATGGGGTTGGCGCAGGGGTTCAAAAGGTCAACGCCGCCAAGCGCGGCTTTTGCCTCGACATTAATCCGGTTTTCACGCTGCGCAAACACACGATGGAGCCACCTGGGGCGCTCCAGATACAGTCAACGGCTCTGAAAACGCTCGGCAAAGGTGGCGCCGACTTCCCGGCAGAGACCGGAGAAAATGCGTTCGGGCAGGGTGGCGGGGCGGTTCTTAATGCGGGCGACGATCCAATGGCGGGCGATTTTGCCGCGCAGCAGGGGGATGGAGCAGAGGCTGCCCGCCGCCAGCTCCGCGCCCGCCACCCACGGGGCGGCGATGGCGACGCCCAGGCCGAGCTTGACCAGTTCTTTGATGGCTTCCGTGTTGCCGAGTTCAATGAACGAGCGCGGGCGCACGCCGAGCTTGAGGAAGTAATCCTGGATCAACCCAAACGTGGCGCTGTTCCGGCTGGAGACGATGTAGGTTTGATCCGCGAGATCGCGCGTGCGCGGCGGCTGCGCCAGCCAGGGATGCAACGGGTCGGCGAGAAAGGCGAGTTCATCCGAAAGCAGCGCCTGCCACTCCAGGTGCGCGGTGTCGCGCGGCTTGAGACAGAGGGCGGCGTCGATGTGGTTTTTCTCCAGGCGCTCAAGGATGTCCGGGGACTCGCCGGGAGTGATGCTGATGTCGTACAAAGGAAAGCTGTCTTTGAACTCGCGGAGCACGGTGGGGAGGATGAACTGGGCGGCGGCGGGGGTGCAGCCGATGCGCATTTTTCCGCGCGGGTTCTGGTCCAGCGCGCCGAGGTTGCCCCTGGCTTGGCCCATTTCCTGTTCGATGGCCTCGGCATGGCTGACCAGCTCGCGGCCATGCGGGGTGAGATAAACTTCGCGTCCCTGGCGGTAAAAAAGATCGCAGCCGAGATCGGCCTCCAGCGCCTTGATGGCGTGGCTGATGGCGGACTGGGTGAGGTGCAGGGCCTTGCCCGCGGCGGTGAAGCTGCCCTGCCGGGCGAGCACCAGAAAGGCGCGCAACTGCCGGGTGTCGATGAGTGGGTCCATGAATGAAATTCATGCACTCGAATAAAAACTTGTCGAATAGTTTATGGATTGATGGCGCGACTTGGCACGGCCTGGGCTTTCACATCGAGGCGTGAAAAGCCTCTCCATGTCCTCGTCCAGCAAGCCCCGCTTCGGTGTCGTCCGCCCGGTGCGAATCGGTTTTGTGCCGCTGGTGGATGCCGCGCCGTTGATGGCCGCGGATCAACTCGGTTACTTTGAGGAGGAGGGTGTCGCGGTGGAACTGCACCGGGAAGTTGGCTGGGGGACGATCCGCGAAAAAATCCTCTACCACGAGCTGGACGCCGCCCACGCGCCGGGCGGGCTGGCGCTCTCCCTGCGGCTCGGCATGAGCGGCCACTACTGCCGCAGCCTCGCGCCCTTTGTCTTCAACGCGAACGGCAACGCCATCACCCTGAGCCGGGATTTGTACGACCGTGGCGCGCATGATGCGCGTTCGCTGCTGAAGCTGATCCGCAGCACGCCGCAGCAGTTGTTCACCTTCGGCGTGGTGGCCTTTTGGTCCTCCCATCACATCCTGCTGCGGGAGTGGCTGGCGGCGGGCGGGATCGATCCGGGGAAAGACGTGCGCATCGTCATGCTGCCGCCGCCGCAGATGGCCGGCTCCCTGGCGGCGGGACTGCTCGACGGCTATTGCTCGGGCGAGCCGTGGAACTCCGCCGCCGTCCTGAACGGCACCGGCTGGTGCCCGGCGACCAGCGAGTCCATCGCCGACGGACACCCGGAAAAAGTACTGCTGACGACCGAGGACTTTGTGGAGGCCCGCGCTCAGGAGTTCGCCGCCATCCTGCGCGCGCTGGATCGTGCCTGCGCGTTTTGCGACGAGCCGAAAAACCGCCGCCAGTTGCCCGGCATTCTCGCTCCGGCGTTCCGCAACCGGGAAGACCAAGCCTTGCTCGCGCAGTCGTTGACCGGGCCTTTCGACACCGGGCTGGAGCGCCTGCCGGCGGAGCGGTTTCATCTTTTTCATCAGGGTCAAATCAACCGCCCCTCACCGGCGCAGGCCAAGTGGTTGATCGAAGGATTCATCCGCCACGGCATCCTCGA
>CAZNKC010000036.1:0-20167 GCA_964573315.1 uncultured Verrucomicrobiaceae bacterium | reverse complement strand
CACCGGCGCAGGCCAAGTGGTTGATCGAAGGATTCATCCGCCACGGCATCCTCGACGCCGGACGCCGGGACGAGGCAGCGGAGGTCATGGCCGCCTGTTGGAATCCTTCCCACTACGACCGCGCCCTGCTCCCCGCGATGCCATCCGCCAAAACCAGCAGGCGGCCCAAACCCAAACGAGAGCCTGTGGTCGCTACCTAATCTCCCCCCCCAAAAACAAAACCCCATGAAAGCCGCACCTTCATTCCCTTCATCACCTTCATCCATCTCTCCCGCCACCGGTCAAAGCCGGCGGCTCTTCCTGCAACGCTCCGCCTCCGCCGGGCTGGGCGGCCTGCTGGCCGGACTGCCCGCGGCCTGGAGCGGCGGCGCGTATGCCGACGACTCTCCGGAGCGCCCCGACGTGAACCTCGGCATCATCGCGCTCACCGACTGTTCCAGCATCGTGATCGCCCATGAAAGAGGATTATTCCAAAAATTCGGCATCCGCTCGACCGTGACCAAGGGCGCAAGCTGGGCCTCGATCCGGGATTCGCTGAGCAACGGCGATCTCCAGGCCACGCACATGCTCATCGGCATGCCCATCGCCAGCACCATGGGCCTGGGCGGCGCGCCGAAGAAACCGATGGTGATCCCCTTCCTGCTCAACCGCAACGGCCAAGCCATCACTCTGAAAAAAGAACTCATCGGCAAAGTGTCGGACGATCCCAAGGCGCTGAAACCCTTCGTCGATGAAGCCAAAGCCGCTGGCAGGCCGATGACCTTTGCCATGACCTTCCCGCCCGGCACCCACGCGATGTGGATGCGTTATTATCTGGCGGCGGGCGGCATTCATCCCGGCGACGCCGGCGGCGCCGATGCCGACATCTCCCTCATCACCATCCCGCCGCCGCAGATGGTGGCGAACATGAAGGTGGGCCAGATGGACGGCTACTGCGTGGGCGAGCCGTGGAATGCGCGCGCGCTGGCCGATGGCATCGGCTTCACCGCCATCACCACCCAGGCGATGTGGAAAGATCATCCCGAAAAAGTCTGCGCCTTCACCGAGGAGTTCGCCGACAAAAATCCCAAGACGGTGAAGGCCGTGCTCAAGGCGCTGCATGAAGCGGGCGTGTGGCTGGACAAAATGGAGAACCGCGAGGAGCAGGCACGCATCGTCAGCGCGGCCACCTACATCAACTGCCCGCCGGAGACCATCCTCGGCCGCTTGCAAGGCAAATACGACATGGGCGACGGCCGCCGCTTCCGCGATCCGGACTACATGATCTTCAGCGAGCGCAACTGCAACTACCCGCAGGCCAAGTTCGCGAAGTGGTGGCTCACCCAACTGCGGCGCTGGGGCTTCACCGAAGGCGCGCCGGATTACGAGGCCGTCACCCGCCAAGTGATGCGGCCTGATCTTTACGAGGAAGCGATGAAGGAAATAGGCCACGCCCACAGCGGCGCGGACGCCACGCCGGAGACGCTCTTCGACGGCAGCGTCTTCGACCCCGCCGGAGACATGGAAGCCTACGCCGCCTCCTTCGCCATCCAATCCATCAAAGGCTGAGCCTCGTCCCATCATGAGCATGATCCGACGTTATAAACTCGATGCCGTACTGCTGCCGCTGGCGGCGCTGCTGGTGTGTGTCCTGATCTGGCAGGTACTCGCCGGCAGGTCCGAAGTCACCACCAAGATCGACGACTGGGGAGACAAGGTCACGGAGACAAAACGCCACGGCATCTCCAAAGACCTCCCGACTCCGGTGGAAACTTGGCAGGCCAGCAAGCTCTATGTGCTGGAGCCCTTCGCCAAACGCGGCGAGCTGGACCAAGGCATCCTGCGTTTCTCCTGGCTGTCATTGAAACTGGTGGCGCAAGGGTACTTCCTGGCGCTGCTGGTGGGCACGCCCATCGGGTTTCTGCTGGGCTTGTCAAAACGCTTCACCACCGCCTTTGACCCGATCATCCAAGTGCTGCGCCCGGTGTCGCCGCTGGCTTGGCTGCCGCTGGGGATGATCTTGTTCAGCGGCGTGCAGTTCATGGACGCGGGCGGCCGCACCACCTTCGGCGCCTCCGATGCCGCCGCGCTTTTCACCATCGCCATCTGCGCCATGTGGCCCACGGTGATGAACACCGCCGTGGGTGTGCGCGCCGTGCCGCAGGATTACCTGAACGTGGCCAAAGTGCTGAAGCTCTCCAAGGCCAAGACGCTGTGGAAGATCCTCGTGCCCGCCACGCTGCCCTACATGTTCACCGGGTTCCGGCTCAGCCTGGGCATCGCCTGGCTGGTGATCGTGGCGGTGGAAATGCTCACCGGCAGGCCCGGTGTCGGCGGCTTCCTCTGGCAGCAATACAACGCCAACAGCTTCGCCCACATCATCCTCTGCATCCTCGCCATCGGCGTGATCGGCTACGTGCTCGACCGGCTGATGAGCCTGATCGAAGGGCGTTTCAAGACGGCATGATCCCGCCCGCGCATCGAAAAAATTTCTCATCCGCCATCGCCGCATGATCGAACTTCAAAACGCATCCAAAAGCTTCAACGGCACGCCTGTGCTGCGTGACATCAACCTCTCCGTCGCGGAGGGCGAGTTCGTCGCCGTCGTCGGCTACTCCGGCTCCGGCAAGAGCACCTTGATCAACCTGATCTCGGGCTTGGTGAAGCCGGACGCCGGCACGGCCAGCATCGCCGGCGAGATCATTCGCGGACCGGGGCCGGATCGCGGTCTGGTGTTTCAAAACTACTCCCTGCTGCCCTGGCTGACGGTGCGGGAAAACATCGCGCTGGCGGTGGATGAAGTGTTTCGCGACTGGCCGAAGGCGAAGCGGGACGAGCAGGTGACGCGCCACATCGAGATGGTGAAGCTGGGCCACGCCGCGCACAAACTCCCGAAGGAACTCTCCGGCGGCATGAGGCAGCGCGTCTCCGTGGCGCGCACGCTGGCGATGAATCCCAAGGTGTTGCTGATGGACGAGCCGCTCAGCGCGCTGGACGCACTCACGCGCGCCACGCTCCAGGACGAGATCGCCGGCATCTGGCTGGAAAACCGGACCACCGTCATCTGGATCACCAACGACCCCGATGAAGCCCTGCTGGTGGCCGACCGCGTGATCCCGCTGCTGCCCACCTCACCCGCCACCCTCGGCGACTCCATCCCGGTGGACATCGAGCGGCCAAGAGACCGCCGCGCCGTGAATCATGACGACCGCTTCAAGCTCCTGCGCCGGCAACTGATCGCAACGCTGCTGGACGCGAAGGCGAAGCACAAAACCAAGACCTCATTGAAACTCACCCTGCCGGACATCCTGCCGGAGAACGTCGAGCATGTGACGCTTTTGGACCGCCTCATCCGGCGCGGACCCAAACGCCGCCAGGGAACGAAACGCGAAGAAGTGGAGGTGGCCGTATGAAAGCGCCTGATCCCAAAATGCTGGAACTCGACCGCCTGTGGAAGATTTACGACACTCCGCGCGGCCCGGCGACGATTGTGCAGGACTTCAGCCTGCGGCTCAAGGAGGGCGAGTTTGCCACCCTCATCGGCCACAGCGGCTGCGGCAAAAGCACCGTGCTGATGATGGTGGCGGGACTGAGCGCCCTCAGCCGCGGCAACATGATCCTGGCGGGCAAGGAAGCCGCCGGGCCGGGGCCGGATCGCGGCATCGTTTTTCAATCACCCTGCCTGCTGCCGTGGCTGACGGCGTTTCAAAACGTGATGCTGGGCGTGGAGCAGGTGTACTTCACCGCATCGCGCGCGGAGCGCCGGCAGATGGCGGAGTATTACCTGAGCATCGTCGGGCTGGCGGACGCCATGCACAAGCTCCCGGCGGAGCTGTCCCAGGGCATGAGGCAGCGCGTCGGCATCGCCCGGGCCTTCGCCTTGCAGCCGAAGATGCTGCTGCTGGACGAGCCGTTCGGCATGTTGGATTCGCTGACCCGCTACGAGTTGCAGGAAGTGCTGCTGAATTTGTGGCGGCGCAACCGCATCACCACCCTGATGGTCACCCACGACGTCGATGAGGCCATCTTCCTCTCCGACCGCGTGGTGATGATGACCGACGGGCCTGAGGCGGAAGTTGGCGACATCCTCCATATTCCCTTCGAGCGCCCGCGCGCGCGCCGGGAGATCATGGAAGACCCGCGCTACTACGAACTCAGGGAGCACCTGATCACCTTCCTCAACGAACGCTCCCACCTCCGTCCCTCGAAGGACGGTCCCCCGCCCGCCCCGCTTTCCTTGGCCGCCGCCTGATCGAAACCGAACAACGCAGACAAAAATACCCCCCATGAAACCTATCCCATTCATCCTTGCGGCGCTCGGCGCCGTCTCACTCGCCAGCGGCGGCGAGTCCGCCAAGGCGCCTTCTTTGCAAGAGGCCGCCGCGCCCGCTCCTGGAAATCCCTTGTCCTTCTTGGACGGCAAACTGGTCTTCGATGTCGAAGAAAAAATGCGCTTCGAAGTCCGCGAGAACAACTTCGACTTCGACAGCAGCGTGAATTCGCTGACGGATGACTCGTGGCTGCTGCAACGCGCCCGCCTGGGCCTGCTGGTGAAACCCGCGCCCTGGCTCTCCTTTTACGCGCAAGGCCAGGACGCGCGCGAGATCGGCTCGGACCGGCCCAAGATCATCGGCCAGATGGGGGCGGAAGGCGATGACACCTTCGACCTGCTGGAAGGCTGGGTGATGCTCGGGCAGCCGGCGGAAGGCTTGAGCTTCAAAGCGGGCCGGCAAAAACTAACCTATGGCGATCAAAGGCTGGTCGGCCCGCTGGAATGGCTGAACCCTTCCCGCGTGTTTGACGGGGCCAAGCTGCGCTTCGCCGCGCAATCCTGGGCGCTGGATCTCTTCACCGCCAGCGTGGTGCCTTTCGAGGACGGCGTGTTCAACCGCTCCGACTTCCTTCGCGACAGCGCCCGCGACCAGTTTTTCTCCGGCGCGTACCTCGCCACCCAGTGGCTGCCGTTCAACACCACCACCGATTTCTATCTGTTCCACCTCGATGAAAACCAGCCCGCCGGGTCGAGCAGCTTCTTCACCCTCGGCACCCTGTGGAAAGGTGATCCGAAAAAACTCGGCGGCTTTTATTACACCACCGAGATGGCGGCGCAGTTCGGCGAGGTGGCGGGCAAGGACTTGACCGCCTTCGCCGGGCACTGGAAGATCGGACATCAATTCTCCGGCGGCTGGAAACCCAACATCGGCCTGCAATACAACTACGCCACCGGCGATGGCGACGCGGAAGACGGCAAGGTGAGCACCTTCCAAAACCTGTTCCCCACCAACCATCTGTTTTACGGCTTCATGGACACCACCGGCTGGGTGAACCTGCACAATCCGCAGATCAACCTGAGCGCGCAGCCCTCGGAGAAGCTCAAGCTGATGCTGGACTATCATCTCTATTGGAACGCCACCAGCAACGACGCCTGGTATCGCGTCAACGGCGTGACCCAGGTGCGCGGCGTGGCGCCGGGCGCGGACAAGTTCCGTGGCTCCGAGATCGACGTGACCGCCGCCTACAAGGTCAACAAGCACCTGAGCTTCCTGCTCGGTTACAGCCACTACTTCGCCTCCAGCTACCTCAGCGACACCGGCGCCAGCAGCGACGCCGACTTCGCCTACGCGCAAGTGCAGATCAATTTCTAACCTAACGTCAATGTCCCCGTCAGCCGCCGCCATGTCCTCCGTCCCATTGATTCCCGAAAACGCGCCCTTCACCACCGAGCAACGGGCGTGGCTGAACGGCTTTCTCGCCGGGGCGCTGAGCCGGGGGCAAGCAGCGGCAGCGGGCGGCACGGAGGCGGACAAAACGCAGCTGCTCATCGCCTACGGCAGCCAGAGCGGCAATGCGGAGAGTTTGGCCAAGCGGCTGGCCAAGGAAGCAGCGGGTCGGGGATTTGCGGCGGGTGTCGCAGGACTCGACTCGCTGCAAGCCGCCGATCTGCCCAAACATCCGAACCTGCTGCTGATCACCAGCACCTGGGGCGAGGGCGAGATGCCGGACAATGCGGCGGCATTTTGGGAGCAACTGAATCAAAACGGCAGCTCGCCGGCATTGGCCGGCGTGCGCTACGGCGTGCTGGCCCTGGGCGACCTCAACTATGGCGACACCTTTTGCCAAGCGGGCCGCCTGCTGGATCAACGGCTGGCGGAGCTGGGCGCGGCGCGCGTGCTGGAGCGAGCGGAGTGCGATGTGGACTTCGACGAACCGGCGGCGGCTTGGGCGCAAAAGGCCTGGCAGGCGTTTGCCGGAGAGCTGTCTGCCGCTTCGACAATCGCACCCACCACGCTGCCGGAACAAACCGAAACAGGCTGGAGCAGAAAGAATCCATATCAAGCTCCGCTGATCGCCAACGTCCGGCTGAATGGCGCGGACTCGGCGAAGGACACGCGGCATCTGGCCTTCTCGCTGGCCGGTTCGGGTCTGACGTACGAAGCGGGGGACGCGCTCGGTGTTTTTCCACGGAACGATCCGTTGATGGTGGACGGCATCATCGCGGCGCACGGTTTCGATGCGTCCGCGGTGGCGCCGCTTCCGGACGGAGGGGAGGCGGGCTTGCGGGAGGCTTTGATCCATCATTACGAATGCCGCAAGTTTCATGGGCAGCGCCCGGCTGAGCAGGTTGATTTGCCGTCGTGGCTGGCGGTGCTGCGCAAGCTGCAGCCGCGCTTGTACTCCATCGCCTCATCCCCCAAGGCGCATCCAGATGAGGTGCATCTCTGCGTGGGCGTGGTGCGCTACGAGGCGGAGGGCATCCAACATGGCGGCGTGGCCTCCACCTTCCTCGCCGACCGCCTGCCGGAGGCGGAGACGGCCGGTGTGTTTGTGCAAGTGTCCAAACACTTCCGCCCACCGGCAGATGGCACGACGCCGATGATCATGGTCGGCCCAGGCACCGGCATCGCGCCTTTCCGCGCGTTTTTGGAGGAGCGTCAAGCGGCGGGGGCAAGCGGCAAAAACTGGCTGTTCTTCGGCGACCAGCGCCGGGACTGCGATTTCCTCTATCGCGAACAGATCGAAGGCTGGCAGGCGGACGGGCTGCTGACGGAGCTGGACTTGGCCTTTTCGCGCGATCAAGCGGACAAGATTTATGTGCAGCATCGCATGAAGCAAAAAGGCGCGCTGCTGTGGCGCTGGCTGGAGGAAGGCGCGCATTTTTACGTCTGCGGTGACGCCTCCCGCATGGCCAAGGACGTGGACTTGGCGTTGCATGAGGTCGTTCGCGAACACGGCGGCAAGTCCGATGACGACGCCAAGGCCTACGTGGCCGAACTCAAAAAAGCGAAACGCTATGCTCGTGATGTTTACTAACCGTTCAAGAATCAAACAGAGTACGGTACTCACCCGCCGTCATGGCGGAGACCGCCATCGCCACTTGTCCGGCAAACGGCTCCAGCCGCGGCCAAAGCTGAACACCAAGCTCAAGAATGGCCAGCCGTCTCCCGGACAGGTTTTGCTGATAACGCAGATTGCGATCGCAGGTGATGAACAAATCGAAGCCTGCGGCCTCGGCCACCGCGAGCAGCTCCCCGTTGCCAAGCTTGGCCCAACCGAGTTCGGAACAATGTTGAACCACGTGATCCCGCAGATGGCGGCGAAGCGGGTTTGGCGTGCAGTTGTCCAGCAGGATTCTCATGCCTATCCCACCAGCGCCGGTTCTCTGGAATCAACCTCGGCGGCAGCCATCGCCTGTCCGATCCAAGCCAGCACTTCCTCGCATTGCGCGCGCGTCACCGGTGGATGCCACTCGCAGAACTGCTCCACGGACACTCCCTCGGCGAGATTGGCAAAGAGCAGGCGGATGGGCAGGCGGGTTTGGTCGAAACACCACTGCCCGCCCATGCGCTTCGGATCGCGCCACACCGCCGGGCAATCGGACCAGTCAAACGCATTCATGTCATGACTATCGCCGCATCAACCCAAAACGCAAGCCCCGCAATGGCCGCGCCGCCAGGCGAGGATTTCACACTCGAACAAAAGCGCTATCTGGAAGGCTTCTTTGCCGGGATGGCGGCGCAGGGGGTGGGCTTCGGTGATCTGGTGGACACACCCGCCGCCGCGCCTGCGGACACCGGCCCGGCCTGGGATGATCTCACCAAGGAGGAGCGCATCAAACGCGATTTGAATCCGCTGGACGCGACCGAGGAACTGTTTCTCAAAGCGCGCTGGAACGCCAAGCCGGAGGCGGAGGATGTGTTTCGTTTCAAGTGGAACGGGCTGTTTTGGCTCAGCCCGGTGAAGGACGGTTACATGTGCCGGCTGCGCATTCCCGGCGGCGTGGTCAAATCCCACCAACTGCGCGAGCTGGCCGCGATCTCGCGGGAGCTGACCACGGGCTACATCCAGATCACGACGCGCAACAATTTTCAAATCCGCCTGATCGAACCGAAAAACTGCCCGGAGGTGCTGCGGCGGATTCAAAGCTGCGGCCTGCACTCGCGCGGAGCCGGGGCGGACAACATCCGCAACATCACGATGAATCCCTGCGCGGGTTATGATCCCTTCGAGATCACGGACGTGCGGCCGCTGGTCAATGAACTGTCCACGCTGATTATATCATCGCGGGAATTCTACGATCTGCCGCGCAAGTTCAACATCGCCTACGACGGCGGCGGCTTGATCAGCAGTGTGGAGGACACCAACGACATCGGCGCCTCGGCGGTGCGGCTGCGCGAGAACGATCTGGGGCTGGAGCCGGGCGTGTATTTTCGCATCGCACTGGGCGGCGTGACCGGGCATCAGACCTTCGCCGGAGACTGGGGCGTGGCGGTTCCGGAAGCGCGGTTGAATGACGTGATCGTGGCGCTGCTGCGCGTGTTCATCGAGCATGGCGACCGCACCAACCGGAAGAAAGCGCGGTTCAAGTACGTGGTGGAGCGGCTGGGCATGGACGGGGTTTTGCGGGAAGCGGAGAAGCATCTGGATTTCAAACTAACACGTCTGGCGGCGGACTCGCCGGTTCAGGAGCCGCGTGCTTTTTCCCAGCAGGGACACGGTCATGTGGGCATCCATGCGCAGAAGCAGGAAGGGTTGTTTTACCTGGGCGCGCAGGTGCCCGTGGGGCAGTTGACGGACCGGCAACTGGAGCGCGTGGCGGACATCGCGGATAGCTACGGCTCGGGCGAGGCGCGCTTGACGGTGTGGCAGAATCTCATCGTGCCCAACGTGCGCGAGGCGTTCGTGGCCAGCGCGGCCAAGGCGTTGAAGAAAGCCGGATTTCCCACCGAGCAATCCAACCTGCGCAGCGGTTTCGTGGCCTGCACCGGCAACCGCTACTGCAAGTACGCGGCCACGGACACCAAGGGCCACGCCATCCGGGTGATGAACGAGCTGGACAAGCGGTTGCAACTCGACCGGCCAGTCAACATCCACTTCACCGGCTGCCCGCACAGTTGCGCGCAGCATTTCATGGGCGACATCGGCTTGCTGGGCGCGAAGGTGAAAACGGAATCGGGCGAAGGCTATCATATCACGGTGGGCGGTGGCTTTGGCGAGAACCGCAAGATTGGCCGGCAGATTTTCAGCGGCGTGCCGGCGGAGGCGGTGACGCAAACCGTCGAGGCGATGCTGCGGGGTTATCTGGCCAACCGGGAGGCGGGCGAGAGCTTCCACGTCTTTTGCAACCGGCATTCGGTGGGAAAACTTCAGGAGTTGTTCGCCGATGCTTGAGCTGCTGGACAATCCGCCCGAGCTTCCGGCTGCGACGCAAAAACCTTTGCCTAAAGGGTTGCTGCTGGAGGAGGTGTTCGTGGAGCAGGCCAAGCTGGGGTCGGCGGTGGCGCGGTTCAGCGAGTGGCATGACCGCCGAGAGCATGCGGCGCCGTTGCAGGAGCGGCATTACAAGAAGCTGATCCCGCTAAACAAACCGGGCGCGGGCGAGCAGTATGCGTTCGAGGTCAATCTGGATCAATGCACCGGCTGCAAGGCCTGCGTGGTGGCCTGTCATTCCCTCAACGGTTTGGACGACCAGGAAAGCTGGCGGGATGTGGGGGTGATGGTGGGCGCGACGGAGGATGCCTATTTGCAGACGGTGACCACGGCCTGCCATCATTGCGTGGATCCCGCCTGCGCCAACGGCTGCCCGGTGCTGGCGTATGAAAAGGACGCGGACTCCGGCATCGTGCGGCACTTGGACGATCAATGCATCGGCTGCGCCTACTGCATGATGAAGTGTCCGTATGACGTGCCGAAGTGGAACGCCAAACGCGGCATCGTGCGCAAGTGTGACATGTGCCATCAGCGGCTGTCCGCGGGTGAGGCGCCGGCCTGCGTGCAGTCCTGCCCGAATGAAGCGATCGCGATCCGCATCGTGAAAATGGACGAGGTGGCGGAGCGCTCCACGCAGGCAGGGGCGCGTTTGCTGCCGCAGACGTTCCGCTCCAGCTACACCAAGCCAACGACGCGTTATGTCACGGAGAAAGAACTGCCCAACGGCGCGCGCGATGGCGGCGCCGGGGAATTGCGACTGGAGGAACCGCACTGGCCGCTGGCCTGGATGCTGGTGCTGACGCAAATGGCGGCGGGGCTGTTGACGGCGGGTTGCCTGCTGCCGGAGCAAGGCGGCATGGGCTGGGTCAATCGTCTGGCCGCGCCCGCGCTGGCGGCGGGCATCGCGCTGAGCGTGCTGCATCTGGGGCAGCCTTTGCGGGCATGGCGCTGTTTTCTGGGCTTGCGCAAATCCTGGCTCAGCCGGGAGATCGTGGTGTTTGGTGCGTTCTTGAAACTCACTTTGCTGGCGGCCTGGATGCCGCTGCTCTGGACGACTGCCGCGGGGGCGGCGACGGGTTTGTTAGGCGTGTATTGCTCGGTGATGGTGTATGCGGACACGCAGCGGCCTTTTTGGAAACTGAGCGCCACGGCGCTGTCGTTTTTCGGCAATACCGTCTTGTTGGGCAACGCGGGCGCGGCGATGGCGCTGAGCTGGGCGGGGCATTCCCTGACGGCGTTTCTTTTCGCGACGGTAGCCATGCTGGTTCGCGTTTTGTTGTTCGCTTGGGAACAGTTGCGGCTGCGGCGCGCGTGGCGGGATGCGGGACATGAGATGCGCCGTCCGGCGCAAACCATGAAGACGCTCAAGGGCGGCGTGCTGCGGGCGCGGCTGCTTTTGTTCTCGGTTTCCACGCTGGCCACGGCGTCGGGGATGTTAGGTGAAGGCGTTTGGGCGGGCGCGTGGATGACGCTGGCGTTTGTTGGCACGCTGGTGTCGCAGTTGCTGGAGCGGCATTTGTTTTTCGTGGCGGTGGACGCGCCGCGCGTGGTGTCGGCCTCGGGGCCGCAGTTGCATCATCCGGTGTCATGAAACTGCGCTGGCCGTCTTTTCTCCGCGCTCATCAGGGGCCGATGACCCGTGAGCTGGTGCAGACGCCGGGGCGGTTCGGTTTGGGCAAGGTGCCGGAGCGAATCAAGCCGGACGGAGTGGCCAAGTCGATCTGCGGGTTTTGTTCGACGGGCTGCGGGCTGAAGATTCATTTGGATCGAACGGGGCAGGCGATCAATCTAACAGCGGACCCGGACTATCCGGTGAACGCGGGCATGGCCTGTCCCAAGGGCTGGGAGGCGCTGACGCCGCTGGCGGCGGAAGATCGCGCCACCACGCCGCTGCTGAACGGCCAAGCGGTGGATTGGGACGAGGCGTTGCAGGTTTTCTGCCGCCGCTTTGAGGCGATCATGGATCAGCATGGCCCGGAGTCGGTGGCTTATTTGAGCACAGGTCAAATTATGTGCGAGGAGATGTTTTTTCTCGGCGCGCTGGCGAAGTTTGGCATGGGCATGATCCACGGCGACGGCAACACGCGGCAGTGCATGGCGACGGCGGTGACGGCTTACAAGGAGAGCTTCGGCTTCGACGCGCCGGCTTACACTTACCGGGACTATGAGGAGAGCGACGTGCTGGTGTTCGTTGGCGCCAATCCCTGCATCGCGCATCCGATCATGTGGCAGCGGGTGGAGCGCAACCGCCACCGGCCGGAGATCATCGTGATCGATCCGCGCAAGACAGAGACGGCGATGGCGGCGACACAGCATTTGGCGATCCAACCCAAGGCGGATCTGTTGCTGTTTTATTGCCTGGCGCGCTGGCTGACGCGGCAGGGCAGGGTGGCGACGGAATACATCGGGAAGCACACGCGGGAGTTTGCGGCGTTTGCGGTTTTCCTGAAAGACTATGAACCGGAGAATCACTTGGCGTCGCTGGGTTTGAGCGCGGAGGTGTTTGAGCGTTTCGCACGCACGGTGGCGGAGGGCAAGCGGGTGTCTTTTTGGTGGACGATGGGTGTGAACCAGAGCCACGAAGCGACCCGCACGGCGCAGGCGATCATCAACGTGGCCTTGATGACCGGCAACATCGGACGTCCGGGAACCGGGGCGAATTCGATCACGGGGCAATGCAATGCGATGGGGTCGCGCCTGTTTTCCAACACGACGAATTTGTTAGGCGGGCATGATTTTACCAAAGCCGCGCACCGCGAGAAAGTGGCGTCCGCTTTGGACATTCCGGTGGAGCGCATCCCGGACCGTCCGAGTCTGGCTTACGATCAAATCATCGACGGAATCGCGGAGGGAAAAATCAAAGGTCTGTGGATGATCGCGACGAACGGCGCGCACTCGTGGATCAATCAGCGGCGTTTCAAGGAGCTGGTGGGAAAGCTGGATTTTTTCGTGGTGCAGGACATGTATGCGAACACGGAATCGGCCCAACTGGCGCATCTGATCCTGCCCGCGGCGGGCTGGGGGGAGAAGGAGGGGACGTTCATCAATTCGGAGCGGCGCATCGGCCTGAGCTGCCGGGTGAGCCGCGCGCCCGGCGAGGCGCTGGCGGATTTTCATATCTTCCGGTTGATCGCGGACTACTGGGGCTGCGGCGGGTTGTTCCGCTCGTGGACTTCGCCGGAGCAGGTGTTTCACAAGATGAAAGCGGTGACGCGCGGGCAGCCTTGCGACATCACCGGCATCCGGGATTATGCGATGCTGGAACACGCGGGCGGCGTGCAATGGCCGTGGCCGCAAGCAGCGGCGGAGGCGGCGCCGGAAGGGATGCCGGAGCAGGAGCGGCGCCTGTTCGAGGACGGGTGTTTTTTCACGGCGGACGAGCGGGCACGATTTGTGTTTGAAGCGCCCCGGCAGGTGCCGGAGCCGGTCTGCGCGGAGTTCCCGTTCGTGCTGTTGACGGGACGCGGCACCTCGGCGCAATGGCACACGCAGACGCGGACTTCCAAGTCCGCCATCCTGCGCAAGCTGCATCCGAAGCGGCTGTGGGTGGAGATCAACCCGGAGGACGCGCAGGTGCTGGGCATTCGCGATGCGGAGCCGGTGCGGGTCACCTCCCGCCGCGCCAGCATCGAGGCCCAAGCCTGGGTGACGCCGACGGTGCAGCGCGGCCAAGTGTTCATGCCGATGCACTACGCGGAGGTGAACCAGTTGACGCTGGGGGTTGTCGATCCTTACAGCCGCCAGCCGTCCTACAAGCATTCGGCGGTGCGGGTGGAGTTGTCTGACACGGACGCTTCCAAAGCGCCCCTCCTTGTTGCATTACCCTCAAAACGGAAATGAGAAAGGCAGGAAATCAAGAAAAGAAGTGGGAATACAAGCGCTGGCGAACTTGCGAGCCTTCACTCAAAGGAGGAGCCGGCCACTCTGCCAGAGAAGTCCCTTCCATATCCCTTTTCCTGCCTTCCTGTTTTCCTTATTCTCGAATCTAGGATTACGGACGCGGGTGATGCCAGGCTTGATGCAGCGCACCGTCTTCATCCAACCAAGTCCAGCGTACGGTGAGGCGGTGGCGGGCGGCGATAGGGCGGCCCTGATCGGGGCCGAGCACGCACAAGGCGGTGGCGAAGGCGTCGCTGGTGGTGGCGTCCGCGGCGATCACCGCGCAGGCGATGCGGCGGGTGAGGCCGAGGCCGGTCTTGGGATCGATGATGTGGGAATAACGGACGCCGCCGACCTCGATGAATTGATGGACGTCGCCGGAGGTGGAGACGGCGGCTTGGGCGAGCGAGAGGATGACGGGTGGCGCGGTGTCGTCGAGGCCGCTGCGCAGGGTGACGGGCCAGCCTTTCTCTCCCGGCGGCTCCCCGGCGGCGGTGTCGCCTCCGGCTTGGACGAGCGCGGCGGGAAAGCCGCGCTCGCGCAGCAAGGCCAGCATTTGGTCGGCGGCGTACCCTTTGGCGATGCCGCCGTAGTCGAGCAGCAGGCCCGGCTTGGAGAGTGTCAAGGTTCCGGCGGCGGGATCGGGCTGCAAATGCCGCCAGCCGGTGCTGGCGAGGGCTTTTTCCAAGCGGTCTCGCGGCGGCAGCTTGCCGCGCTGGCGGGTGCTGCGCCAGAGGCGGGTGAGCTGGCCGCAGGTGGGATCGAACGCGCCGCCGGTCTGCGCGGCGATTTCCCAAGCGCGCGTGCCGAGGTCGAGCAAGTCCGGGCTGGCTTCCCAGGGCGCAGGCGCAGCGGCGGCGAGGCGGTTGATCTCGGAGTTCGGTTCGTAGTCGGAGAAGACGGCGTTGAGAGCGGCGAGGCGCTGAAAGGCGACTTCGACGGCGACATCGGCTTCGGCTTTTTCTCCGGCGTCCGCGTAGAGCGCGATGCGGAAGGTAGTGCCCATGCCGGGGCCGCTGAAATCCAGGCGGATGGGTTCGGCGGTGAGGGAGAGCGCGGAGAGGAAGAGTGGCGCAACCATCTTGGTTGCGCTTTTTCTGGCACGGGCAAGCTGGAAGCTTGCCCCACTATTCCCGCGCGACGCCGTTGTTCCAAGCGTCATGCATTTCCTCCACGGTGGGGATTTCCAGGGGGCGGACGAGGCGGAAGCCGAGCCAGGTGGCGTCAGTGAGGTACCAGATGCTCTTGGGCAGTTGGGGATCCTGCTGCTTCCAGTTGGCATCGGAGGCGCGGCGGGCGCTGCTGCGCAGAGCTTCCGGGTCGTCGTCGTAATGGCCGCCGCGGGCGACGTGCGGATACGGCTCGGTGGAGCGGTTCCAATCGTTTTGCAAAACACCGCCGGCGGCCTTGGCGGCCCAGGTGGCGTAGCGGTCCTTGGCGTATTGGTCGAGCGTCCACTCGCAGACGTTGCCGTAGATGTCGTGCAAGCCCCAGGGGTTGGCTTTCTTTTTGCCGACTTGCGAATATTGGAAATTCTCCGCGTTGTCGAAGAACCAGGCGTATTCCTCGATCTGGGAAGCGTCGTCGCCGAAGAAATAGGTGGTCTTGCTGCCGGCGCGGGCGGCGTATTCCCATTCGGCCTCGGTGGGCAGGCGGTAAAAGTGGCCGGTCTGGGCGCTGAGCCACTGGCAGTATTTGTTGGCGGCGTGCTGGGTCATGCAGATGGCCGGGAAACCGTTGCGGCCCATGCCGAAGTCCATGGGCTGATAGGGCGGGGTGGGTTGGGAGATGAGGTCTTCGGGTTTGTCGTCGGGCGACCACGTTTTGCGGGAGCCGTCCTTGTTGCGGCCCTCGCTGGTGAGCATGAAGGGTTCGTATTCATCCCAGGTGACTTCAAATTTGCCCATCCAGAAGGGCTTGATAGCCACCTGGATTTGCGGGCCTTCGTCGTCGCGGCGGCCGGCTTCGCTGTCCGGGCTGCCGAGCGTGGCGGTGCCGCCGGGAATGACGACCATGGAGTACGGCGCGCCGGTCTTGGGCACCTGGGTTTCGTAGGGCTTCATCTCGCTTTCCTCTTTCTCCTTGGAGGTGGCGACGATGTGGGCGTGGATTTGGCGGACGAGGTCGA
The DNA here is from genome assembly GCA_964573315.1 of uncultured Verrucomicrobiaceae bacterium. Taxonomy (GTDB): domain Bacteria; phylum Verrucomicrobiota; class Verrucomicrobiia; order Verrucomicrobiales; family Verrucomicrobiaceae; genus JAGRPD01. The sequence goes on along the minus strand of CAZNKC010000036.1, from coordinate 4,473 downwards.
GGGTGTCGGGGTTGTTGGTGTCGGTGGCGGCTTTTTCCTTGGCCTCCAGCTTGACGCCCTCCGGCCACACGGCGCCTTGCTCGATCCAGGCTTTGAGCAGGGCGATCTCGTCCTTCTTCAACGGCCCGCCGCTTTTGGACGGCGGCATGAGGTCGTCGTCGTCCGTGTCGAGCGTGGTGAGGGTGTAAAGGGCGCTTTTTTCCGGGACGAAGGCGGTGATGTTCGGGGCGTTGTCGCCGGTCTCGAAGGCTTCTTTTTTGGTGGTTAAAATCCAGTCGCCCTTGTCTTTTTCCGGGTTGTGGCAGGTGACGCAATTTTGCTCCAGGATGGGCTGGATGTGTTTTTCAAAGCTGATGCGCGGCGTCTTCTCCAGCGTGAGACCGGCGGGCCAGCCGGCGCCTTCCTCGATCCATTGCTTGATGACGGCGATCTGCGCGGGGTCGAGCAGACCCTCTTTCTCCGGCGGCATCACGAGGTCGTCGTCCGTTGGCAGGATGAGGGTGGCATAGACGGAACTCTTGGCGGGGTCGCCCTTGGTGATGCCGGGGCCGCTGTCGTTGCCTTTGGCGGCGTCCTCCCAGGTGTGCAGGCGGAGGTCGCCCTTGTCCTGATCCGCGCCGTGGCAATGCACGCAGGCGGCTTCGAGGATGGGTTTGACCTGCTTGGCGAAGTCGATTTTTTCAGCGGCGGACACGCTGCCGAGGGCGGACGCGGCGGCGAGGCAGAGGAATCGGGACGGGATGGACGGCATCGTTTGTTCAGTGGCTTTGATGGAGGCGGGAAACGGAAAATAAACACACCCGCGGGCTGGATTCAAGAAGCGCGCGCTCCGGCTCAATGGTGGCAGCCGCAGCCCGTGCCGCAGCCGCCGGAGCCGAAGACTTCCTCGTGGCTGGGGACGACGCCTTTCTCCAGGGTCTTGGTGACGAAGCCGTTGACGAAGTTGGCGACGTTTTGCAGCACGTCTTGCGCCGCCTGAAAGGACTGAATGCCGGGGTGGTTGTCCGAGCGGTCGCGCAAATCCTCGAAGCGCTCCACTTCGGTCTCGCCGATCTCCTCGCCGGCGCGGTGCCGCTCTTGAAGCTGGCTGCCGAGCGTCATCAGATCACGATAAAGCCCGACGGCGCCGTCATCGGCCAAAAAAGCCTCCGCCTGCCCGCGCGCGGAGCGGATTTCAGGCGCTTCGGCGATGGCGGCGCAGAGGTCTTGGAGGCGGGATTCGATGGTGGAGGGCAGGGGACTGGACATGGGGATTGAGGGTAGAATGAGAGAGGGTTTTGGAAAGTGGTATTTTCCTCCCCAACCTCTGTGCCTCTCTGTGTCCTCTGTGGTGGGAAACAGGGATTCACCACAGAGCGCACAGAGGAGCACAGAGATGATGCAAGAGGCGCTGTATGATTTTTTTCACTTTGGCTCAAAGCCCGCCCGGATTTTGCCATCGTGCCCGATCAGCGGCAGCGGGCTCGGGTGCCGTCCCAGCGGGCGGCAGCCGGGGCCGAATTCGGTCACGCCCAAGTCCGGCTCCATCGCCGCCGCCAGTTCGCGCAGTTCGCGCACGACCTCGGGGTTGCTGGCGGCCACGTTGTCCGCCTCGCCGATGTCTTGCTCCAGTTGGTAAAGCTCGTCGCTCAGAAGGTGCAGCTTCCACGGGCCTTGGCGCACCGCCTCCAGAACCGGGCCGCGAAAATAATGAAACACCTCGCGCGGTTTGCCGTCGCCGGTCAGCGCCGGCCAGAGATCGACGCCGTCGAGCACGCGGCCTTGCGGCAACGCCGCGCCCGCCCGCGCAACCAGGGTCGGCAGCACGTCCAGCATCCCGCAGATCGCCGCCGTCTCCGTGCCCGCCGGAATGACGCCCGGCCACCAAGCGATGGTGCAGACGCGGATGCCGCCTTCCAGCGTGCTGGCTTTGCTGCCGCGCAGCGGCGCGTTGTTGGAGCCGTGGTTGAGCGCCCCGCCGTTGTCGCTGGTGAAGATCACCAGCGTGCGTTCCGCCAGTCCCAGCTCGCGCAGCGTGTCGAGCACCCGGCCCACGCTCCAGTCCATCTCCTGCGCCCAATCTCCGATCAACCCGTTCTTCGACGTGCCGCGCCATTTCATCCCCGGATACAGCGGAAAATGCACCGCCGTATGCGGCAGGTACAAAAAGAATGGCTCGTCCTTGTGACCGCGAATGAACTCCACCGCTTTTTCCGCGCAGCGCTGGGTGAGGCTGGTCTGGCCATCTTGACGCACCCGCTCGATCACCGTGCGGTTTTCCAGCAGCGGCAGCGGTGGCTGGCTGTTGCCGCGCAGGCCGAACTCGTCATTGTTCTGCTGCGCTTTCGCCTTCTTGCCTTTGCCCGCGGCGGCGCGCGGCTCCTGGCCCGGATTGCTTTTCGAGCCGTCCTCCGCCGTGCCCATGTCGTTCGAGTACGGCAGGCCGTAGTAATAATCGAAGCCTTGATCGTTCGGCAGCATGCCCGGCTGGTCGCCCAGATGCCACTTGCCCACGCAGCCCGTCGCGTAACCGGCATCCTTGAGCACCTCCGCGATGGTCACCTCCTCCGGGTGCAGCCCCACCTCGGCCGCCGGGAACAGCACATGCGGGATCGGCAGCACCCGCTTCGGATAACAACCCGTCATCAGCGACGCCCGCGACGGCGAGCACACCGGCGCTCCGTAAAAGCTCGTCAGCTTCCGCCCTTCCGCCGCCATCCGGTCCAGATGCGGCGTCGCGTTCGTCTTCGATCCATACGGCCCGATGTCCGCATAGCCCAAGTCGTCGATGTTGATGATGACAAAGTTCGGCTTCTCCGCGGCGGCTGCCGCCAGCGTGAAACCGATCACGGAGAAAAACAACGAAGCGCGTATCATCCTGCCAAAACGCGCCCGCCGCCGGCTCCTCTCACTTTTTTCGCCTCACTTCAGCTCCTTGATCCGCAGGTTGCGGAACTTGTAAGTTTGACCTTTCTCGCCGTGGTGCTGGATGGCGATGATGCCGCTGGCGTCCATGTCGTCTTCCGCGTCCGTGGTGACCACGCCGTTGACTTCGATCTTGAGGCGCTTGCCCTGGCACGTGATGCGGTAGGTGTTCCACTCGTGGCGTTTGAAGGCGTCTCCGGCGCGCTCGCGGAAGGCTTTCTCGCTCTCCGAGTCGCCCTTGACCGGGCTGATGAACCACTTGCGCCGGCCTTCGTCGTAGAGACCGCCGGACCACTTGCGCTGCTCGTCGCCGTCCACTTCGGCTTGGTAGCCATAGACCTTGTTCGGCTCCACATGCGCGCGGAACATGAACCCGCTGTTCGCTTGGCCGGCGGGCAGAAGGATTTCGCCCTCGAAGATGAAGTCGCCGTAGGTCTTCTCGGTGACGACGAAAAACTTCTTGTCGCCGGTCAGGTGAATCTCGCCGTTCACCACCTCGATCTTGCCCCACTCATACGGATTCTTCCAGCCGTTCATCGTCTTGCCGTCGAACAACGGCGTGAAGCCGTCGGCATCGGTGTCCGCGGCAGCGGCGCTGGCGGAGAAAGCTAAAACGGCGAGGGCGGACAGCAGGCGGAGCGGGCGGGTGGTGTATTTCATGGCGGGCGCGACTGAACTCCGTTTTGCCCGCTGCGCCAGCGGCAATTTGTCCGCGAAAAAGCTGGCGCTCCGCCGGTTCCGCGCCAACAAACCCTCATGGCAGAAGTTCCCTCCACCCGCATCCTCCCCCTCGGCAGCAGCGCCCCCGAGTTTGAACTGCCCGAGCCCGTCGGCAACCTCTTCACCCTCGACGACGTGCGCGGCCCCAACGGCCTGCTGGTCCTGTTCGTCTGCAACCACTGCCCGTTCGTCATCCACCTCGCGGACGCCCTCGCCGCCTTTGCCGCGGAGTACGAGGCACAGGGGATCGGAGTCGTCGCCATCAACTCCAACGACATCGAAAACTACCCCGCCGACGCGCCGGACAAAATGACCGCCTTCGCCGCCCGTCACGGCTGGACTTTCCCCTATCTCTTCGACGCCGATCAATCCGTGGCGAAAGCCTACGTCGCCGCCTGCACGCCGGATTTTTATCTGTTCGACGGCGCGCTGCGGCTCGCCTACTGCGGCCAGTTCGACGGCTCCCGCCCCGGCAACAGCACCCCCATCACCGGCGCCGACCTGCGCGCTGCCGCCAACGCCCTGCTCGCCGGCGAGCCGCCTCTCTCCACCCAGCGCCCCAGCACCGGCTGCAACATCAAATGGAAACCCGGCCAGGAGCCGGAGCACTTCACGCGGCGCGGATAATGAGCGCCATTTGGAGCGGGTGATGGGAATCGAACCCACGTCTAAAGCTTGGGAAGCTCTCGTTCTACCATTGAACTACACCCGCTTGGTCGAGGTCCGGTGGAGATGAGATTGTGGCGGCTGGCTTGGCGTTGTCAATGCGGATCCTTGTTGACCGCGCTGCGTGGCAGGGCTTACGCATGGAGCGCACGCAGCCTGCCTGCCTTTGGCATGGTCCCGCGT
>CAZNKC010000035.1:1698-34355 GCA_964573315.1 uncultured Verrucomicrobiaceae bacterium | reverse complement strand
GGGGGTATGGGGGGGACGGAGAGAAGGAGGGAAAGAGAGAGGGGGAGAGTGGCTTGGTCGCTGGGGAGGAAGGCGGACGCCAAAGTACCACGCCTGTCCCAGGCGTGGGAAAGGAGAGCGAACGAGGCGCCCGCTCTCCAGATGAGGCGGCGAGCCAGCGGCTCGCGCCACGGGCGCGGGCGCGGGTGTCGGGCAACCGGCTGACCTTTGCGCAGGACGCTGTGTTGGAGGAGTGGTTCATCAACGACACCCGCGGCCTGGAGCAGGGGTGGACGGTGAAGGAGAGACCGGCGGGCTCGGACGACCGGTTGCAGCTGGAGCTGGCGGTGCGAGGCGGATTGCGGCCAACGGTTTCGGAAACCAGCGTGGCCTTCGTGGACGCGGCGGGCGGCACGGTGCTGACCTACGGCGGCTTGAAGGCTTGGGACGCGGCGGGACGGGAGCTGGCGGTGGAATTTGTGGCGGGGGAGAAAACGGACGGGTTCGCGGTTGAGGTGGACGTGAAGGGAGCGGTGTATCCGGTGACGATCGATCCGGTGGCGCAGCAGGCGTACTTGAAGGCATCTAACACGGAGGTGAAGGCGTCCAGCACGGAGCCGGGAGACCAGTTCGGCGTTTCGGTGGCGGTATCCGGGGACACGGTGGTGGTCGGGGCTCCCCGCGAAGACAGCAACGCGACGGGGGTCAACGGCGATGAATCGAACAACAGCGCGACCGATTCCGGAGCCGTCTATGTGTTTGTGCGCAGCGGCGGGGTGTGGGTCCAGCAGGCGTATTTGAAGGCTTCCAACACGGGAGCTGGGGACCAGTTTGGCTCTTCGGTGGCGATATCCGGAGACACGGTGGTGGTCGGGGCTCCTCTTGAAGACAGCAACGCTACGGTGATCAATGGCAATCAAGCGAACAACAGCGCGGACAATGCTGGAGCGGCCTACGTTTTTGTGCGCAGTGGCGGGGTGTGGGTCCAGCAGGCGTATTTGAAGGCCGCCAACACGGGGACGGGGGACTGGTTTGGCAACTCGGTGGCGGTGGATGGGGATACGGTGGTGATCGGGGCGCTTCAAGAGGACAGCCCCGCGACGGGAGTCAATGGCACGACCGGCAACGGCGCGACCAATGCCGGGGCGGCCTATGTGTTTGTGCGCGACGGTGTTGACTGGGAGCAGGAAGCGTATTTGAAGGCCGCCAACACGGGGGCGGGGGACTGGTTTGGCAACTCGGTGGCGGTGGATGGAGACACGGTGGTGGTCGGCGCTCCTCTTGAAGACAGCAACGCGACGGGGGTCAACGGTGATGAATCGGACAACAGCGCACCCGGTTCTGGAGCGGCCTATGTGTTTGCGCGCAGCGGCGGAGCGTGGACCCAGCAGTCGTATTTGAAGGCCTCCAACACGGAAGGCGGGGACTGGTTTGGGGACTCGTTTGGCTGGTCGGTGGCGGTGTCTGGAGACACGGTGGTGGTCGGGGCTCCCGATGAGAGTAGCAACGCGACGGGGGTCAACGGCGATGAGTCGAACAACAGCGCGCCCGGTTCCGGGGCGGCCTATGTGTTTGCGCGCAGCGGCGGGGTGTGGACTCAGCAGGCGTATTTGAAGGCTTCCAACACGGAGGAGTATGACTGGTTTGGCGGCTCGGTGGCGGTGTCTGGAGACACGGTAGCGGTGGGGGCTCTCAATGAATCCAGCAACGCGAGAGGTGTCAACGGCAGTCAGGGGAACAATGGCGCTTACGAGGCGGGAGCGGTCTATGTGTTTGCGCGCTCTTTCGACGGGCCGTGGGTCCAGCAGGCGTATGTGAAGGCTTCCAATGCGGAGAAGTGGGATGCCTTCGGCGCCTCGGTGGCGCTGGACGAAGGCACGCTGGTGGCGGGAGCCTGGGGAGAGTCCAGCAACGCGAAGGGAGTCAACGGCAATCAGAAGAACAACAGCGCCCGCAGCTCGGGCGCGGCCTATGTGTTTGATGTCAGGCCCTTGGCGCCCTTGCTTGTCTTGGCAAAAAAAGCGCAGGCGGCTCCGGAACTCACAGACGTCGCCTTCAACGCCTTTGGCCCAGCCTTTGTCAATGGCGCCGGAGCGGCGCTGTTCGAGGCGGCTTTGAGCGGGAAAGGCGCCGGGGGCGGGCGCAACCGGGCGCTGTTTAGCACGCTGGACGGCGGCACGGCGCCAGTGTTGCAATCGGGAGAGCCGCTCGATGCCTTGGGCGCGGGCTTTGCGGGCTTGAAGGCGGGGCGTTTTTCCGCGCCAGTGATAAACCAGCCCGGCCGGAGCCTTTTCCAAACGGCGTTCAAGGGCGGGCAGGTGCTGTTGCAGGACGATGGCGTCGATGTCTCGCCGGTGTTGCGCACCGGCACGCCAGTGGTCGAGCTGGACGACGCTTCCGTGAGCAAGCTGGGCGAGGTGGCGCAGCATTACACGGACGATTTTCTGGCGCTGTGCTACACGCTGCGGCGCGGCAGCGGCGAGCCGAAGGTGACGGCGAAGAACGACACGGGCATCTTGCTCCTCAACCACGCGGGGGAGGTGCAGAGCTTCGGGGCGCGCGAGGGGGCGGAAATCTTTGGCGGCGGCGGGACGTTCGGGCAGTTTCCGGGCCGGGTGGCCTTGGCGACGGGAGATCAGGCGTTTTTCATCGCGCCCTATGTGCCGGACGGGCAGAAGAAGGCGCGGCAGGCGTTGTTCACGACGGCCGCGGATGGCAGTTTCGGATTCAAATACGGGCCGGATCAAGGGGACTTCGCTCCGGGACCGGGGCTGGACAACGACGAGACGTTCCGCAGTTTTATCGCGATCAACGAGCGGGGCTTCGTGGCGGTGCTGCGAGCGACGTTGAAAGGCGGGCCGAAGACGCAGAACGAGGGCATCTGGAACTGCGGCAGTGTGCTGCATTTACGCAAGGGAGTGGTGTTCGATCCAGAGAACCTGCCGGGAGTATTTGTGAAGCGGATCTTGAAGTTTTGGCCGGTGGGAGACGATCAGTTGGTGGTGCAGGCGGTGCTCGGAGGCGTGAAGGGCGCGGGGGTGAAAGGATCAAACAACCAAGCGCTGCTGTTGAGAAAGGCGACCGGCGAGTGGCAGGTGCTGCTGCGCAGCGGCGACCCCGCGCCGGGAGCAACGCCCGCGGTGGTGAACAAGATCAGCGTGGCGGAGGTGGACCGGGTGAACGGGTTTTATGCGGTGCTGGGGACGCTGAAAGGCGCGCCGGCGTCGGCGAATCAGGCGCTGTGGAAAGGGCGGACGACGCTGGGAGATGACGGCGCGAATCAGGGCGAGCGGCTGCCGGGATTGGTGCTGAAAAAAGGCGATGCCTACACCACGTCAGCGACACCGATCAGCTTGATCAAGAGCATGAGCCTGAAGCCGGTAGTGGACAAGACGGGAGCGGGAGCGCGCGGCCTGGGACAAGTGGTGGGAGCGGGCGGGCAGGTGGTGTTGACGGTGACGGGGGATAAAAAGGTGACGGAGTTGGTGGTGGTGGAGTAGGGGAGCGTGCAGAGCTGAGAGTGGAGCGAGCCGCTGGCTCGCCGGGGGGGAGGATAGTACCACGCCTCTCCGAGGCGGGGCTTAAAGTGGGGCAACCATCTTGGTTGCCCTATCCTATGAGAATTCGCGCAAGCTGGAAGCTTGCGCCACTTTATTCCGCCTCGGAGAGGCGGGGTACTTTCCGCCGCTTACTTCTTCTTCGCCTTGCCTTTGCCTTTAACCTTGAGTGCAGGCTGCACGCCGGGGACGATGTTGGCGATGAGGCGGGGGACGTAACTGTCGTAGCGGCCATCGGGGGAGGGGCCGTAGGGATCGAGTTTGGCGATGCGGCCGTGCAGGGGCGCGGCTTTTTCGCCGAGGGCTTCGATGGCGGCGAGCGCGGGCATGGATACGAGGACGCCGTTGTCTTGCGGAGCGGCGAGGCTGCCGAGGGTGTCCAGCGCCTTGGCGAGCGCGGCTTCGTCACCGTACTGGCCGAGAGCCTGGGCGGCGACGATGCGGACATCGGGCGAGGCGTCGGCGAGGGCGCTTTCCAGAGCGGCGCGGTTTTCCTTCACGATGTGTTCGCCGCGCATGAGCAGGCCGAGCGCGCCCCAATAGCGAACGGCGCTGTCCGCGTCCTCGCGCATAAGGCGGGCGAGTTCGGGCGCGGCGGCGGGGTCCAGGTTGGAGGCGAGTTCGGCGGCGGCGAGGATTTTTTCAAACGGATACTTGGCTTCGTCGCGCGCGGTGTCATAGGGCGTAGAGCCCTCGGAGCGGGTGTGGATTTCGCGCTCGGGCAGGAAGCAGATGTCGCGCACGGCGGCGAGATGGTCGCGCTGGGCAGTGCGGAATTTTTCGAGGATGGCGCGGTGCTCCGGGGATTGGGCGAGGTTGCGCACTTCGTCGGGATCGGTTTCGAGGTCGTAGAGTTCCTCCACGTCTTTCGGCACGCGCCAGAAGCGGGATTGGGCGTCGTTGGTTTTGCCCTGGGTGAAGAGGTCGTGCCAGATGCGGGTGGTGGGCGTCTCGAATTGATAGGTGACGCGCTGGGCCTGGGAGACGTGCGGGTAGTAATTGCGCAGATAGACGTAACGGCCATCGGTGACGCTGCGCACGAGGTCCATGCGCTCGTCCATGCGGCCGCGCTCACCGAAGATGAAAGGCTGCGGCTCGCTTTGATGAGGTCCGGCGAAGGCGCGGCCCTGCATCCACCGTGGCGGTTCGATGCCGGCGAGACTGAGCAGCGTGGGCGCGAGATCGACGAAGCTGATGAGGCGGTCCGACGCACCGCCGGCGCTGTATTCCTTCGGCGCGAGGTGTTTCCATTTCTCCGGGAAATAGACGACGAAAGGCACATGCAGGCCGCTGTTGGAGGGCCAGCGTTTGCCGCGCGGCATGCCGCTGCCGTGGTCGGCGTAGTAGAAGACGATGGTGTCGTCCGCGAGCCCGGCGGCTTCGAGTTCTTGCAGGTGACGGCCCGCGTCGGCGTCAACCTCGCTGATCTTGTCATAATGCTGCGCCCAATCCTGGCGGACCTCCGGGGTGTCGGGATGATAAGCGGGCACGCGCACGTCCTCGGGCCGGGTGATCTGGGTGTGCGGGCGGGTGCGGAGCTGGCTTTCGTGGCTTTTGGTGGAGTTGAAGATGGCGAAGAAGGGCTGGCCTCCGGCGCGGTTTTTCCAGTGGGCTTGGTTGGAGGATTCGTCCCAGACTTTGCCAAGCACACGCAGGTTGTAGTCGGTCTTGCTGTTGTTCGTGCAGTAGTAACCGGCTTCGCGGAGAAAGACGGGATACATCTTCGTGCCCGCCGGCATCGAGACCATGGAGCGCATGTGGATGCCGCCGCTGCTGGAGGGGTAGAGGCCGGAGATGATGGCGGTGCGCGCCGGGGCGCAGACGGGCGCCACGGACCAAGCTTTTTTGAAAAGCATGCCCTTCGCTGCCAGTGCATCGACATTCGGCGTGCGCGCCACTTTGTCGCCGTAGCAACCCATGAGCGGGCTGTGGTCCTCGCTGGTGAGCCAGAGAATGTTGGGCTGCGCCGCGAATGACGAATGCAGAATGACGAATGACGAAAGGAGGATGGGCAGGAGTTTCATCGGGCGAGGGGAAGGTTTGCTGCGGTTGGCGCTTGCTTGGAACGACGCCAGTTTGACAGGCTTTCACGGCGGCTTGGATTTGATTGGGTGAGAGATCGCCGAGCGGTGGGTGAAGGCGCGCGCGCTCTTGGAATTTTTGCACAACGCCCAGGCGGAAGGCCGTTCTTTTCCGACCATGCGCACGCTCCTTCTTCTGACCGCCCTGTCGTTTCTTTCCACCGTCATCCCGGCTCCAGCCCAGGACAAACCCGCTCCGCAACGCATCAACAAATTCGTCGAGTTGATGGAGGCGGAGAAACCGGCCTTCGGGGTGTTTTCCTCGAACATCTCCATCCGCGCCGCGGCCAGCATGGCGGGCAGCGGGTTGGATTTCGTCATCATCGACATGGAGCACTCGCCTTATGACCCCACGCGGCTGGAGGGCTATCTGCTCGGCATGGTGAGCAAGGCGGACGTTCTGAAAAAAGGGCTCCAGCCCGGCACCATGCCGTTCGTGCGCGTGCCCGCCGCGGGCCGGGAGCAGCTTCAGTTCGTCATCAAACAGGTGCTCGACCTCGGCGCGATGGGGATCATGGTGCCGCATGTGGACACGGCGGAGGACGCCCGCGCCATGGTGCAGGCCAGCCGCTTCCCGCAGCTCAAGGGCGTGCCCGACTACGAGCCGCAGGGCAAGCGCGGCGTCGGCTACGGCTGGGCCGCGCGTTACTGGGGTCTCTCCGGCGGCGAGTATGCGCAGCGCGCCGACCTCTGGCCGCTCGATCCGAAGGGTGAGCTGGTGCTGTGGGTCATGATCGAGACGGGCGAGTCGGTGGAAAACTGCCGCGCCATCGCCGCCACGCCCGGCGTCGGCGGCTTGTTCATCGGCCCGTCGGACCTCGCCTTCTCCCTGGGCGTGCCGCTGGGTGATCCGGCGGTGGAAAAGGCCATCGAAAAAGTCGTCGCCATCGCCAAGGAAACCGGCGTCCCGCTCGGCACGCTCTGCGGCGGCAAGGAGGTCGAAAAACGGCTCGCCCAAGGGTTTCGCTTCCTCGCCGTCGGTGGTGACAGCTCTTCCGCCAGTGTGCAGGAGGGCGTCAAGACAGGCCGCGCTTTCAAGGCCAAGTGAGAATACTTCAAACAATGAAATCTCCACTCTTTCTCCTTCTCGCCCTGGCCGCGCCGCTTCTGCTTCCCGCGCAGAGCGGTGAGAAAATTACCTCGCTCGATCAGCTCCGCGCCGCGCGCGCGGAACTCGCCGCCAAGCCGCGCCGCTTGATCGCCAACAACGACGGCTGTGACGCGCTTTATTTCCCCGGCGATATGGAGCCGACGCCGCAAAATTTTCTCGACCGCCGCACCTCGTTGCTCGCGGGTTCGCAGGTCGGCGCCATCTCGTATTGCAGCATCAGCGCCGGTTTCGGCTTTTTCACGCACGATACCAAGGCCGGCGCGGTTTTGACGCGCCAGAGCAAGGACTACGGCATCAACCCCAACGCCCGCAACATCACCGCCGACCTCATCCGCCAAGGCACCGACACCTTGCGCGCCGTTACCGGCTTCGCCCATGCCAACGGCATGGAGTCGTTCTGGTCCCTGCGCATGAACGACACGCACGACGCCGCGCACCGGCCGGAGCAGCCTTATTTGCTGTTCCCGCCGTGGAAAGAGGAGCACCCGGACTGGCTCGTCGGCGATCACGTCAAGCGCACCCCTTACGGACGCTGGAGTTCCGCCGACTACGCGCGACCCGAGGTGCGCGAGATGGCTTTTCGTTTCATCGAGGAAGTCTGCCGCAACTACGACGTGGACGGCATCGAACTCGATTTCTTCCGCCATCTTTGCTACTTCAAAAGCGTCGCCAACGGCGGCCAAGCCAGCGCCGAAGAAGCCGCCGCGATGACGGACCTCATGCGCCGCGTGCGCGTAATGACGGAGGAAGTGGGGCTGGAAAAACAGCGCCCCATCCTGATCGCCATGCGCGTGCCGGACTCCACCGCCTACAGCCTGGAATCCGGGCTCGATCTCGCGACTTGGCTCAAGGAGGGGCTGATGGACATCCTCATCACCACTGACTACTTCCGCCTCAATCCCTGGGAGCATAGCGTCCGGCTCGGCCACGAGCACGGCGTGAAGGTGTACCCCGCGCTCACCGATCCGCGCGTGCGCAACGAATCGCGCTTCCTGCGCAAGTCCGTGCCCGCCTATCGCGCCCGCGCCGCCAACGCCTGGGCCTCCGGCGCCGACGGCCTTTACCTCTTCAACCTCTACGACATCGACCGCACCTCGCCGTTGTGGGGCGAACTGGGCGATCCCCAGGCGCTCGGTTTCACGGACAAACACTACTTCGTCAGCGACCTCGACGGCAAACCCACCGCTTGGCTGGCGGACGGCGACAAACATCGCACGATCCCGCTGCTCACGCCCACCCATCCCGCACGTCTGGAGGCGAAGCAAACATTCAGCACACGGATCATGATCGCCGACGATCTCGCGGCGGCGGAAAAAGCGGGCCGCCCCGCCACCACCACGCTGCATCTCGAACTCCCCGGCTTCGATGACGCCAAGCGCCTCCAGGTTTCGCTCAACGGTCACGCGCTCGCCGCTGGAAAACTGGCTGATGGTTGGGTGGACCTGCCGGTCACCGCGCAGCAGTTGAAAAAAGGCGGGAACGAAATCGCCGTCACCTTCTTGTCCATCGAAGCCGCGCAGGAAAACGACTGGACCACAGCCTACGACGGCAGTCGGCCGCCCGTGAAACCCTGGTGGGCCGACAAACGCTCCGCGCGCACCCACGAGGCGGTGCAGGACGGCGCTTTTCTCATCGCGGATCGCGGCGCGCAAAACGGCGACTATCGCTACTACCGCGCCCCGTGGGGCGCTGATCCTGAAGGCGAGACCGTGGTGGAAGCGCGCGTCAAAGTCCTCAGTGGCTCCAGCTATCTCATCTTTTCCAACGGCCAAAGCGGCGAGCGCCTGCGGCTTTCTCCCGACGGCATCGGCCTGTATCACCACGGCAAACACCGCCACGCCATGGACACCACGGACGACTTCCACACCTATCGCGTCGTACTGAAAGGCGCGGACCTGCAAGTCCATGTGGACGGCGTTCTCCGCCTCGACGCGCCCGGCGCGCTCACTCCGCGCGCGGGCTTGTATCCGCGCAACGAGATCGCTTTCGGCGCCGCCAACAGTCCCGACCAAGGCGAGGCGCTCTGGCGCGAGGTGAAATACCGCGCCGCCGGCGCCACCCAGGAGTTGCACGACGTGGTGCTGAGCGTGGCCTATCGGGAGCCTTGATCCGAAAAAGGAAGTTGAGAGTTGATAGTTCAAAATCAGCGGCTTACGCCGAAAGTTTCATTCACCCGGAGAGTGAATCCCACTGGCGGCACAAGTCGCTCATTTCCAGCCTCTCAACTCTCAACCATCAACTCTGTTTTTAGGTTGATAGACGGGATTGTGTTCTCGCCTATTCTTTGGCAAACCGGTCGTCCGTGAGCGTTTTCAGGAAAGCGATGAGCGCCGCCTTTTCCCCGGCGTCGAGGTGCAGGCCGCCGTCGGGGTGCTTGGCCAAGTTAGGATCAAGCGTGTCGGTGCGTTGCACGCCTTCGCTGTAATGATCCAACACTTCTTCCAAAGTCTGGAAGCGACCGTCGTGCATGTAGGGCGCGGTCAGCGCCACGTTGCGCAGGCTGGGCGTGGCGAAGGCGCCGCGGTCGATGGAGATTTTGGTGGCCAGAAACCGGCCCAGATCGGATTCGTCGATGGCGAGGCCGTTGTTGCGGAATTGATGGTCGGTGAACAACGGGCCGCCGTGGCAGTGGAAGCAATCCCCGCCCAAGCTGCCGAGGCGCGGCTCGCGCTCGGTCATGAACAGATCGAAACCGCGCTGCTCCAGCTCCGTGAGCGCTGTCTCGCCACGCATGGCGCGGTCGAATTTCGAATCGTGGGAGACGAGCGTGAGCAAAAAATTTTCCAGCGCCAGCGCCAATTTTTCAACGGTGATCTCCGGGCTGCCAAAGGCGTGCTCGAAGGCCGGGGGATAGTCCGGTTTGGCGGTTAGTTTCGCCGCCACGTTTTCCAAAGTTTCATCCATCTCCCGGTGATCCTGGATCGGCTCCAGCACTTGCCGCCGCAAGCCGGCGGCGCGGCCATCCCAGAAGAACTCGTTTTTCCAAGCCAAGTTGAACAGCGGCATGCCGTTGCGATTGCCCAGGCGGTTCTCCACGCCGGGGCTGAAGCGGCGCGGATCGCTGAGCGCGGTCTCCGTTTGATGGCAGGTGGCGCAGGAGAGGCTGCCGTCGCGCGACAGGGCGGCCTCATGAAACAGTCGCCGGCCCAGCGCCACTCGTTCCTCCAGCAGCGGATTGTCCGGCGGCAATGCGGGCGGCGGGAAGGCGGGGTTGATAGACAGCGGGTAAGGTTTGGAACCCGGCGGTGGAGGCGGGGTGGGAAGTCCGGCAGCCGTCTCTTGCTCCTTTTCTTTTTGCGGATCGCGCACGGCTTCAAACCGGAAGGCCGTTGTTAGATTCTCCCGCAAAGCCGCCGCCAAAGGATCGCCGTCCTTGGAATGGGTGCTGACGCCGTCCTTCATGAAGGAGACGGAGCGGGCGCCGTCAATGAGCGCGGTGACATCGAAGCGCAGCGTCAGCACCGTCGCGTCGCGCAGATCGAGTTCGACGGGTACGATGATGGCGGCGCGGAACGGTTCCCTGGCCAAGTGGAAGGCATACCCCTTTGGCGCGCCGCCACCGCTTTGGAAGCGGCCTTCCAGTGCCAGAAAAATATAACCGCCCTGCCAGCTCCAGTGCAGGCCATTCAGGTTCGGGTTCAGCGGATGCTCCGGCGGCCAGGAGGCGGGCTCGGCGGCGTTTAGCTCCGCGTCCAGCCCGATGTGAAAACGCAGGGCGCGGTAGCGGCCCGCCGGCACGTCGGCGAGCCGCAGGCGGTCGCGCCCGGAGGCGGCGTTCATCCAGGCCAGCGCATTAGGCACGTCCAGCCAGCCGCCCTCTTCCTTTTGCAGGGAGACGCCGCTCACCAAATAACTGAGCCGCGTCACCGACCACGCCTCGCCCGCTGTGTTGCGCAGCGTCAGGCTGTCGAGCTTCAGCGGCGCGTCCGCCGCGGCGGGCGCGAGCACGATGTCCAGCGGCACGGCCTGAAGCGGTCCCGGTGCAAACAGGACGCCGAGATAAAAGGCGAGGGCTGGCCGAATCCGTCTCATGTGTCCGCCGGTGGTTCGAGGCAGGATACGCGATCCGTGGTGGATCGGCACGCTTTTTGTGTGGTGGCGATCCTCCCGGCTCCGCGCCACCTCCGCTCGCGAAAGAATGGGCGGGAATACAATCCCGCCCTCCGGAGCGCGGGCGCCATCGCCCGCCGCGCCCCCGGCCGTCCGGCTTGACTCACCCCACGTCTCAGGAGCAAAATAGTCCTTGTGCGTTTTCCCACGATTTTAACTCCGCTCCGGCGCTGCTGGACAGGATGGCTGTTGCTGCCGCTGCTGGTTTGCGGCGGCTTGCTGGCGGATGTGCCGCTGCCGCGCCGTCTGCTGAATCCGGCGTCCGCGGCGGAGGCGTGGAATGTCATTCGCATGGCGGTGGCGAACGGGGAGCGGTTGCTTGCGGAGAAACGCCTCGATGAGATCACGGACCAAGTCGTGCTGTGCAGCCCTGCGCTGCGCGTGCTGGCGGGGCATGGGGTGGTTTTGGAAAAACAACGCGAGACGGATGAGAACACCGCGCGCGCTTTCAGCCTCGTGAACATCGTGGTGAAGGAGAGCATGGCGGGCAACCAAGCGGGCGCGGAGAATGCCTTCGCGCAGTTGCGCGCCGTGCTGCGGGCGCTGGCGGAGGCCTTCGACCCCAAGCTGGTGGAGAGTGAGATTTACGCCTGCCCGGACCACCCGGACAGCCTTTCCACGGAGCCGGGCCAAACCTGCGGGCAATGCGCGCGGCCGTTGCTGGCGCGGCGCATTCCTTACAGCTTCATTTACGTGAAGCCGGGCAAGCCGTCGCTCCGCTTGGAGGCGGGCGCAGATGCGCCTTTGCAGCCGGGTCGCGCCGCGACGATCACGCTGCGGCTGCGCCGGGCGGGCGCGGCGGTGACGCCGGATGACCTGCTCGTCACGCATTCCGCGCCGGTGCATCTGTTGCTGGCCGATGAGGCGCTGCGGGACTTTCACCACCTCCTGCCCGCCGCCGGGGATGCGGCAGGCGAGTTCAGCATTGCCTTCACGCCCGCCGCGGACGGTCCATACCGGTTGTGGGTCGGCGTCGTACCTGCCGCCACCGGGTTGCAGGAATATCTCGCGGCGGTGTTGCCGGGGGTGGGCGGCGGCGCGGTGGCGGTGGAAAGGCAGGTTGTCACGGTCGCCGAAGCGGGGGGGTTTCGCTTCCAGCTTTTGTTCGCGGGAGCCGGACCGCCGCGGGCGGAAAAGACGCTGTTGATGCGGCTGCATGTGACCGGGGGCGACGGCAAACCGGTGGCGCGGCTGGAGCCGGTGCGGAATGCCTTTGCCCACATCACTGGCATTTACGACGATCTGGAGACTGTGGCGCAACTGCATCCCGTGGGCGGCGACATCCTGCGCGAGGACTTGCGCGGCGGTCCCTACTTGGCGTTCAAGTTTTACCCGCCCAAGGTTGGTTTTGTGCGTTTGTTTTGCGAAGTCCGGCTGGACGGGCGGACGATCATCGTGCCGTTCGGCGTCGAAGTGGTGGAGTGATTCCTGGAGCGCGGGCGCCATCGCCCGCTGCCCGCTGCCACCCGGCTCCGCGCCGCCTCCGCCCGCGAAGAAATGGGCGGGAACAGAGCCCCGCCCTCCGGGAAAAAACTCCCGCCTCGGAGAGGCGGGGTACTTTCTCACCGTCCGGTTTTGTCTGGATTGACGTAAGGCGGGCGGTCGAAGGCGTCGTTGTCGAGGCGGGGGTCGTCGTTGTCGCGCAGTTCGTTGAGCAGCCGCTCGCGCAGTTCCAGGCGGGTGGCGTCGTGGGCGGGGAGGCTGGCGAGGTTGTGCATTTGATCGGGGCCTTGGGCCAAGTCGTAAAGCTCCTCTTCCGGGCGCTGGCCGAAGCCGAGCTGCCAGAGATCCGCCCAGGCGGGGTCGCCTTCGCGGGCGAGGAACCAGGCGCGGGTGGGGCCGAAGTCGATGTCCAGGCGCCGGTTCTCCGCGTCCGGCGTGTTGAGTGGCGGGTCGCCCACGGGCCAGCGGTCGGGTTTGAAATTGATGATGTAAAGATGGTCGCGCGTGCGCAGGGCGCGCTGGGGGTAGGGCAGGTTGCCTTCGCGCGCGCTGTTGACGTGGGTTTCCCGCCCGCTGACCGCCCAGCCGCGCAGTTTGGTTTCATCGCCGCCCGGCGCGAGCACGGGCAGGAGGTTCTGGCCGTTCATGTCCGGCGCGGGTTTGATCCCGGCGGCGCGCAGGAAGGTGGGGGCGAGGTCGAGCAATGAAACCGGCGCTTCGATTTGGCGTCCGGCCTCGATTTTCCCCGGCAGCCGCATGAGCAGAGGCACCCTGGTACCGAAGTCGTAGAGGTTGGTCTTGCCGCGCGGGAAACCGGGCGCGCCGTGGTCGCCGGAGACGACGACCAAGGTGTCATCGAGCAGGCCACGCCGCTCCAGTTCCGCCAGCAGCACGCCGACGGCGGCGTCGAAGGCCATGGCCTCGCCGAGGTAGTCGGCGAAGTCCTCGCGGATTTCCGGTTCGTCCGGCAGGAAGGCGGGCAGCAGGCCGCGCAGCTTGTCCGGGTCGATGCCCCACAGTGCTTTGCCGGAGCCGCGCTCCCAGGGGCGGTGGGTGTTGGTGGGGTTGAACCAGTAAAAGAAGGGCTGGCTGTCGTTTTTGCGGTCGGCGAGGAAGGCGTCGAAATTTTGCCGCACCTCGTCGAGCAGTTCGGTCTTGGCGGATTCGGCATCGGCGGCTTGGGTGGCTTCTTGGGAGAAGCGGTTGAAGCGCGCTCCGGCGGCGCGGTAGTTGCGCTTCCGTCCGCCCATGCGGTCCTCGCTGAGGTGCATCTTGTAAGTCCAGCCGATGTGGTAACCCGCTCCGGCCAGCATGAGGCCGAAGCCGCGCACGTCGTTCCAGGGGTCTTTGGCGTTGTCGCCGTTCCACGGATGATGGAGCTGGGCATGGCTGCCGTTGCGGAAAAAATGCCGTCCGGAAAGCAGCGCGGCGCGCGAGGGCGTGCAGGACGGGGCGCTGACAAAGGCGTTCCAAAACAACGCGCCCCCGGCAGCGATGCGATCCAGCGCGGGGGTTTGCAGGTGGTCGTTGACGGATGGCGTGCCGGGCCGCCGGTAGGCGCTGGCGTAGCGGCCCAGGTCATCGGCGAAGGCGAGGACGATGTGCGGCTTCTTGGGCGGCGGAGCTTCTTTCGCGGCCTTGTCATCGGCGGCGGCAACGGCGATGACCGGCAGCGCGACGGCCAGGAGGATGATGGGAAAGGTGCGTTCGAGCATGGCGTTGTTTTGACAGATTGCGGAGGGGTTGAACAGCTTTTTCAGCGCGTGCGGGTCTCCATCGGATTTCGGATTTCGGATTTTCGAGGACGAGGACGAGGACGAGGACGAGTAGGAGGGCGAGGGCGAGGGCGAGGGCGAGAACGACTTGCAATGTCCCGGCAGGCCCGGGATGGTGCCCCCCTCTATGAACGTCGGCATCATCACGGTATCGGACCGCGCCAGCCAGGGAGAGTATGAAGACCTGGGCGGGCCGGCTTTGCGGGCGGCGGCGGCGGGCTACGGCTGGCGGGTGACGGCGGAGGCGGTGGTGCCGGACGATTTGGAGGCGATCCAGCAGGCGGTGCGCTCGTTTTGCGCGCAGGGTTGCGCGCTCATCCTGACCACGGGAGGGACCGGCATCGCGCCGCGCGATGTGACGCCGGAGGCGGTGCGCGGCATCATGCGGGTGGAGGTGCCGGGGTTCGGCGAGTTGATGCGGATGTGCTCGGCGGAGAAGACGCCGAACGCCATCCTCTCCCGCGGCCTCGCCGCCGTGGTGGAGCAGTCGCTGGTGCTGGCGCTGCCCGGAAAACCGCAAGGCGCGGTGGAGTGCCTGGGCTACGTGCGCGGCGCGCTGGATCACGCGGTGAAGCTGGCGCAGCGGGCGCCGACGAGTTGTTGAACAGAAAAAGGAAGTTGAGAGTCGAGAGTTGAGTGTTGAGAGTTCAAAATCAGCGGCTTGCGCCGAAAGCTCCATTCACCCGGAGAGAGAGCCCCCCTGGCGGCACAAGTCGCTCATTCCCAGCCTCTCAACTCTCAACCATCCACTCTCAACTCTGTTGGAAAAAGAAAACCCCTTTCCCGGCGGGCGGGAAAGGGGTTGAGTTTGTGAAAGGCAGTTGCGGAGGCCGCAGCCTCCCTGTCAGAAGGCGCGACGGCTCAACGCGCTGCGGCAGCAGCGGCGGCGCGGGCGGCGACGGCGGTGCTGTGCGCTTGCCGGACCCCTTCGAGGCCGCGGTAAGTCTTGCCGACCTTGGCGGCGAGGCCGCGGCCGACGAGATTTTGCAGCTTCTCGTAGGAACGCAGGCGGAGCATCTCTTCCCCGCCGCTGACGGCGTTCTTGAGTTTCAGGTTGTCATACACCAACCCAAAGAGTTCGTTGAAGTCGTAGGTCTTGCCGTCGGAGAGCACATTGACAAGCTCGTCAGTAACATGATCGGGAACGCGTCGTGAGAATCGTGTCTTACGGGTCGGAGTAGTGGTGGCCATAGATTTCCAGAATAGCACAGCCCCAGCTTTTTGCGAAGCTTTTGTTGCATTGACGCCTTTTTTCTGTCGTTTGGGCGGTTTTTGAAAGGAATGAGCAACGGCTGCCGTTTATTGAATCTCCCTCTCAGGTCGTTGTATGTACCATGCACAGCCTTAAATTATGGCTGTTCTATCAATCCGCGAATGAGCCGACGACGACGGGCTGTCGCTGGCCTCTTTTCCAGGAGAAAATCTCGCAGCTCGCGGCATAAGGGTCCGTTTCGTAGCGCTCAAGCAGATCACCGGCGAAGTCCGTGAGCACGGCGGCTTTGGCGGGGAAAACGTAGAGCGCGCGGCGGTCGGGCGCGGCCACCCAGATCTCCGGGCCGAAGGCGGCCTCGAACAGGCGCGGCAGCGAGGGCGCGGCGAGCAGGCTGGCATAAATGGGCCGTTCGCCGCGATACACGGCGTAGAGCACTTGGCCCTGCTCGTCGCGCACCCATTCCGGCTTCAAGTCCTTGAGCAGGCGGTCGGCCAC
Organism: uncultured Verrucomicrobiaceae bacterium; assembly: GCA_964573315.1. Classification (GTDB taxonomy): domain Bacteria; phylum Verrucomicrobiota; class Verrucomicrobiia; order Verrucomicrobiales; family Verrucomicrobiaceae; genus JAGRPD01. Next base: position 18,591 of record CAZNKC010000035.1, on the reverse strand, counting down.
CGAACCGGCGCGCTCGGCAAAGGTCTCCGGGCTGATGCCGATGGCTTTGAATTCGGCGTCGCCGTAGGTCTCGATGAAGGGAGACTTGGCGGTCTCGCGCGCCGGGCTGAGCACGGTTTTTTCCGCGCCGGCAGGCTCCAGGGAGCGCGGCGAGCGCATGGAGCGCGGCTCCGGCAGCAGCAGAAAGGTCTCCGGCTTCGGCGCCGCCGCGTCCTGGGCCGCCACGGACGCAAGCAGGCCGGCGGCGAGGACGGATGCCGGGAACGGAAGAAAACGCATGACCGCCAGTGTGGCGGAATCCGCGCCGGGTTCAAGCCTCAAGCGCGGCGGATGAACTGAAGCTGAACCTAAAAACAGAGTTGAGAGTTGATGGTTGAGAGCTGAGAGGCTGGAAATGAGGGACTTGTGCCGCCAGGGGGCCTCATCCTCCGGGTGAATGGAGCTTCCGGCGCAAGCCGCTGATTTTGAACTCTCAACACTCAACTTTCGACTCTCAACTTCCTTTTCAGGCTGAAGAAGCCGCTTGCGCGGACGCGCGGTCTCCGCCTTGATCGCGGGCATGATCGCTTTTGTTCGCGGAAAACTGGTGGAGGCGCTGCCGCATACGGCGGTGGTCGATGTTCAGGGCGTGGGTTACGCGCTGCTCATTCCGCTGTCCACCTTCGACCGCCTGCCGGCGCCGGGCGCGGAGGTCACGCTGCTGACGCATCATCACGTCACGGAGCGGGAGCAGACCTTGTTCGGCTTCGGCGGCGCGGACGAGCGGGATTTGTTCCGGCTGCTGATCGACCGCGTCTCGGGCATCGGGCCGAAGATGGCGCTGGCCGTGCTCAGCGGGATGCCGGTGGCGGCGTTCAAGGACTGCGTCGTCCAAAACGACGTGAAGGCGCTCGCCCGCATCAAGGGGCTCGGCGCCAAGACCGCGGAGCGCATCGTGCTGGAACTCAAGGACAAGGTCGGAGTGGCCGCCGCCTGGCAGGACGCGCAATCCGCGCGCAGCGCCCACGACGCCCCGCGCGAGGCGCAGATGGACGCAGTGCTGGGGCTTATCGCGCTCGGTTACAAGCAGTCCGAGGCGCAAAAAGCCGTGCAGGCGCTGGTAAAAAGCGGCCAAGCCGGACCGGACGCCTCCGCCGACCGCCTGATCCGCGAGGCGCTGCGCATGGTGCAGTGAGGGAGCGGCCTGCGATTGGAAGTTCAAAAGCGCTGCTCGCTCACGGAGCGGCCTTGGTCGTAGATTTGCTCCTTGGTCAGGCGGCCTTCGCGGTTCCAGTACTTGTTGCTGCCGTGGCGTTTGCCGTTTGCAAAGTGGGTCTCGGTGGATTGCCTGCCGTTGTCCCACCACTCGCGCACGACGCCGTGCAGGAGGCCTTTGCGGCAGGGATACTCGCCGCTGGGTGTGCCGTCCGTGTGGACGGCGCGGGCGATGCCGGTGAAGGGCTTGTCGTCGAGCAGGTAGATCTCGTTTTTCAAGGTCAAGTCTTTGAAAGCGGCCTCGACGGGCGGCGCTTTACGGCAGGAGGCGGCCAGCGGCAGCAGGCCGGTCAGCAGGAGGAATAAAAAACGGCGGCTCATGCGGCTGGTTTTAACGCGCTGTCGGCGAGGGTTCAAGCTCCAACGGAGTGCGGATGCCCTCATCCGCCGTCCCTTTTCGACAAAAATCATGAGGGTAGAATCATGATTCTGTCTTTTTCCATGCCGACGTAACGGGAGCAGCGGGTGATGGCACCCGCGCTCCCGGCGAGCGGGGGCGCTCGCGCTCCGATCAACCTCACCCCGGCGTCAGCCCGGCGCGCGCGGCGGCGGCGAGGGCGGCGCGGCGCAGGGGCCGCAGCAGCAGGAGCGGCGCGAGCAGCAGCATCGCCACCGTGAGAGCGAGGCTGGCGGCGCCCAGTGTCTGCCAGAGCGGGCGGTCGCTGAGCAGCAGGGCCGTCTCCAGCGCCAGCATGAGGAGCACGGCCACCAGCAGGCCGGGCGTGAAACGCAGCAGGAAGCGCACGCGGGTCAGGCACTTGGGGCCGCCGTGATATTCGGTGACGCTGAGCACGGCGGGCGACAATTCCTCGCGCGGGTGCGCCTCGAAATCGAAGCGCCGCCAGCCGTCGTCCTGGCGCAGGGGCAGCTTGCGCTCTTGCAGTTCGCTTTGAAAAGCCGGCAGCCAAGCGTGGCGGTCCGCGCCGGTCTCGCTCCAAAAAGTCATGCCGCCGCAGGGCAGCGACCACTTTTGCGGCGCTGGCGGCGGGGCGGGCACCTCCGGCGGCTCGGGGTGGCGCACCGGGCGCGCGCCGAGACGGATCATGCCCCGGATGCGGGCGGCCTCGCGCGTCAGCGGCTGGCGCAGGCAGAGCCAGAGCAGCAGCAACTCCTGCCAGAGGCTCAGCGGGAAGGGCGGGCGCGGCAGCCGCCAACGCCGCGCCAGCGCCGCCGCCAGCCCCAGCAGCACGCAGGCCAGCGCCACCCACGGCAGACGGCAGGCCAGCGCCAGCAGTGCGAGCGCGGGCCACAGCAACCCGGAAATCCACTCCGTCAGATAGCTGGAAGCCTGCCGGTAGATGCCTTGGAAAAGCCCGCCGCCGAACGGCCCGAAAAAAATGGCGCCCTCCGCCGGGTCGTGCGTCGGCGGCGCTTCGCCGTAGATGCAGCCGCGCCAGCGTGCGCCGCCGAGCGGGCCGAAGCGCGTGGGATGCGCCTTCATCAGCAGCGCCTCGGCGCGGCCATAACCACGCTGCTGGCGCAGGTAAGCCCGCACCGTGCCGCGGCGGTGATGCCAGACCATGGCGCCGGGCGCGAACAACAGCACGCCGCCCGCCTCGCGCAGCCGCCAGCAGACGTCCACGTCATCCCCGGCGGTGGTGAACACCGGATCGAACCCGTTGATTTTTTCCAGGCTGTCCTTGCGGATGGCCAGGTTGCAGCCGGGCAGATGCTCGGCCTCGCTGTCGTTGAGCAGGACGTGGGCGGGCGCGCCCGGCGCGGCGGCGACGACGGTTTCCACGCCGTTGCGCGGCGGCGGCGGGATGTTCGGCCCGCCCGCGGCCACCGCGCGCTCGTCCGAGGCAAAAGCCCGCACCAAATACGCCAGCCAATCCGGGTGAACCACGCAATCATCGTCCGTGTAAGCCAGGATGACGCCGCCCGCTTCCTTCATGCCGCGGTTGCGCGCCACGCTCAGCCCCGCCGGTTCCTGGCGGATGCCGCGCACGGCGGGGAAGCTTTTCACGATATCCGGCACCGTGTCCGTGGAGCCGTCGTCGATGACCAGCACCTCGTAATTCGGATAACGCAGGCGGCCCAGGGACTCCAGGCAGGCGTGCAGCGTGGCGGAGCCGTTGCGGGTGCAGACGATGACGGAAACCGGTGGACTCTCGGGCAGCGGCTCCACCCGGCGCGGCAGCGCCGCCACCAGCGCGCAGGCGGGGCGCGGCCGGCGCGCGGCATCCACCAAGCCGAATTGCCAGCCCGTGACGAGCTGTCCGCCGCGCTGCCATTCATCCGTGAAAGCGAACCACACTCCGCCCGCCGCGCCAGCCGCCAGCAACGCCCGCCGCTGCCAGCGCAGCGTCTCCGCTTGCCGCTCCACGCCGTGCTCTTTCACATCCACACCGAACTCGGCGACCAGCAAAGGCTTGTCGCCCGCCAGATTTTGCAACCGCCGCAGGTAAGCCGACAGCGCGCGCGGTTTGTCGAGGTAGAGATTCACGGCGAAAAAATCCGCCGTGCGCGGCATCAGGTACTCCGTGGAGGGATAGGTGGCGTAGCCGCAAAGCACGCCGGGGCAACAGCGCCGCGTGAGGGTGATGATCCGCTCCAGAAACCGCTGCGTGCGGCGCGGCCCCATCCAGCGCACCAGGCCTTTTTCGATTTCGTTGCCAACCAAAATGGCCGCCACCTCCGGCTTCCCGGCCAGCGCCCGCGCCTGTTCCGCCACCGCCTCCAAAATGCGCCGCCGCAGCGTCCTGTCCGCCAGGAAATCGACGTGCTGTGTCCAGCACAGCGTCGGCAGCAAGCGGAGTTGATGACGCGCGGCGGCGGCCAGCAAGCCCGGCGTGGGCGGCTCGTAGAGGCGCACGCAGTTGAACCCGAGCGCGCGGATCATTTGGAAATCTGTCTCCAGCCGCGCCGGCTCCGGCCACGGCTCGCCGGCGGCATTGGGCGGGAACGGACCGTAACTAACACCGTTGAGCCACCAGTCCCCGCCGTCCGGCCCGGAAAAAAACTTGCCCGCCGCCCGCACAACGCCAGCCGCGCCCGCGGCAGCAGCGGGCGGAGACAGAGCATCGGGAGAAACGGTCGTCATGGGAGCGTGCGCAGCATTGCCGCAATCCGTCCGCAAACACAAGTCATCAGCAAGGGAAAGCAACCGCGCCGCACCCTCTTCAGACGCCAAGGCTCCAGCGCGTATTCACAGCGGTACTCCGCGCGTCCTCGTGCGCCGTTTCCGGCGCCCCCAGCGCAGCCGCACTTGTTGCTTTGACGAAACACCCATTGCAATCTCAGAATCCGGCCCCATCATTTTAACATGGCTGCGACCAGGGAATTCAATGTTGTCATCGAACAAGACGCGGACGGCTATTTTGTGGCGTCCGTGCCGGATTTGCGCGGATGCCATACTCAGGCAAAATCGTTGGATGCCTTGATGAAACGCATCCGCGAGGTGATAGAGATCTGTCTTGAAGATGAACAAGACCACGAAGGTTCTTCGAACTTTATCGGCGTCCAACGCATCCAAGTCTGACCATGCCGCAATTACCCCGGCTCAAGGGCAAGGCTCTCATTCGGATTTTGAAAGCGCATGGATTCGAGGTCGTCCGCATCAGAGGCAGCCACCATTCTCTGCGTCATCCAGATGGCAGATATACTGTCGTGCCAGTTCACGCCGGGGAAATCATTGGGCCGGGACTTCTTCTCAAAATCCTGAAGGATTCTGAACTATCGAGAGAAGATTTGGGGAAATAATCCATCACCCTCGGGGGTTTGTTCCTGCTTCAGCGAGCGGCCAAGCTGCTGGCGGAAGCCGCTCAAAAAGTGGTATTTTTGGGGATGAAATCACCGTTGCGACTGGAGTATAAGGGTAAACCATGACACCCTGCCTCTTCTCCATCAGTTACGCTGGCTTCTGGGGCCAGGCCACGCTCAAGCTCACTGACTTCATCGCTCACGCCGGCCAGCTCGGTTATCCCTCCGTGATGATCGCCGGGAAACGTCCGCATCTCTCGCCGCTGGACGCCACACCGGAGTTTTTGCAACCCGTGCAGGACGCACTCGCCGCCGCCAAGGTGCGCTGCGATGTGCTCGGCGCATACACGAACCTCGCGCAGCCCACTGGCGTCGGCTGCGAGGTGCCGCTGATCGAGTTCCAGATCGCTTATGTCGAATCGCTCGCCCGCATCGCCGCGCAGATCGGCGCGAAGGTGGTGCGCCTCTTCACTGCTTATGAAATCGAAGGCCAGGATTTGCAAACGCAATGGAACCGCTGCGCCGCCGCCATCCGCGAGATGTGCGACCGCGCCGCCGCGCACGGTATCACCATTGCCATTCAGAATCATCACGACGTCGGCCTGCACACCGAAGCGTTGCTGGAACTGCTGGCCGACATCGACCGTCCCAACTGCAAGCTCGGTTTCGACGCTTGGTCGTCCGCGCTGCGCGGTGAATCCCTCTACGAAGCCGCCAAGCTGGCCGCGCCGCACACCGTCATTACCACCAACGCCGACTACATCAAAGTCCCGCGCCATCGCTACCGCCCCGAACTCGTGAACTACGAGCGCCAAGCCGTCGATTGGGTGCGCGCCGTACCCTTCGGTACCGGCTTCATCGATTACGAAGCCTTCTTCAACGGCCTCAAAGACGGCGGCTTCAACGGCATCGCCACCTTCGAGATGTGCTCCCCCCTGCGCGGCGGCGGCTCCCAGGAAAACCTCGACGCCTGCGCGACGGCTTATTTGAAGTGGATGGATGACAGGGGAATGGGGACAGAGGAATAAATTTTATCTTCTTTGTCATTCATTCCCCTGTCCCCATTCCTCTGTCAAAAAAATCATCTCATGAAATCCACCGACATCCGCATCACCTCCGTCCGCACCGCTTACGAGCACTACGACTTCCGCACGCCGATCAAATTCGGCGGCGTGGCGGTGCGCGAGGCCACGATCCTGAACGTCGAGTGCGACGTGGTCACGCGCGACGGCCGCGCGGCGCATGGCTTTGGCTCGATGCCGCTGGCGAACACTTGGTCGTTTCCCTCGCGCGAGATGACGTTTCAGCAGACGCAGGAGGCGATGCTCACGCTTTCAGAGCGGCTGGCGGCGGTCTGCAACGGCTTCACCGAGTCCGGGCATCCCATCGAGCTGGGGCTGGCGTTGGAGGAATTGTTTCTCGAGGCGGCGGCGGCGGTGAGCCGCGAGTTGAAGCTCACGCAGCCGATCCCCAAGCTCTGCACACTGGTCTGCGGCAGCGCGTTCGACGCGGCGCTGCATGATGCGTTTGGGAAATCGCTTGGCCTCAACTGCTACCACACTTACACGAGCGAGTTCATGAATCGCGACCTCGGCGCCTGGCTCGGCCCGGACTACGCGGGCGAGTATCCCGATCAATACATCCGCCGCGAACCGCTGCCGCGCATGCCGCTCTATCACCTCGTCGGTGCGCTCGATCCGCTGGACGACGAGGAAAACACGCAGCCCGTGGGCGACGGCCTGCCCGACACGCTGCCGCAGTGGATTCATTTCAACGGCCTCACCCATCTCAAGATCAAGCTCAACGGCGACAACCTCGACTGGGACTTGGAGCGCATCATCAAAGTGGACCGCATCACCGCCGAGGTGCAGCGCGAACGCGGCGTCACTACTTGGCATTACTCGCTCGATTTCAACGAGCGCTGCCAAAGCGTGGAGTACCTCGTCGAGATGATGCGCAAACTGCGCGAGCGCTCGCCCGCGGGCTTCGACCGCGTGCAATACATCGAGCAGCCCACCGCGCGCGATTTGAAGGCGCACCCGGAGAACAAAATGCACGAGGCCGCGAAGCTGAAACCCGTGGTCATCGACGAATCCCTCACCGATCTCGAAAGCCTCCTGCTCGCCCGCGAACTCGGCTACACCGGCGCGGCGTTGAAGGCGTGCAAGGGCCAGAGCCAGTCGCTGCTCATGGCCGCCGCCGCGCAGAAGCTCGGCCTGTTTTTGTGTGTGCAGGATTTGTCATGCCCCGGCGCCTCGCTCATCCACTCCGCCGGCATCGCCGCGCATGTGCCCGGCGTCGCCGCCATCGAGTCGAACTCGCGCCAATACTGCCCCGCCGCCAACGAAGCGTGGCGCGACCACTTCCCCGGCATCTTCATCGTCCGCGACGGCAGCATGGACACAAGCTGCCTCAACGGTCCCGGCCTCGGCGCGGTGTGAAAAGAAGATCCTGTCAATCCTGATCATCCTGCAATCCTGTCGAAAAAACCAAACCACCATGAAACGCCTCCGTCACCTCATCTTCTGCGTCGCGCTGTTTGCTACACTCAACGCTTCGGCGGCTCATCTCGTCTTCATGATCGGAGAGGACGAATATCACACTTGGGAAACGCTGCCCGAGTTCGCCAAAACCAGCGTGGAGCCGCTCGGTCATCGCGTGACGATCATCCACGCCGATGCCGATGACAAAAATCATTTTCCCGGCCTCATCGAAGCCCTGCGCGATGCCGATCTGCTCTTCGTCAGCGTGCGCCGCCGCACCCCGGTCAAGGAGCAACTCGACTCCATACGCGCTTTTCTCGACTCCGGCAAACCGCTCCTCGGCATTCGCACCGCCAGCCATGCCTTCTCCCGGCTTCCCAAGGACAAAGACACTCCTCTCGATCCCGAGCTCGCCGTGTGGCCGGAGTTTGACGCCCAGGTACTCGGTGGCAACTACACCGGCTATTATCGCGACGAAGCCAAGACGACGCTCGCTGCGGCGCCGGGCGCGGAGGATCACGCCATCCTCGCCGGTATCCCGCTCAGCGCATTCATCGGCCACGCCAAGCTCTATAACAACACGCCGCTCGCCGCCACGGCCACGCCCTTGCTCATCGGCACGATCCCGGATCACCCCGGCGAGCCGGTGGCCTGGACACACCGCTTCGGCCCGCGGCAAGCCCGCATTTTCTACACCTCGCTTGGCCATACCGAGGATTTCAGAGACGCCGCCTTCCGCCGCCTGCTGCTCAACGCCATCGCTTGGGGTTTGGAAAAATGAATGGTCTTCATGGAGCGCGGGCCTCCGAGCCCGCAGCGGGTGGCCCGCTCTGGAGGGGATTGCTTGGCGGGAACGGCAGGCAGGCGGCGAATGAGTTGCAGCGAAGCGGGACGCTGGCTGGGGAACCGGCTCGGACGGCGGGCGCGCTGCGGGCTCGGAGGCCCGCGCTCCGGACGACGGGCTCTCCCCGGCATTTGTTCCGCACTCGATCATCCCAAGCAGCGGAAAATACCGCGTTTCAACTCCCCGCGACGATTTCCGGCAAGCGCCCGCATCTCCCGCCGTTATTTTAATCTGGCGCCCATGCGCCAGACATTCCGCAAGGCCATGAACAAGCATCCGGCCCTCCTCATCCCGCTGCTCCTGGCCGGCGCCATTGAGGCGTCCGCGGCCAAGGTGGAATACAACCGCGATGTGCGGCCCATCCTGTCGGACAAGTGTTTCAAATGCCACGGCTTCGATGCGAACACCCGCAAGGGCGGGCTGCGGCTGGATGTGCGCGAGGAGGCGTTGAAACCGGCGAAGTCCGACGCGATTCCCATCGTGCCCGGCAAGCCGGAGGCGAGCGAACTCATCCACCGCATCGCAAGTACCGACGCGGACGAGGTGATGCCGCCGGGCAAGGATCACGAGCCGCTGAAGCCGCACGAGATCGCGCTCTTGCGCCAATGGATCTCCGAGGGCGCGGAGTATCAGCCGCATTGGGCTTTCACGCGGATCGTTCAACCGCCCCTGCCCGAATCCGAAGGCCAAAATCCGAAGCCCGAAAGCGCCTCCAATCCCATCGATCTTTTCGTCCGGCAGAAACTGGCCGGGCACGGCCTCCAGCCCGCCCCCGAAGCCGATCCCGCCACGCTGGCGCGCCGCGCCGCGCTCACCTTGACCGGACTGCCGCCCGCGCCCGAAGAAGTCGCCGCCTTCAAACAATCCGCAATCCACAATCCACAATCCGCAATCGAAACCCTCGTGGACCGCCTCCTCGCCTCGCCGCATTTCGGCGAGCGCATGGCGCTCGACTGGCTGGACGCGGCGCGTTACGCGGACACGAACGGCTATTACACGGATGCGGAGCGGCAGGCGTGGCCTTGGCGGGATTGGGTGATCCAGGCTTTCAACGACAACATGCCGTTCGACCGCTTCACCATCGAACAACTCGCGGGCGATCTTTTGCCGCACCCGGCGACAGCGCAGCGAATCGCGACCGCGTTCAACCGCAACCACACGGTCACCAACGAGACGGGCATCATCGAGGAGGAATATCGCCTCGGTTATGTCAGCGACCGCGTGGACACGACGAGCGCCGTCTGGCTCGGCCTCACGATGGGCTGCGCGCGCTGCCACGATCACAAGTACGATCCGCTGTCGCAGCGCGACTACTACCGTGTCTTCGCGGCGTTCAACAACGTGGATGAAAAAGGCATCATCAAAGAGGTCGAGCCTTCCAGCCCCGCGCCGAGCGTGATGCTGCCCACGGACGAGCAGGAGCGGCGTCTGGCGCGTCTGGCGGCGGAGCGCGCGCAGCGGGAGAAGCAGTTGAAAACCGTGCGTCCGGCCCTGGCGAAGGAAATCGAGGCGTGGGAGCAGACCGCGTTGGAAAAGCTCGCGCCGATGCCCGGAGAAGGCAGCTTGGTTCATTTCAATTTCGACGCGGACAACGCGAACCACGGCCCGCTTCGGGTGAAGTCAAACATCACGGGCGAACTGGTGAGCGGCCCCGGCGTGAAGGGAAACGCCACCCTGCTCGATTCGACGCAATACATCGATTTCGCCGAGCCGCAGCCGATGGAGCGCGGCCGGGCGTTCACGCTGTCGGTGTGGATTCAGCCGGGCGGCGCGCCGCAGGGTTGCGTGGCGTCGAAACAGGATTCGGACGCCGAAGGGCGCGGGTTTGAAATTCTTTGGTACAAATCACAACCGCGCATCAACCTCGCGCACCACTACGGCAGCGACGGCATCGAGGTGGTGGCGAAGGAAAAGTTCGGCGGCGGCCGCTGGCGTCATCTTGCGATCACCTATGATGGCTCGTCCAAGGCGGCGGGTTTGAAAGTCTATGTGGATGGCTGCTTGAGCGAAGTGGACGTGCGGCGCGACAACCTGAGCGGCAGCATCGCATCGAAGGAACCCTGGCGCATCGGCTGGAAGGGCACGGGCATCGGCTTCGACGGCGGCATGGATGAATTCCGGTTGTTCGACCGCGCCATCCCGGCGGAGGAGGTCAGCGCGCTGCACTGGCGCGAGTTTCTCGAAGGCACTTTGGCCGTGGCAGGCAGCCAGCGCGCGAAGCCGGCCATGGAAAAACTGGAGGCGTATTACATCGCCCATCACGGATCACCGGAAATGGTGGCGCTGTCGGAGCAGATCGCGGCGCTGCGCGCGGAGGAGGAGACGGCGCGGAAAGCCATCCTCACGCTCTCGGTGATGAGGGAGTTGGAGGAGCCGCGCGCCACACATGTGCTCCTGCGCGGGCAATACGACCAGCCCGGCGAAGAGGTGACGTTCGGAGTGCCCGCGGTGTTTGGCGAGCTGCCCGCGAACGCGCCGAAGAACCGCCTCGGCTTTGCGCAATGGCTCGTGTCGAAGGAAAATCCGCTCACGGCCCGCGTCGCCGTGAACCGCCTGTGGACGCAGTGCTTCGGCGAGGGGCTGGTGGGCACGCCGGATGACTTCGGCTTGCAGGGCGAGGCGCCGACGCATCCCGAGTTGCTCGACTGGCTCGCCGTCCGTTTCCGCGATGGCGATGCCCAGGTGAAACCGTGGGACGTGAAGGCGCTGCTGAAACTCATCGTGACGAGCGCCACCTTCCGCCAGTCCTCCCATTTCACCGCGGAACTGCTCGAACGAGATCCCGGGAACCGCCTCCTGGCGCGCGGCCCGCGCTTCCGTCTGCCCGCCGAATTGATCCGCGATCAAGCGCTCGCCATCGGCGGATTGCTCGTCCCGAAGATCGGCGGCCCGAGCGTGAAACCCTATCAACCGCCGGGCCTGTGGGAGGCCGTGAGTTACAACGGCGAGGCCAGCTACCGGCCCGGCAACGGCGAATCACTCTACCGGCGCGGCCTCTACACCTTCTGGAAACGCCAAGCGCCGCCGCCCGACATGCTCACCTTCGACGGCCCCACTCGCGAAGTCTGCACCGTCCGCCGCGCGCGCACAAACACGCCCTTGCAGGCGCTGCTCCTGCTCAACGACGTCAACTACATCGAGGCCGCCCGCGGCCTCGCCACACAGATGATGCGCGCGGAAGCGGACCGCCTCGCCCACGGCTTCCGCATCGCCACCGGACGCGCGCCCAAGACCGCGGAAGTCGCCGAGTTGAAAAAATATTTCGACACGCAGCTCGCCGAGTTCCGCCGCAACCCGGACGCCGCGAAGAAGCTCTTGAAAAACGGCGCCTCACCCGCCGATGCCACGCTCGATCCCGGCGAACTCGCCGCCTGGACCCTGACAGCCAGCCTGCTGCTCAATCTCGATGAAGTGCAGACGCAACATTAACAAATGGCAACGATGACCATGCAAGACGCCATGCCGGGAGACGCATCAGGGCCTGACAAGCCTGCCGATTACAGCGTCCAGTTCAAAGGACGCCCAGCAGGTTTTGGCGAGTTCATGCCCATGTCCGCGCCAAGTGGCGTTGATGACTTTGAAATTCTTGGTCTGGAGTTTTTCCACGGCGGGAATGAAGTCACGATCGCTGCTCAAAAGCAGAGCCACGTCGAAACCGCCTTCCCAAGCGAGACTCAGCAAGTCGGTGACGATGCGGGAGTCCACCGTCTTTTCCGCGGCGCGTCCCAGTTCGGCTTTGCACGAGGGGCAAAGGTTGAAATCGGAGCCGCAAGCGCGGCAGTGAATCGAATGCTTTTTCCAATGGCGCTCGACGACGGAAACGGCAACGCCCGGTTGTTTATCCAGGAAATTGTGCAGCCATCCTTTCAAGGCCGCTTCGCGTCCAGGCTCATAGGAGGCATAGACCCGGGTTTCTTCGAGCGAGAGCGAACCGAGCGCGGCTTTGGTCAACAGGGTTTGCGCTTCCTGAGTGAGCGCAAGGGGGAGCCGCGTCCAGTCACACTTGCCGCCACCAGCGCGTTCATTCCAATTCAGGGAGAAATTCCAGAAATCTACGAAGTGCCTGATGCGCATAAGCTGAAAATGATTCGGGGAGCATCTTGCGATGCTCCCCGGGGAGATCATGCACGACTCACAAGGAGACGTGGGAATGTCATGTCTGAAAAATGCTCCCATTGCCGCCACTTGTCAACCTCCTATTCAAACACCCAATGAAGGTTTCTGTTGATTCCCACATGACCTCCACCCGCCGCCAGTTCTTCGGACGCTCGGCAACGGGCATCGGCTCGCTGGCGCTCGCGTCGCTGCTCAACGAACGCGCGTTCGCCGCGCCGGAAGCGTCCGCTGGTCTTGCCGCTGACGGCCTGCCGCGCCTGCATTTCGCGCCGAAAGCCCGGCGTGTCATTTATCTGTTCATGCAGGGCGGGCCGTCGCAGATGGATTTGTTCGATCCGAAGCCGGGTCTGGCAAAACGCCACGGCGAGAACCTGCCGGACTCGGTCCGCATGGGGCAGCGCATCACCACGATGACCTCGAAGCAGGAGTCGCTGCCGGTCGCGCCTTCGCCGTTCCAGTTCGCCCGGCACGGACAGAGCGGCGCGTGGGTGAGCGAGCTGCTGCCGCACACGGCAAAGATCGTGGATGAACTGTGCATCATCCGCTCCGTGAACTCGGAGGCGATCAATCACGATCCGGCGATCACCTTCCTGCAAACCGGCCATCAACTGCCGGGCCGGCCAAGCTTCGGGAGCTGGCTGAGCTACGGACTCGGCACGGAGAACCGGGATCTGCCGGCGTTTGTCGTGCTCATCTCGCGCGGCAGCGCCGTGTCGCCCGCGGATCCCTTGTATGCGCGGCTGTGGGGGTCGGGTTTTCTGCCGTCGAATCATCAGGGCGTGAGTTTCCGCTCCAGCGGCGATCCGGTGCTGTATTTGTCGAATCCCGACGGCGTGAGCGGCGCGGACCGGCGGCGTCTGTTGGAGACGCTGGGCACGCTCAACCGGATGCAGCACGCCGAGGCGCTCGATCCCGAGATCAACACGCGCATCGCGCAATACGAGATGGCATACCGCATGCAAACCTCCGTGCCGGAGCTGACCGACCTGAGTGGCGAATCGGAGGACACCTTCAAACGCTACGGTGAGGCCGCGCGTACGCCCGGCACTTTCGCGGCGAACTGCCTGCTCGCGCGCCGCCTTGCCGAGCGCGGCTGCCGTTTCATCCAGCTTTACCATCGCGGCTGGGACCAGCACTACAACCTGCCCACCAACCTCGCGCTGCAAAGCCACGACGTGGACCAGCCCGGCGCGGCGCTCGTGGCCGATCTCAAGCAGCGCGGCCTGCTGGAGGACACGCTTGTCGTCTGGGGCGGCGAGTTTGGCCGCACGATCTACAGTCAGGGCAAGCTCACGAGCACCAACTTCGGCCGCGATCATCACGGCCGCTGCTTCACCATGTGGATGGCCGGCGGCGGCGTGAAGCCCGGCCTCACCTACGGCGAGACGGACGACTACTGCTGGAGCGTCACGCGCGATCCCGTGCATGTGCATGATTTGAACGCGACGATCCTGCGCCTCTTCGGCATCGATCACACCAAGCTCACCTATCGCTTCCAAGGCCGCGATTTCCGGCTCACGGACATTCACGGCGAGGTGGTGAAGGGAATCTTGGCATGACCCCCCAAGGAGCGGCGGTTTGACCCCTGGCGCAGCCTGCTCCACATTGCCCCATGGAACTCAACCACGGACTGCACCTCGGCTACTGCACCAACATCCATCGCGGGGAGACCTGGGAGGAAACTTGGCGCGGGCTGCGCGAGCACACCCTGCGGGTGCGGGAGCGCGTGTGCGCGCCAGACCGGCCTTACGGCATCGGGCTGCGCCTCGGCGCGCGCGCGGCGCATGAGTTGGCCCGGCCGGAGGCGATGACCGCCTTCCGCCATTGGCTCGACGCCAACAGCTGCTACGTCTTCACCCTCAACGGCTTCCCGTACGGCGCCTTCCACGGCACGCGGGTGAAGGAGCAGGTCTTCAAGCCGGACTGGACGCAGCCGGAACGGCTGGAGTACACCTGCCTGCTGTTCGATCTGCTGGCGCAACTGCTGCCGGACGGCATGAGCGGCAGCGTCAGCACTCTGCCCGGCAGCCACAAAACCTTCGGCATCGGTGCCGACGAATTGGAGGCCATCTTCGCCAACCTGCAAACCTGCGCCCGCCACATCGCGGCGCTCTCCGAAAAAACCGGGCACGACCTCCACCTCGGCCTGGAGCCGGAGCCGCTCGGCCTCATCGAAACCTCGGGCGAGACCCTGAAATTCTTCGGCCTCTACCTCGACCGCCATCCCGGCGACAAAGAATTCTTCCACCGCGTCGGCCTCAACTACGACACCTGCCACCTCGCCATCGAATACGAGGAACCCGCCGCCGCGCTGGACCGCCTCACCGCCGCCGGCATCCGCCTCAGCAAGCTGCACTTCAGTTCCGCGCTCAAGCTGCGCCCCACGCCGGAAAACCTGGAGCGCCTGCGCGCCTACGACGAGCCGGTGTACTTCCATCAGGTCGTCGTCAAAGACGGCGACGACCTGCCGCTGCGCCGCTTCCCCGACCTGCCGGACGCCCTCGCCCACGCCGAACGCCACCCGCACGACCTCGGCGGCGAGTGGCGCGTGCATTTCCACATCCCCCTCCACGCCGAACCGGGCGGCGATTTCCAAAGCACCCGCGACCATCTGGAAGGCGCAATGGACTGGCTGGCCGCCAACCCGGAAAAATGCCAGCACATCGAAATGGAAACCTACACCTGGGAAGTGCTCCCGGAAACCCTGCGCAGCGCCGGCGTGGTGGATCAACTCGTGCGGGAGTACGAATGGACGCTCGTCGCCATGCGCCAGCGCGGACTGGCGGCTTCGTAGCATGGGCTTTTAGCCCGTGTCCTGTGGTGCAGACTTTCAGCCTGCCAGTAGCTCAGGCATTCTGCCTGAGAAGTGTATTGCAGGCTTTCAGCCTGCCCGTGTGATCCACCCGGTGGTGAGGTGCCGCCTGCAAGCTCCGCGCCGCCTCCGCCCGCGAAAAAGTGGGCGGGAATACAATCCCGCCCTCCGCCGCAGGAGGCGCCCCTTCTTCCTGCCCCAACTGGATTCCGTGGATGGAGCGGAAAGTGGAGGCAAGGAAAAGGGTGGTCAAACGGCGAATGTGATGTAAGTTGAAAGATGGAACTGACCTTGCGAATCCCTGAGGACGTGGCGCGGGCGCTGCCGTTGCCGGCGGAGGAGCAGGAGCGCCGTTTGCAGACGGAGATGGCCTGTCTTTTGTACGCGAAGGGCTGGCTGAGCTACGGACAGGCGGCGGGCTTGTCCGGACTGGATCATTACCGATTCGGCCTGGAACTCGGCGACCGGAATATCCCGCGGCACTACACCGAAGCGGAAGCCGATCACGATCTGGAGTATGCGCGTCGTCAGCAATACATCGCCCCTGTCTAATCTGGCGGTCTTGGGGGAGCTGGACCTGCTGCGGAGGAAGTATGGCCGGATCGTCATCCCCGAAGCGGTGAGGCGGGAACTGGCGCGGCTGGACCACCCGGAAGGCAGGGCGCGGATCGAAGCGGCTTGCCAAGCCGGCTGGCTTGTGGTGGAAACCGTGCCTGATCGGCGGTTGCTGCCGGTGCTGCGCGCCCGCATCGATGAAGGCGAGGCGGAGGCCATCGAACTGGCCAGGCAAACCAACTCCGTGCTCCTGATCATCGACGACCTGGACGGACGCCTTGTGGCAGCGGAAGCATCAGTGCCCTACACCGGCCTGCTCGGCGTGCTGGCCGAGGAAAAAATAGCGGGCAACCTTCCCTCGCTGAAAGCCATGATCGACCGGCTGAGGAAGGAATGCCGGTTCTTCGTCTCCGCGCAGGTGGAAGCGCGAGTCCTGGCCGGTGTAGATGAAGCGTGAGTCATGGCAACCCTCCGGGCCTGAAGCAGGGAAACATCGTACTCCAAGCACCGTCTGTCAAAACTTTCCCGGAGGGCGGAACTCTGTTTCCGCCCATTTTTCCGTGGGCGGAGGTGGCGCGGAGCCGATCACGATCTCGAGTATACGCGTCGTCAGCAAATCGCCCTTGTTAACTTTTTCTCTTTTTGACCAAAAAGAGAATGCCAAGTGCGGCCGCCACCGCAGCACCCCCAATCGCTCCAACCAGTCCAGCTTTCACCGCGGAAGCACTGCTATCTGTCTGAAAATGCTCCCGGTCTCTTGAAGCCCTTTCGGCTTCAACAGTGAGCATGGCGACACCTTTGCGAGCGGTTTCCAGAAGGGCGAGCGCCCGCGCCTTTTGTGTCGGCTCCTTCAACTCAGTTTCCACAAGGCTTCCACGGGTGACGACTCCCTCCAACAAGGTGCGGGCACGGATGATGTTCTCTGTGGCTCCGACGTTCCGCAGCCGCCCTTTGAACGCGGGATCATCCCCTTTCTGAAACAGGGCGGCAAGCTCGGCGCTCTCTGTAGTGAGAAATCGATGCGCCTCATCAATATCAGCACGCAAGCTGTCCAGTTCTGCGTCCCACAATCGATTGCGTAACGCTTGCAGACGGGCTGCAACAACCGCCCTTTCTTCCGCCGTCAA
>CAZNKC010000035.1:0-1598 GCA_964573315.1 uncultured Verrucomicrobiaceae bacterium | reverse complement strand
AACGCTTGCAGACGGGCTGCAACAACCGCCCTTTCTTCCGCCGTCAAACCAAGCTCCAGCTTCTTGAAAAGGCCTCGAGCCGCCTCCAAATCTATCTCGGCTATTTTTTCAATAACCGCGATCCGCTCTGCTGCCGCCAGAGTCTCGCGTTGTCGTTCAGTCGATGCCAGTTTCACCCGTAGGGAATCCAATTCGGGGTTGTCAGACCAAATGTCTTCCACCAAGGCAATGTGCCTCCGGCCCTCCTGTACGTCTTTCGACACCGCCAATCGCGCCTCAGCCAATCGCTTGCGACCCACGGCAGTCACTGCTTCTAATTTACTTTCGAGTGGTTGAATCAGGCGCGTGAAAATTTCTTTTTGCCTGTCGTCAGAGATTCGGGAGCGGACCAAGTCCATGCTTTCCTCCAACTTTGCCGCCGCAGCGGACAGCCGCCGACCGGTTAGCAGAGGCTCCACCTCCTTTTCGATTGCGCCAACCAGTTCGCGAACAAAGGCCTCTTTTTTTCTCAATTCCACCAGTTCATTGCCCTTGTCACTGACGGCGGCACCCTGGTTGTTTTTGCGAACATAGGTGTTCGCCAGAGCGATGGCGGCATCAATCTCACCCGCACTAGCAAGAGCGTCGATGAGAGGAAGTAGTTGTTTCTCCAACTCGCCGAAAAGCGCGCTCTTGCGCTTCGCATACTCGGTTTTCAAGGTGTCATAACGCTTTTGCGCCTCATCCTTGCGCGCCTTCCAGTGGTCGTTCTCCCGTTGCAACTGCACCCACTGGACATGCACTTGGCTGCCGGTAGAAAAGGTCTTGGGCAATTTTGCAGCCCTAGCTTCGACGTTGGCGAGTTGGGCGTCCGCCTTGTTCAACTCGGCCAGCGCTTCTTGACCTTGCTTCCTTAATTGGTCCACAGAAGCGTCTGCCGGTACGCCGTCAGTGATATTCGCCAACCTCAACAATAGGCCGACCGCTTCCACCTGCCGTGGGTTCAGACGTCCACGTGATTCCGTTAGCGCGGTTGCCTCACGTTTGCCGGCCTCCTCATCGTCACTCGCAAACGCTGACACGACCGCATTCCAACGCGCTACAACCTCAGAATCCTGCTCAGAGAGGGCTGGCTCAGCTTCTTTCAGGAGTTCTTCAAGGGATGCGCCTCCGCTCTGTCCCAAGACTCTAATAGGGAGAGCCAACTCCCAAAAGGCCACACAAACAACAATGGTAAAGGCTCGGTATCGCATGACGGATGACAAAAGGGCTGACCATGATGGCTGAAAGCAAGTCTCCTGGAGCCTCTTTCAAGGCAAAGAGGATAACTGTGCTACCCAGTATGCCAAGATTTTTTTGCATCGATGACAGTGCTTTGCAGCACGAACTTTCGGCTTGTGTGTTTTGGAACGGGTATTTTCGTGGTACCACTCGCAGGCTCCGCGCCGCCTCCGCCCGCGAAGAATGGGCGGGAATAGAATCCCGCCCTCCGGAGTTGTTTATGCTCGCTGACGCCAGCGAGTGCCTGGATTACTCTTCGTCACTTTCCTCCATGAGCTTTTGCACGAGTTCGGGGGTGACTACGCGATCCCCGGCGGGAATCACTTCGAAGCCGTTGA
>CAZNKC010000034.1:27768-34997 GCA_964573315.1 uncultured Verrucomicrobiaceae bacterium | reverse complement strand
GACCCGCCGGGCAGATTCTCCTCTTCCGCCCGCTCTATGCGGCCGCGGTGAAAGGAACAGCCCGGAATGGGACGGAAAAAGGCGGAAAAAGGGGGCTTTAAGTGAGCCTCTTTGGGCGTTTAAGGCGGGGAGAAAAGGCAGAATGACCCACTTTTCGTCACGCGGACGCACCTCGGCGAGCCCAGCGTGTGAGCCAGTGGATGAGTCTCTCCAGGTCATCCAGGCCGAGCTGGCGGGGCAGGCCCATCGTGGCGCTGACGATCTCGGTGGCCAGGTCGAGCGTGGTGGTCTGCACGTTGAGGCGCAGACCGTCGAAGGCGAGCACCGCGCCGGGATGGAGCCATGACCAGGCTCCGGCGGCGGAGAGGCTGGCTTGGATCTGGGGCTGAACCATCCCAGGGCCGAGGAAGTTGACCAGCACGTCATTGGAGACTGAGAGGATGTCCTCCACACTCACCGTCCGGACGCGGCGGTCGAGGCTGCGGACGGCGGCATTGGGGTATGTCCCCAGGACGGCGCGCCACCGATAAGGGCCAAAGTCCGGGGAGAACCCCCCCTCGCCCATGTCGGTGGTGAGCCGGGCGAAGACCACGCCGGCCACCTCCTGGTGGCGCTCCCGCGCGAAGGCGAAGGCGGTCGTCGGGAAGCCGGTGGACTGGAGATCTGTCGCGGCCTGGTCGCGGTAGCGGCCGGCGCGGATCGCGGGCCGCGCGCCGGCGTAGGAGACTGCGACGAAGCCGTCCGGCAGCGGCTGTGTGCATTTCACCAGCCAATCCAGGTAGGTGGACGGCTGCTCGGCGCTCCA
Organism: uncultured Verrucomicrobiaceae bacterium; assembly: GCA_964573315.1. Lineage (GTDB taxonomy): Bacteria > Verrucomicrobiota > Verrucomicrobiia > Verrucomicrobiales > Verrucomicrobiaceae > JAGRPD01. Next base: position 34,192 of record CAZNKC010000034.1, on the reverse strand, counting down.
TAGCGGCTCCAGCGGGGCGGTGCCGAAAAACACGCTGTCCACGACGGGACGCCACTCATCACCCACCCCGGCGCGCACGGCCATGCGACCGAGGCTGTAGAGCGCCTCATCCACCGCCAGGCGCACGGTCTGCCGTCCGTTCGCCTTGTAGAGTGATCCGCCGGACTGCTTGTAGTTGTGGCCCCAGAAGAGCGAGCAGAAATCGCCGTTGTCCGCGTTGTCGAAATCCGGCGATTGCGTCGCGGGAAAGGTCGGCAGCCAGTCACCGCGGTGGAAGATGCACTCCGCGGCGAATTGCATCACGTTCATCACGCGCACCGCCCGCCGGCGCGCGTTGTTGTCATGCTCATTGGCCGGCGACACCACGCGGCCCATGAAGAGCTGCTCCAGCGTGCCGCCCGGCAGCTCACGATAGAACCGGACCGGCGCGTCATGCGCCATCTCCACCGCCCACTCCCCGCGCCGCCGGTATTGATGCAGTAGCAGCACGTCCGGTTGGAGGCTGCTGCGCGCCAGCGTGGCGGGCGCGATGCCGAGGTCCTCGCAGCGGGCGGCGGGGGCGCTGGCGATGCTGATCCAATAGGTGCCGGTGCGGTTGCTCATGAGTGTCAGCGGTTGAAGCTCTTCAGCCCTTGCCGCCCGGAGCGCGCCAGCGCCTCCGCCTCGCGCGCGATCTGGACGGCCTGGTCGATCTTGGTGTTCATTTCGCGGGTGGCATTGGCAAAACTGGTGCTCACCTCGGAGAGGCGGCTGAAGGCCTGCTGTGCCGACTGGCTCAGCTCGCGCATGTCATTGGCCACCGTGGCCGAGCCTTCCTGCATCGCGCGCCCGGCCTCCTGGGCGGCTTGACTCGCCTCGGCATCTCCGGCGCCTGGATTTGCGGCCGCCTGACCTTCGGCGGCGGCTTGCTCGCGGGCGCGGTCACCTTCAGCCACGATTTCGGCGGCGCCTCTGGCGCGGCGCTTGGCGTCGAGATCAGAGTCGATGTCGTTCCGGGCGATCTCGGTGTCGCGGTGGTCGAACCCACCACGTACCGCGTTCTCTTCCTGGAGTTTTTCGCGCGCGGTTTTGGTTTTGGCGTAGGCGTCCTGGAGTTTTTGCAGCTCCTTTTGGGCGCCCGCGATTTTGGCGGCCTCTTGGTCCGGGGCGCTCAATTCGCCGAGGCGCTCGGCGAGAAAGGCTTTCCCCTCGTCTCCGGCGTCGGCCGGCGTTCCCACGCCGCCTTGCTCGGTCCATTCCCGCTGAGCCTCTTTTTGAATGTCAGCAGCCCGCCGCGCCCGCTCCCGCTGCGCCTCCAGCGCCGCGTGCGCGGCAGAGACTTTATGGGATGCCTGATTCTCTTTCTCCAGGAGGTTCTCGACGGCGCTGTCGCGGTCCGCCTGGCGGCGGTTGAACTCGATGCCAAGCACCCGCTTTTTTTCCGCGGCGCGAGCGGCTTCTCTCTCCTCGTCCGTGAGACGCGGGTCGGAGCGGATGTCGTCGGCGCGATTGCGCAGGTCTTGGTCCTCGGTTTTGCGGCGATCGTCTTCGCGGATTTTTTCGAGCTTGTTGAGGTGTTCGAGTTTGGCGAGGGTTTCGTCGGCCTGCCTGCCGATTTCTGCGAGCCCCTCCAGGATGCCGCGGGATTTGGGCGGGGCTTCGATGGCGGCGCGGAGATCGTCGAGGCGCTCTTTGGCGCGGGCGATGGACTCGTCGAAGCGCGGGTCGTATTCGCCGATGATGGAGCTGAGCGAGAAGCCGCGCTCGCCGACGCGCTCGATGGCGCCGCCGAGGGCGGTGCCGATCTGGGTGCCGAGATCCCAGGCCTGCCGGATGAGCGGCGCGGCCTTGAGGATGTTGCCCAAGTTCACTTGAGCGTTTGCTATGCCGTCCGGCAATTGCTGAAACATGCGCGCGAGACCTTCCGCGCCGCTGCTGAGATCACTCAGGCCTTTCTTCGCCCGCTCCATTTCGGAGAGGTCGGCCTGGCTCTTGATGTTGAGGATGAGTTGTTTTCCGTCAGCCATGATCGTCAGTCCCTCCCGTCTCATGATCACACCGCACGCCGCCGTGCAGCTTGAGTTTCCAGCCGGCGCTGGTCATGCGCCGGCACACCGCGCCATCCAGGCCGAGGCGGCCGCCGCGCGCGCTGCGGGCCGGGCCGAGGATGGGGCAGGCCTCCAATGCCACGCGATTCCACAACGTGAACCCGCAGCCGACGTTGCCGACCTCCATCGGCTTGTCCCTCGGCAGATCGGCCAGCACCGGCGCACCCGTCCACTCGCCGCGTCCTGTCGCCGCCACCACCTTCTCGGGCGACGAGCGCGATGGATAAGCTGCCGCCACCGCCGCCGTCTTGCCGGCGGGCCGCAAGTGCGGCGAGAGCTGGGCCAGCGCGCGCGCATCATGCGGGAAGACATCGTCTTCCCACGTCAAGACCAGCTCCTCCGGCGTGGCGGCGATGGCGTGGGCATAGAGCGCGCCCACCGCGCGATGGATATTGTTAAACCGGCTCTCGGGAGCCTCGGTGCGCGTGCGCAGGGCGGGGCGCGGCGGCGTCAGCACCGTCACGCGCGCGCAGTCCAGCGCCTCGGCCTGGCGCAGCGCCATCAGGCGCAGGTCAGGGCGGTCCGCCGGCGTGACGAGCGTGAGTCCGCAATGCGGCGGCCGCTCCAAATCATGCAGCGCCGCGAACCAACGCTCGATGAGGTGCATCCGCCCGCTGAGCAGCGCGATGATGCCGACGCGGCGGCCGCGCCACAAGCACTCCGCATAGGGCTTGGTGTGCGTGCGCCGCGCCGCGTGATCGAGCAGCGTGACCGCCACGCCGAGCAGGGGCAGGACACGCCAGCCGAGGACGTGCAGCGTCTTGGCCAGCGTCCAGTCATCGAGACCGAGCTGATCGTCCTGCCAGCCGCCGGCGTGCAGCACCGCCTCGCGCCGCCATGCGGCCGCCGTGTTGGCGACGTAGGCGTCGCGCGGATCGGCGTGCTCAAAGACCGCGCGGTTCAGCACGCGGCCGCCGGGCTCGGCGTGCGCGGCGGCCAGCACGCCCACATCACAGGCCGCGCGCGCGGCGGCCACGCGGGCGCGGCGCGCGAAGTCCGGAGGCGGCAGGTTGTCGGCATCCCAACCGATGATCCAGTCGCAGGCGCAAGCCAGCCAGCCGGCGTTGCGCGCGGGGTTGGGATTGCCCCAGGCGCCGCGCACGATCTTCCAGGCGGGGTCCAGACCGGCGGGAGCGGGATCATCGACACCATCGAGCACGAGGACGCGCTCGTCGAGGTGATCGGCCTGCGCGTCCCAGGCCGCGAGCAGCTTGGGGAGATAGTGCAGATAGGCGGTGTGACAGGTGATGACGAGGCCGAGTTTCATGGTGGGGGTCAAAGGGTCAGTATTCGTAATTGTCGTATTCCGGGCCGTAGTCGTCCTGGCCGGGATCCACCGGATCGACCAGCACGGGCTGTGCGCCGAGCACGCCGCCGTGAATGATGTAGCCGCAGGTGAGGGTTAGCCGCGCCGTGCCGCCGAGGCTTTGCACGGGCTGGGCGAGCTGGATCACGCACTCGCCGGCGTCGATCTCCACATGGCCGCCGTGTTGGCGATCAAAGCGGATGAAGACATGCCCGGCCCAGGGGTGCAGGCCGTCGCGCGAATGCAGCCGCGTGATGTGGTCCACCGCCTCGCGCTGGCGAGCGAAACAGCGGGTCACGCCAAAGCTGAGCGAGAACGCCGGATTGGCCGCGTCCTCAAACTCCGCGCGCTCCCAGCCGCCGCCCTGCTGCCAGCCGCCGCCGCGCGTGGGCGACCACACCGCGTCCTGGGCGAGCGACCACTCGGCCTCGTCATGATCGGGATGCCCGGCGATCCAGGTGTTGTTGACGCGGATTCTCATGCCGGGTTAGGGAAAGGACGAGGCATCCACGAGGCTGGCGAAGCCCTCTCTGACGTTGACGTTGTTGAGGCCGGCGGCGCCACCTTCTGCGTGAGTCCACCAAAGGGCAGCGGTGCCGGACCCATTGAAGTCGACGCTGGTGCTCACGACTTTGCACCAATACATTGTGATGGTGGCGTCGGTGGGCTGTTGTTCGCTTGGGCCGTAACCTCCCGAGTTCTCCAGTGACTCGATATGGCAGCGCACGAAAGTCATGTTGCCGCCGCTGCCGCCGCTGCCTGTGTCGCCTCCCATCGGCCCGCCACTGCCCCCATCGCCGCCCCTTGAAAGGGCAGAGAGGATGAGGCAATCTTCCGCCGTGATGTTGCCGCCGTCTCCGCCCTCCTGACCGTCTTCCGGTTCCTCCTCGTTGGTGCCATTGGCTCCGTTGTCGCCTATCGAGCTTAAGTGAAAAGCAACGCTGTGATCAGAGCGAATATTGATCGGCCAGCCATTCTGTCCTTGATACAAGGATGGCCGGTCTGCATTGATGCTGCAATTAGTGATGTTGTTGATACCGGCGCCACGAATAAAAATGGCGGCACCGGTGGTGGCGTTGGTGAGGCCGGGGCCGCTCAGAGCCGTGTATGTCAACGTGTAGCTGCCCGCCCCCAAGAAGATGCTCTTGAACCCCGCGTTGATCGCAGCCGCCAGCGTCTTGTAGGGTGCGCCGAGCGAGCCGTCACCGCTATCATCCGCAGCGGAGTCCGTCACGAAGGCGACCCCGTCATGCCACTCCACTCCGCCACCCCCGCCGCCGCTGCCATTGGCCGCTGACGTAATGCGGCCGTCAGCGCCGACGGTGATGTTGGCGGCGGTATAACTGCCGGGTGTGACGGCGGTGTTCGGCAGTGTGATCGTCTTGCTGCTGAGATCGAGCGTGCCCGCCAGCTTGGCGGCAGTGACGACGCCGTTGTCAATGGTCCAGGTGTTGCCACCACCGGAGACGGTGAGGTCGCCCTTGTCGCCGTCAGACACGCCGCCGAAGCCGGTGAGGGTGCCGCCGGACACGTCGAGCGTGCCGATGATCTCCAGTGTCATGCCGCTGGGGATGCGCAGCGGTGTGCCGCCCTGGATGTTGCCCGTGCTGATCTGCTGGAGCACCGCGCGCGTCTGCGCGCGCGCCGGTGAAATCATGAGCAGGGCGGTGAGGGCGGAAAAGAACAGGATGTTCGTCTTCATGGTTTGCTTTTTTGTGTCGTGAGTTAGAGCGCCCGTTTCCAGACGCATTGATTGGTGATCGCCGCGTAGTCATCCGGGCGGATGATCCCGCCCGCCTCGTCCTCCGCGTCGCTGCCTGGCACCAAGATCCAAAACTGGATCTGGTTGTTGAGCCAGACGATGGCCAGCTCGCCCTGGGCCAGCCCCACGGTGGGGATGGCATCGAGCGCGTTGGGTCCGCCGCCGGTGAGGTTGACGATGTTTTGCCGGTAGAGCCGCGACTGAAACACCGCGCCAGACAGGCGCGGGTTCGTGCCGTCATCGCGCAGGATGGGGATGCTGTCGGTCGGCAGCAGCCGCCCGCCGTCATCCATTTCTGAGATTCTGATTTGTTCCGGGATCATGATGATGCGTGAAAAAGAAAATGTTCGTCGGTGTAAATCGCGCGGCCGTCCTCGGTGACGATCTGCTTGCCGTCCTCGGTGATGATGCCCATGCGGGAATAGAGCGCGTGATCCTCCAGCGACGGCCCCAGGAGGTTGATCTGCATGTGCAGCGTCGTCGGCCCGTCATGGCTGATCGAGCTGATGCGCAGCGCCGCCCAGGGGATGATGCTCTCGTCGTAGCCGATGCCGTCCTCGTGCTCCCAGCGCAGGACGGCATCCTCCTGCCAGGCGTGCTCAGGCTCCATGCTCAGCACGAGCGCCAGCCACTCCGCCATCTCCGGCGCCGCGCCGAAGTCGCACGTCACCGAGTAGCTCACCTGCACCGCGCGCTGCCGCAGATCCCACGGCTGCTGCGCCTGCCAGTCCGGGCCGCCGCGCATCTGCATCTGCGGGATCTGGGCGAAGGCCGGCCCCTTCGCCGCCGTGGCCACCGCCGCCGGGATGCCCGGCTCGCCCGTCCACCACACCTCGCCGATGCGGATCCTCAACGCGCTCATGGCCGCTGCCTCCTTCCCATGGTCACCACGCGCCGCTCGCCGTCCGGCGCGGCCGCCCCGTCCTGCGCGCGGCGCACCGATCCCACGCCGCCGGCCGCCGGTCTCGCCGGCCGTCCCGCGCCAGATCTCACCACGCGCCGCTCGCCGTCCGGCGCTGCCGCCCCGTCCTGCGCGCGGCGCACCGATCCCACGCCGCCCGCCGCCGGTCTCGCCGGGCGTCCCGCGCCGGCCCTCATCACGCGCCGCTCGCCGTCCGGCGCGGCCGCTCCGTCCTGCGCGCGGCGCACCGATCCCGCGCCGCCTGCAGCCGGTCTCGCCGGCCGTCCCGCGCCAGATCTCACCACGCGCCGCTCGCCGTCCGGCGCTGCCGCTCCGTCCTGCGCGCGGCGCACCGATCCCACGCCGCC
>CAZNKC010000034.1:0-27668 GCA_964573315.1 uncultured Verrucomicrobiaceae bacterium | reverse complement strand
CGCCGTCCGGCGCTGCCGCTCCGTCCTGCGCGCGGCGCACCGATCCCACGCCGCCTGCAGCCGGTCTCGCCGGCCGTCCCGCGCCGGCTCTCATCACACGCCGCTCGCCGTCCGGCAGGTCCGGGATGACCTCTCGCATCTTGCTGCCCACGCCCGCCGGCACGCGGGCGGATCCAGACTCCCGCGCGATGGCCGCGCCGGGCGCGCCCGCCTCGCCATGACTCACGCTGGCTCCGCGCCGTGCCGCCGCCGGCGGTGGCGGCGGCAATCCGGGCGACACATCATGACGGCTCAGCCCCGCCATCATCGTCTCCAGGTGCAGGCGGCCCTCGTCACGCGGCCGCAGCCGCGCGCCCGGCAGCATCACCGCAGCCGGATCCGCAGCCGGATCGATCAAGCTCACCCCATGGCCCAGCAGCGTCCCGTCTCCCGGCCCCGAGCGCGGAGCCCCGCCGATCCTGCCCACCGGCCGCCCGTCCGCCTGCTCGTCACGAAGATGCTTCGCCACCGCCTGCCGGTGCGGGATCAACGCTTCCGCCGTCCCCTTGCGATGCTCCTGCAACCCTTTGGCTGTCCCCTTGCGATGCTCCTGCAACCCTTTGGCCGTCCCCTTGCGATGCTCCTGCAAACCCTTGGCCGATCCTTTCCGATGCTCCACCAGCCCGCGCGCCGATCCCTCGCGATGCTCCTGCAAACCCTCAGCCAGCAGCCGCTTGCGCGCAGGATCATTGAGCGCCGCATCCCGCCGCCGCCGCGCGTTCTCCGCCGTGTCACCACCACCCGGACGCGGGTTGAGATGCCGCCGCGCCTCGCGCCCTTGCACGCGATCCCGCGCCTGCTCCTGCGTCCGTTCACCGCGCCGCTTCTGTTCATGCGACAACGCGCGATCGCGCGACTGCGCGCCATCACGCGCCGCGCCGTCCCGCGCCTGCCCGGCCTCCTGTGTCCGCTCGCCGCGCCGCGCCCGGTCCAGCGCCGCCACCCGGTCGCGGCTCTGCCCTGGATCGGCCCGCAGCCGTCCCATTTGCGTGCGATGCTCCTGCAGCGCGCGCGCCTGTTCTGGCTTCTGTTGTCGTGGCGGCGTCATCTCCGGCGTCTTGATTTTGCGCGTTGGTTATTCCGCATCCGGGTCTTCCACGTCCACCGCCAGCAGCGGCAGCAGCGCGCCGTCATCCCAGGCGCGGCGCGCGGTCCACGTCGCCTCGCCGACGGTGGGGCGGTCGCCGTGGCCGCTGTCGCCGTCCGTCATGACGGCATCGGTCAGCTTGATCCAGACGCCGTCCGCGGTCAGGACCAGATCGTTGCCCGCGCGGCGCGCGCCCAGGCCGCTGCCGTGACCGAGCGCCGCGTAGAGCTGCGCCTGGGTGATGCCCGCCGGCGTGGCCGTGGCCGTGCAGGTGATGTCCTGCACCTTCAGATCGATCGTGCCGAGGCCGTCCACGTCGTCGGGAGACAGCGTCACCTGTGGCGTGATCGTCCATCCCGCACGGGTGAGGAAGCTGTCCCAGGGCGCGGCTTCGCCCCAGGCCGCGGTCAGCGGCAGCGTCAGGATGACGGACGGATCGAAGGCGGCATCGCCGGGATAAGCCTCCGCCGCCACGGTGTAATAGTTCGCCGCCGTGCCGGGATCAGAGCTGTTCTTGAGGATGCACGTCGCCTCGAACGCGCCGAACATCGTCGCGCCGACGCGCCCGATGATGGCCGGCGGCTTGGTGATGGCCGCGTTGGCGAAGGTGATCTTCAGTCCGCTTTCGCAATGGATGACGAGCGCCTTGTCAACCGCGCCGAACACGCTGCGGCCGCGCGGCACGCCCATGACGGCGTAGAGCTTCGCCAGATCCTTGTATTCGCCGGCCAGCGTGCCGCTGATGGTGAACATGCGGTTGGTGGACCGCGTGTCGATGGTGCCGTGGATGAGTGAGGGGAGGGCCGCGTTGGTGATGACCGGCTTGACGACGATGTCGCTCTGGAAATAGAGATGCGCGCCGTCGAAGATGATCTTCCCGGGCTCTCTGAGGACGATGGTGCGGTTGATTTGCATGATGGTGGTGTCGGGTTAGGGGGGGAAGTGAAAAGGGGTAAGTGAAAAGTGAAAAGGGCGGGAAGGATCAGGGGCTGGTGGTTTCGGCTTCGGCGATGCTGGAGGGGATGCGGCCGCTGGCGGTGGCCATGACGCGGAGACGTGTGGGCTGAGTGAGGGTGAAGGGGGTGGCGTAGGGCGTGCCGGCGGCGGGCGTGGGCAGGGCGCCGGTGGTGGTGTAATAGATGGCGGCGCCGGAGGTGGCGCAGGCGAGGGTGATTTGATAGCCGGTCTCGACGGGCGCGGCGGCGATGACGGGGGTGGCGGTGCGCGGCAGCGCCGCGACGGGGAGGCGCAGGGCGAAGGTGACTTCATGGGCGTCCCGCTCCGGGGTGGAGACGTCCTGGATGAGCTTCGGGCGGGGCGCAGGACGTTGGCGCCGTCCGGAGACCAGTGATGAAGCAGGCGGGCGAGGTGGAGGGCGAGGCGGGAGGCGCTGAGGCCGGTGCCGCCGCCACCTTCGTTGATGAGGCGGTTTTCGACGATGCGGACGGCGCATTCGAGGTCCATTTGCGGGCCGGGCAGATTTTCGTCTTCGGGCGCGACATCGGGCATGAGGACGATGATGGCAACGCCGGCCTTGCCGTTTTTGGTTTTGATGCCGGCGAGGGCGTCCTCAATGAGATCATGGACGCTGCCGCCGCTGCCGGCCTCGCTCGTCTCGGTGCGGGCGGGGATGACGTGGACGTTGGCGAGACCGGGATCGAGGGCGAGGTAGGCGGCCAGGTCGAGTTGGATCTGGAGGAGGACGTCGTTGAGCACGGGGCAGGATGCGGGGCGAGGGTGGCGCTGTCGTGGTGCGCGGTGAACTTTTGAGCAGGGCGCAGAGAGCAGGGCGTGATGCGGGCGCTTTGCGCTACATGTTGGGGAGGCGATCGAAGATGGAGTCTTTGCCGGTCTGGAGGCCGGCGCGGCGGAGGGAGCGGTTGATGTACCAGCGGGCGGTTTTTTCGGCGACCTGGCCGAGCTGCAAATTGCTGGGCAGGAGCCAGGGGTCTTGAGGGAGGGTTACGCTGGCTTTGAGGGCGTAATAAGGAGTGATGGTGCCGTCGCCATTGGGGCGGGCGAGCAGGAGGTTGCCTTTTTTGGAGGTGATGAAGATGAGGCCGGTGATGAGGCGGGGGCGGGCTTTGCGGCGGCGTCCGGTCTTGGGTGCGGGCGTGGGGAAGTGATGCTCGGAGGCGAGCTTGCCGACGGCGTCGGCATGGACGGGAATGGTGAGGTATTTTTTTTCGCGCGGGGTGATGGTGACGGGGCCGTTGACGCGCTTGAAGATGGGGCCGGCGACGCGCAGGGTGACGCCGCCGGAGTCGCCCTTGGCCTCGACGGTCTCGGCGGCTTTGGCGAGGTAGTTTCCGGGCGCCAGGCCGAGGCGGTCGCGGGTCTTGTGGCGGGTCTTGGCGGCTTCGCGGATGTGGTAGCGGGTGTACTCGGCGATGTCGAGGGCGAGGAACTTATGGAACTCGGCGGGGTCTTTGAGGTGATCGACGAGCTGGGTGAGCGCGGGGGTGAGCTGGTCGTCGATGTCGATTTCGAGGTTGATGGCCATGACGGATGTGTTAGGATGGCGGCATGGACATTCTCGATGAACTGCCTGAAGCGGGACCGGAAGCGCTTGCGGTGCTGGAGGAGTTCCGTGCCGGAGCGCGGGAAAAGCTGCCGCTGGAAGACGAGGCGTATGAGAAGTTTTGCCCGTGGTACAGCGACGAGAGCTGAGGGTCACTCTTCATGGCCAACGATCACGGCGGTCAAGCCGCCTTCGGTTTTGAGGATCTTGGTTTCGAGCCGCATCTTCACGCCGGCGAGAAAGACCACTTCACTCTGGTGCTCCACGCTGGGGTGAACCACCGCGGCGAGCGGCTGCATGTCTCTGCCGCTTTTGGATGAGGTGATTTTGATGACGGCGTTGAAACGCCCCTCGTCGCCTTGGCGGGGTTCGGCGAATCTGGCGGCCACCCCCACCTTTTTGGAAAAGGCGTTCACGGGGGAATCGGGCCACTGACCGGCCTTCACTTTGTTGACGAAGGCTGCCAAGTCATCACGGGTCTCGAACCTCATGCCGCGGTAGAGCGGTTCGTTGAGAGGCGCCGGTTCGATGCGGGCGAGGAAGTCGCGCAACTGCTTGGTTTCCTTGCTGCCGGGCTGCTGGTTCAATCTGAGATAGCTTTTTTTGAGCCAGTGCCTGACGACGTCGAACAAATGATGATGGCGCGCTTTGTCGAGGGCTTCCGCCGCGAGGTCAGAGGTCAACGGGTCTTTGCCTGAGAGCACGTCCACGGCCTTGTGGCACTTTTTGTCGCGCGAGATGTAGCTGCGACCGCACGGCTGGCCATCGCCTGGCGCGTTGGTTTCGCCGCGGCTGAAGATCCATTTCCAGGTGATTTTTTTGGCGCGCTCCAGGACGTTGCCGAGTGTGCGCTTGAGCTTGCGCAGGATGCTCTTGTCGAGGCCGTCGGTGCTGGCGGTGGCGTCGGGGATGAGGTCTTCGGGGGTGGGGACAGAGGGGGCGTCTGACGGATCAGGGAGATCGGGCGGATCTTTGGGGGCGGGCGGGGTGGCGCCAAGGACGCCTAGATCGTAGCAGTCGTCCTCGTCGATCTGCTGCCAGCCCATGCCACTCGCGAAGGCGAAGGGCGGGTGATCGACGCCGAGGGCGTCGGGGAAGAGGGCGGGATCTCCGATGGCGGCCCAGACGGGATCCTGCTTGAGCGCGATCATGCGGCCGTCGAAGAGACGGCCGCCGGCCTGGGTCCAGCGGCGCGGCCAGTCGCGCGGGATGCGGCGGTCTTCGGTGCGGATCAGCTCCCAGGCGGGATAGCGTTCCAGGGCGAGGGGATCGAGACCGGTGGCGCGCTGGGCTTTGCCGGTCATGAGGCGGAGCTGGGTCTCCAGGATGAGGTTGATGCGGCGGTCGCTGCTGAGGTCTTGCAGGGAGCCGGGCGCGGCGGGCGGGATGCCGAGCGCTTCGTCGCCAGGGAAGCCGCGCTCCGGGGTGTAGCCGAGGCGGGCGAGTTCGCGCTTCAGCTCGACGCGGAGAGTGGCCATGTCGCCCTTGTAGCCGGCGGCGAGGTAGCGCTCGATGCGGGTCTTCATCTCCGCGAGATAACGGGCGTTGGTGGTGCGGGCGGAGAAGACGGCGCGATCGCGGATGCCGGCGGCGATTTCCTCCTGGATCTCGCGCGTGGAAAGTGAGGTGGGAAAGAGGTCGCGATCGCGCGCCAGGGTCAGCGCGTCCGAGGACGTGAGGCCGTAGGGATCGGGGATGGCGAGCGTAGGCATGATTGCGGATTGGGGATTGCGGATTGCGGATTGGGGCGCGGATCAATCCTCAATCTGCAATTAAAGGGTGCCGGACCAATTTTTGCGGCTGCTCTGGCGCTGGGTGTGGCGGACGACTTTGATGGTCTGGCCGGCGGGCTGATCGGCGGCGGGCTCTTCGGGCGGGACGATGCGGAAGCGGCCGGCGGCGACGTCGCGGAGGGTGGCGAGCGCGTCTTCGTATTCGCGGACGCGCGGCTCGTCGAGCAGGCGCTTGAGGCCGGGGAGGCGCGAGAAGATTTTGTGGCGGACGATGACGAGTGCGGTGTCCTTCAGCTCGCCGGGGATGGTGACGCCGGCGCCGAGGGTGTTGGAGAGCTGGCCGGCGACGTAGCCGCGCACCATGCCGGTGGTGCTGGCGATCTCGGCGGCGATGACGCTGGCGGCGGTGACGCCCTCCGGGAGCTGCGCGGTGGTGATGCTGGCGTATTCGCCGGCGGCGAGCTTGGTCTGGAGGTCGGCGTCGGTGAGGGTGATCCACATGGCGGAAAGGCTGAAGGCTGAAGGCTGAGGGATGAGGGATGAAGGCTGAAGGCCGCGCACCGCTGGGGAAAACCAACGATGCGCGGGGATTCAGCCGTCAGGACACGGTGACTTTGCGGACGCCGAGGGTGCTGGTGATTTTCAGCAGCTCGTAGTGCTCGACGGCGAGGGCCATGCGCTTGGCGCCGATGTCCCAGCGGTGGACCATGACGCGCTGACCGTTGGAGCACGGCGACCAGAAGCCCTTGATGTTGGAGGGGTCTTCGGTGGTGGCTCCGGTGAGGGCGTTGAAGAGCAGCACGAGGTTGGCCAGGGCTTCGGCCTTGGCGCTGGCGCTGGTGCTGTAACGCGCCTCACAGCGCAGCACTTCATCGACGCCGAGGAAGGCGGCGAGCTGCTCGGCGGTGAGGCCGGCGCTGGCGAAACCGCCCGCGGTGTTTTGGGCGCGATGGGCGAGGACGCGCTTGGCCCAGGCGGTGGGGCCGTAGGCGACGCGGTTGGGGCGGACGCCGGCGGCGGTGTGGCCGGTGACGATGGCGGTGAGGACGTCCTGATCGGGATCCTTGCCGGCATCGACGCTCCAGGTCTTGTCGTCGTTGGTGGCGGCGGCGGCGAGCAGGGTGATGGCGCGGCGCAGCTTGTTGAGCATGAGCCGGGTCATGAGCATCCCGGTGTACCGCTGCTCCCAGTCCGGCATGTCGCGCACCTGATCCGCGTCCACGATGAGCATGAGGCCGCGGTTCTGGGTGCGGGCGGAGACTTCCTCGCTGGTGTATTCGACCTGTTTGAAGTCGCCGCCAGGGGCGCGCAAGTCGTCGGTCAGCTCGGAGTAGAACGCCTCGGGGTTGGAGAACGCCTTGTAATCGAAGCGCATGGCGACGGGGACGCCGGGCGCGAGGGTTTCGAGGTCGCGCTCCAGGCTGCCCTGGCGGTAGCCGACGGCGTAGGTGGTGAGGGCCTCGCGGTAGGTGCCCTCGGTGACGAGATCGGCGTTGAGCGCCATGATCTCGCCGTGACGCGCGCCGGGGGTGTAATCGGGGGCGAGCGGGGCGTTCTCGATGGCGTTGATGGCCGCGTGGTGGCGGGCCTTGAGGAGGGCGCCCCGTTCGAGGGCGTGTTGAGTGGTGCGTTTCATTGGATCGTTGGTGTTGGATTTTTTAGACAGGATGGCAGGATGTTCAGGATTAACAGGATGGTGGTGGGTGGTTTAGGCGCCGAGGTACATGATCTCGCTGGGAGCGGTGGCGGCGGCTTTGAGGGCGTTGAGGTCGGCGCTGTTGGCGAGGATGACGACGCGGACGGGGCGATGGTGGGAGATCTCGAACTGGCCGCCGTCGGCGGCGCAGGCGGTGACGGCCCTGCCGACCTTCCAGTAGGCGCCGGCGCCGGCGGGCTGGTCCTGGAGCTTGCCGTTGGCACCGCCATAGACCTCGGCGCCGACGGCGATTTCCTCGGAGCCGACGGCGAGCAGGGTGCCGGGGGTGACGCCGAAGAGGGCTACGGCGCCGATGATCTCGGCGGCGGGCGGCTGATCGGTGCAGATGCCGAGCGGCTGATCGGCGGCGGCGCCGAGAGCGAAGTGATCGGCGTCACTGCCGCGCTTGACGACGAGATGGCGCGCGGTGTGCGCGGCATCGGCCTTGAGGTGGCCGAGCTTGCCGTCCGGGTGGATGCCGTCGGTGAGGGCGTTGACCTGGAGGATGCCGGCATGGAGGCCGAGGGCGCGTTGCAGGGTGCGGAGGGTGGAATGCGGAGGGGTCCGCACGGCTTTGGCCGCGGCGTGGAGCAGCGGGGTGATGAGGGCTGCGAGGATGAGGCAGCCCAGGATGAGCGTCAGCGTTTTCATTTTGGTGTTTTGTCCGTTGGGTTTGGTTCTGGTTTTCTGAGCTGCCTCAAGCCGTCGTGGCGTGGGGCAAAGGGGTCACTTGGATTTCGGATTGCGGATTGCGGATTGCGGATTGGCCTGCGCCTTTTCGGCGTCGTGGGCGGCTTGGGCGGCGATGACTTGCTTGGCTTGCTCGCGGGTGAGGCCGGCGGCGATCTTTTGTTTGATGAGGGCTTCGGTGTCGTTCATTGGATGGTGGGTTGGGTTTGGGTGACGGGAGGTTTGATGGACAGGAGGACGCGGAGGAATCAGAGATTTGTTGGGTTGGGTGTCACGGGCGGGACCGTGCCAGAGGCAGGCAGGCTGCCCGTGACACACACAGGCGGGGACGCCTGTGCTACGCGGCGCGGGCTTCGTCGGCGGCTTGGGCGGCGGTGTGGAGGGGTTTGGTTTCGGGGTCGGTTTTGCTGGCGGTCCAGGCTTCGTCGAAGGTGCAGTTGGTCTGCGCCATGTGGCGGTGGCACCATTCGGTGAGGCGGGTGGCGCGCTCGTGGGCCTCGGTGACGGCGGGTTTGTGCTGGCCGATGTTGAGGCGGGCGGTGTTGAGCTGGATCTGGCGCTCGCGGTATTTCGCGGCGGCGGTGTCGAAGCCGGCGTTGAACTCGGCGCGGACGGTTTCCTCGTCGGCTTTGGCGATGCGGCCGGTTTCGAGCAGCCGGGTCAGCTCGTCGTCGATGCGGGCGGCATTGATCTGGGTGACCTGGCCTTCGAGTTCGGTGATGCGGGTTTCGCGCGCGGTGATGGTTTCGCGGGCGGTGTTGAGTTCGGTCTCCGTGGCGGAGGCGGCGTTGACCTGCGTTTGCAGGCGGGCGCGCTCGTCGGCCAGGTGCTGGACGCGGGCGGCGACGGTTTCTTCGTTTTTCTCGGCGTCGGCGGGCCACAGGCCGATGGCGTTGAGGCAGGCGACGATTTTTTCGATCAGGTTCATGTTTGGTTCGGGTTTTGGGTTGGTGTCCTCGCCGGCGTTGATGACGGGTTGGACGGATTTGATGTTGGGATTGCGCCACATGCCGACGCTCCAGAGGAAGGCGGGCTGGATGCGGGTGTCGTCGATCTCGTCGCAGTCCCAGGCGACGGAGGGGTATTTGTGGCCGTCGTCGCGGAGGGCGGCTGAGGCTTCGGCGTTCCAGGCGGCGCGGCCCCAGAGGCCGTCGTCGCGCGCTTCGAGATCGGTGATGTCGCCGATGCGTTTGCGCTCGGGCCAGGTGTCGGGATCGAAGTCGGGATGACCGACCCAGATGGGGACGGCGTTGATGTGCATGAGACGCGCGAGTTTGCGCGGCCAGAAATTGAACCACTGGATGATCTGGGCGGCGGCTTCGGCGTTGAGAACTTGGACGCGCTTTTTGTCGCGGGTGGGATGCTCGCCGAAGGGGGCGAGCTGGATCCACTCGGGGAGGTCATCGGCGTTGAGCGCGATCTGGAGGCCGGGGGCGAAGAGGATTGGGAGTTTAGGTTTCATCGTTGTCGTCGTCGGGATCGGGTTGGGCGAGGGCGAGGCCGTTGACCATGGCGGAGGCGATCAGGGTCTCCCAGGCCTCGACCTGGGCGGCGTCCTGACCGACGCTCTCGGGCAGCTTCACGATGAAGCCGGAGAGGGCGTTGAGGAGGGTGGCGTCGTCGGCGCGGAGGACGTCGCGCAGCTCCTCGACCATGGTGGTGTGATCCTGGACGCGGGCGTTGGCGAGGAGGCGTCCGGCCTGGGCAAGGAAGACTTCCTCGGCGCGGTCTCGGGCGGCGTTGATTTGGGCGGCGTCGGGTGATTGCGGATTGGGGATTGCGGATTGCGGATTGGCCTTGGCGAGCAGGGTGGCGCCGGGTTTGGGTTGCTCGATGCCGAAGCGTTCGAGGATGTCTTCGACGGCGATGCTGGCGCCGAGTTCGACGAGCTTGGAGATGGCCTCCAGCAGGAGCTTTAAATCCTCGCGCAAGGGGACGCTGAGGCGGATGTAGGCGAGCGGCCGGACGCCGCGGCCGAAGTGCCAGGCGATGACATGGCGCTCGATCTCGTTGAGTTTCTCCGAGATCATGAGGGCGTCGTCGGCCTCGATGAGGTCCATCTCCTCGCGCTGGAGGGTGGCGCCGCGGCCCTCGCCCTGGGTGCTGCTCATGCTGGAGAGATCGGCGCCGCGCCAGAGGGCGGAGAGGCGGCGGTCGATGCGGTCGATCAGAGGCTGGAAAGGGAGGGTGGCGCCGCCGGCGGCTTGGATGAGATCGATGCCGCCGGAGCCGTCGTCACCATAGAGCACGGCTTCCCAGTCGCTGGAGAAGGCCTCGACGGCCTCTTGCATGGCGCGGCCGCCGGCGCTGTCCTGGGCTTGCTTGGTTTTGCCGAGGACGCCGGGGATGCCGAATTTTTCGCAGAAGACCATCCAGTCGGCGAGGCTGTTGCGCTTGGCGAGGTAGCCGATGGAGCCGGCGAACATGAGGGCGTCGCCAGTGGTGACGAGCCAGTCCTGGTCTTTCATTTCTTCGCCGCTGTACTCGACGCCGGTGGGGCGGAAGCGCAGCTCGCCGGTGCGGTTCTCGAAGAACCAGAGGGGGACAAATTCAAAGAGGCAGCTCAAGCCCTGGCGGGAGGGCTGCCAGACGAGGTGATGGGCGGCGAAGCCATAGGACTGCGCGGCCATCATCTGACGGATCAGTTTGGAGATGCCGCCGCTGTCGTTGCGGTTGAGGGCATCGACGGCGGTGATGTTGTTCCAGAAGTCTTCGAGCGCGGCTTGGTGTTTTTTGGCGGCTCGGCTGTCGTCGGCGGTGAGGATCTGCCAGTCGCGGCGGGAGACGGCCTTTTCGCGCTTGGGTTTGACGGAGGCGATGACGTCGTCGCGCTTGGCCATGGAGTCCCAGAGCTGGGCGGCGTGGTGGAGATCGCCGCCGTCGAAGGCGTCGAGGGCGCGGCCGAGAGATTCCGGGGTGAGGCCGCGCAGCATGGAGTTGCGCAGGCGGCGGACGTGCTCGCGGTGGGCGGCGGTGGAGAAGATGGAGGGCGCGGTCTTCAGGATGGCGGCAGCATCCGGGTGGCGGGCGGGGCCGTCGCGGTGCGCGGTGAACTTTTGCGCGGGGCTTTTTTGGACAGGAGGTAGCGGAGGAATCAGAGGGGGATGAGGGAGGGCAGAGCGCAGGGCGCAGGGCGTGTGCGGGCGCTTTGCGCAGGAATGCGTTAGGAGCGCGCGGCGCGGGGCGCGGGGGCCGTGAGGCGTCCGGGGCGTGATCCCTGCCGTGAAGCGGCCTTAAACGGGCCTTAAAATGGGGTTGGCGGGCGCGCTACCAGCCGAGGACGCGGCGGAGGCGGGAGGCGCGTCCGCGATCGCGCGGAACGGGGCTGAAACCGAAGGGCGCGCCGGCGCCGGCGTCGGCGTGGGCGGCGAGGGCTTTGCTCCAGGCCATGTCGCAGTGGCTGGCGGCATTGAGCGGGTTTTGCGTCGCTTCAAAGACGAGGGTGTTGCTCTGCACGGATTTTTGGAGCGAGAAGATGTCCATGGCGATGTCGTCATGCTTGGAGGCGAGATGGCATTCGCCGCTGGTGAGCTGGGTCATCAGCAGCGATCCCATGACGCTCTTGCTGGTGCGGGTGAAGGGCACGCCCAGGAAGCGGCCGCCGCTGCGCTGCTCGGCGGTCCAGGTGATCTGGCGGCCGAGGCCGGTGCTGTCTCCGGCGCCGCGGGCGTCCGGGAGCTGCATGAACCAGAGCAGGGCGGCGGTGAGGAAGTCCCAGTCCTCGGTCTGAGTGGTGAGCAGGGCGCGGTGCTCCAGGCCGCGCGCGGTTTTGGCGTCGATCCAGAAAGAGGCGAGGTCGCCTTGCCCGGAGGCGGCCACGTCGAAGCCGACGCGGATTTTCTCCTTGGCATCGAGCGCGCCGAACTGCTGCATGAGCCAATCCCGCATGAGCCGGGCGCGCCGCGTGGTGCCCTGCTCGGGGAGGCCGAAGAGTGTCTTGACTTCGTGGTCGTGGAGATGGCGGCGGGTGATGTCCGGCAGGGTGCGCGAGCGCTCGATGACGGACCAGGGGACGATGGACGCGCCGGCATCGGCGGGGTTGCACTCGAAGCGCTCGGAGAAGATGGCGGGGGTGAGGGCGCGCTTGCGGCAGTCGGCGAGGAAGGCTTCGCGCGTCATGCTCATGCCGGCGCGCTCGTTGATCTTCTCGACGAGGCCGTCGGCGATGGCGTCATAAATGGTGATCTTGCGGCAGTGCCAGCCGGAGTCCGGGGCTTTGGCGAGCTTGCCGAGGACTTGATTGAACCAGGAGCCGATGCCGTTGTGCGCGCTCCACACGCTGGCATCGAAACCCCATTGCAGGCGGGTGGAGATGGCGGCCCACATTTTTTCCTGACTGTCGTGGAAGGCGGCCTCGTCCCAGCCGACGTCACCCTCGAAGGTCTGGATGCCCCAGGGCGATGAGGAGAAGAGAATGATGCGGGAGCCGCCATCAAATTTGTAGATGCCCACTTTCTCCTGCATGGCGACGGTTTCGCCGCGCTCGTTCTTGTGATGGGTGACGATGGTTTCCTCGCTGCGCGAGATGACGAAGCGGCCGAGGTTGTAGATGTTGATCCAGAAGTCGAGATAGCGGCCGTATTCCAGCGCGCCGTTCCAGTTCTGCGTGGTGAAGAGGTAGTCGCGGCCCGGCTGGGCGAGGCGGCGGCGGACGTTGCGCAGGGCGTCCAGCCAGGTCCAGCCGATGCGGTTGGCCTTTTCAGTGTATTGATAGCGCGCATTGCACAACACGCCCTCGACCTGAAAGGGACAGAGGTAGCGGGAGAGTGCTTTGTCGCTCTCGATGTCCGGTGACGTGGCGATGTGCATTCGTCAATCCCGCTTCGGTTTGGGTTTGCCGAGGATGAGATGGTCCATCTCGGCGATGAGCTGGGCGCGCGTGGCGTCGTCCATGCCGCCGGCTTGCAGCGCTTCCTTGGTGCGTTGCGCGGCGGCTTTGGCGGCCTCCGCCTGCGCTTCGAGGGCGATGATCTTGCGCTCGGCCTGGTCGAGGCGGCGCTTGGTCTGGTCGAGCGTGCGGCTTTGCAGATTCAGTTTTTCCCGCGCGATGGTCATCTTGTCCTGGTGCGCGGTTTTTTCCCCTTCGATGCGCTCACGGCCCTGCATGACTTGGGCGGCGAGCTTGAAGGTGGCGGCGTCGCCGGTTTTGGTCGCTCTATTGAGGAAGATGACGTTGCCGAGTTCTTCGAGCTGGCGGGCGTTGTAGCGGCCGCTGCGTTTGAGGGCTTCTTCGATCTCGGCGGCTTCGGACTGCGCTTCCTCAATCTCCAGCTTGCGGGCATACCAGAGCCGCCACTCGGAGAGGCGGCGGAAGTCGGTGCGGACGTCGTGCTCGGAGTAGAGCCAGGCGGCGGCGTCCTCCAGCTTGCGCGTGCGGTCCTCGCCGAGCCATTGCCAGAGGGCGGCCTGCGTGTCCTCGGGCAGGGTTTTGAGTTTGGCTCTGGGGTCGGTTTTGCGCATGGCTTTTTTGGACAGGATGACAGGATGGGCAGGATTAACAGGATGGATGGAGAGGGTCAGTCCTCGGCTTTGCCGCGCACGGTGAGGTGCCATTCGTCGCGGTCGAACTCGCTGTTGAAGACGTAGTCGGTGAAGCCTCTGCTCTGGTTCCAGCGCAGGGCGGCGGTGACGGTGGCCTCAGTGATGTCCGGGTACTCGGCGGCGAGCTGCGCGTGGAGCGCTTTGACGGTCCACTTGCGGTTGGGGGCGAGGGCCATGGTCTCGCGCACGACGGGGCGGATGGGGAGGGAGGGGTCCATGACGATTTAGGAATTAGGATTTAGGATTTAGGAATGATGAATGGCGGGCGTGTCAGTCTTGGGCGGGCGGGGTGATTTGGAGGCGGCCTTCGAGCAGGGCGATGCGGCGGTCCTGTCCGTTGATGCGCTGATAGGTCTGCTGGAGGGATTTATCGAGTTTCTCGCCCAGCTCGTCTTTCATCTTGTGGATTTCGATGGTGATCTTTTCCATGCGCCGGTTTCCGTCTTCAGTGAGCTGGCGGCAGTCTTGGCGGAAGCGTTCTTCGATCTTCTCCAGCCGCGCGTTGACGGCGCCCAGCTTTTCATCGACATCTTTTTTTTCGGCGTAGGTGGGCTGGCGCTTGGTCTCGATCGGCGTCTTGATGTGGACGGGATCTTCGCGCCGGCCGCCGGCTTTGCGCAGCATGAGGTAGTTGCCCGCGAGGAAGGTGGCGAGGATGATGAAGTACTTGATGAACTCGGCGGGGACGGAGCTGATGTCGTTCATTGGAAATTTAGGATTTGATGGACAGGAGGTTTGATGGACAGGAGGTTTGATGGACAGGAGGACGCGGAGGAATCAGAGGAGCAAAGGAGGGCTTTGATTGGGGATTTCAGGCTCGGGGTTTCTCACTTTTCACTTTTCACTTACCCCTTTTCACTTCGGATTTCAGAGGAAGGTGGCGGCGAAGGCGTGGGCTTTGTCCCAGCGCTTCTGGAGGCCGAGCCAGAAGGCGGCGCGTTTGCCGACGGGCGGGGCGATCCGGATCTCGTAGGATTGGCGGGCGTGGCGGAGCTTTTTGAGGAGGCCTTGAGGGCTGGTCAAGGCGTCCTTGAGGGCGGCCCGTGTTACAGGGCCGAACTTGCCGTCGTCGGCGACGTGGATGGCGATTTGGAGGATGCGCAGCGCGCCTTTGGGGCCGCGGTTGAAACAGCAGTCGCGCAGGAAGGCTTCGATGGCGGGGTGAGTGGTCCAGGCGGTGACGACGTCGGTGTATTTGGCGAGGTAGTCGATGGCGTCCACGCGCACGCGGGCGTAGTGGCCACGACGCACCAGGCCGGCGAGATGCGCGGCCATGGCGGGGTGGTAGCGGTCATTGATGCCGGCGACCTCGAATGTGCCGCCGCCGTCGGCGGGCGGCAGCTTATAGACGCGGAGCCGGCCCGCCTTGTCCCGCCGCGCTTCCACGCTGACGATGAAATCCACCATGGCGAGGCGCTGCGCGGGGGTGGTCTTTTTGATTGCGGATTGCGGATTGGGGATTGTGGACTTGGGCATGGCTCAGATGTGGATGGTGACTTTGATGCCGGCGCCGCGGGCGAGGTCGATGAGGCAGTCCATGCAGTCCTCGGTCTCCGGCTCGAACTGCCAGCCGCCGAGCATGACGGACCAGCGCAGGGTGCCGCGCGGCGGGGTGGGCGGGATGCGGGTGAGGCGGGAGACTTGGTCTTCGTGCGCGGCGAGCACCGCCTCGCTGATCGCGCGCTTCTCCTCATGAGCCTGCCAAGCCGCCCACGCCGCGCCCGGCCGCGCGGGATGGTGGTCGCGCATGTCGAGGTCTGCGGTGGACACTTGGGCGCGCTCGGTGCGCAGGACGCTGTCAAGCACGCTGGCGCCGGTGCGCGGGATGGTGGCGGCGGCGACTTCGGCGGGAGGTTCGTTTTCATCGCCGTTCCAGGCGCCGATGGGGCCGACGTGTGAGGATTGCGGATTGCGGATTGGGGATTGCGGATTCATGGTTGTGGCGGGTGGTTTGATTGACAGGAGGAAGCGGAGGGATCGGAGAGATGAAAAAGCCTCTGCTGTCTCTGCTTCCTCCTGTGAAAAGGGCTCAGCGCGGGTGGATGGGCTTGAGGGGATTTCCTGCCACTGTCTTCGGATCGGGGCGGCTGAGCTGGCTGAGGCCGTAGTTGCCGAGGAAGACGGTGACGCCGATGGTGTCGTCGATGCTGCCGGCGTAGCCGAGGGATTGCAGCCAGCCGGCGAGGAAGGCGAGGAGCTGGGCGGCGGCGGCCTGGGAGAGCAGGCTGATCTTGGTTTTGGCGTCGGCATCCGGCGCGGCTTTTTGGAGGTAGGACCAGACGGCGGAGAGTGCCCAGGCGGCGATGCCGGCGAGCAGGGAGGGCAGATCGAAGGCATCCACCGCGGCGCCTTGGGCGGCGAACCAGCCGCCGACGGCGGCGAGGAGCTGGCGAAGGAACTTGGCGCCGAAGAGGCGGAAGGCGAGGGAGAGGGCTTTGTCTTTCATTTTGGGATTGGGATTGGGGTTTGATGGACAGGAGGTTTGATGGACAGGAGGACGCGGAGGAATCAGAGGGGTGGTTTGATTTCGGATTTCGGATTTCGGATTTGGGAAATGAGGGTGAGTTGCGGCGCCGGAACCCGGCAAGGTTCCGACGCCGCTCCCACAACCATGAGGGACGCGCGTTATGTGGACGAGACAGACCGCGCGGTGACGCCAGCATCTGCGCCCGCGCGCCCGCCGTCGCGGTGCGCGGTGAACTTTTGCGCGGGGGCGTCAGGGCCTCTGTGGGACCCCAAAACCGCGGGGCGGGATTGCCGCCGGTTTGCGTCAAAGTTGTCACAGTGACAAAGTTGTCAGTACTGACAACTTTGGCGCTGACGGCCCTACTCGATGACCGCCAGGGCGGCTTTAATCGCCGCCCGCCTTTTCTGCCAAGGCACGTTGTGGCGTGGTGGCGTATTTCCGCACGGTCTTCTCGCTGCCACGGACCGTGGTGTAACGATGCACGCCGCAGGGGTAAAGCCAGCCTGCCAGGCGCGCTCCATCAACCGTGTCCGCCGGGAGGCCGAGAACGAAGATGGGCTCATCATGCTCTTCCGCCACAGCCAAACCATTGACCCATTGCAAGCCCTCCCAGCGCCCCCATAGCGGGCTGCTCTCGATGCGGCGCCCATAGCACAGCCCGCCGCGCTGCGTGGCCTGGCTGACGCGCAGGCTCACCGCGACGCGGGTGGCGAGGGCCTCTTTCATGGCCTGCTCATCAGAGTCTTTTTGCGCGAGGGCTGCCTTGGATTGCTCCTGCACCTGCCGGTTCTTGGCGGCAACTGCCGCCGCGCCGGCGATGTCCGCCTGTTTGCGCCATGCTTCATAGGCTGATTGCCTGGCCTGAGTAAACCCGAATGCTGCAATGAAGGGATCGGGCAGCAGTGACCAGTGCGCTTCCTCAATGCCAGCGCCGATCCAGCGCAGCCCCTTGGGCGTCACGGCCGTGATGCTGGAGATCTTCACCCGCCGCCCATCCTTGAGCGGCATTTCATCCAAGGCGGCGAAGATCTGCGCTATTTGCGCTTTCTTCAGCTCCGTGTTTTGCCATTCTTCATTGTGATCCACGCCAAGCTCATCATAGAGTGACGGCTGCTCGGTGAGCGCCGCAGCGGGGGCGGGGGCTGCATTGAGGGCTTTGAGGATGGCCTCTTTCTGCGGGCCGTCCGGCAGTGCTCTGGCGGCGGCCAGGGCGGCCGCCTTGTCATCTTGAGCGGCCGCGGCAGCCGCGCCCAGGACACAAACAAAGATTACGTTGATCGTTTTCATCGGGAGCAATGGGGTTGGGTTCGTTACGCGGCCACAGTCCATCATTTTTCGCCGGGTGAGGCAAGCCTCATTTTTTCATCATCCGCAACGTCTCTTCGATTGTGACTTGAAGCGCGCTCAACTGATCCTTCAACTTCTCCAATCCCTGCTCTGCTGCCAGTGCGCGCCGAGCCCATTCCACTTCTCCGTTTGGGATATCATCGGGGCGGCGGATGGTGAGGCCCATTGGCGCGCGCTCGTACTTGGTGGGACTCAGCAAATAATCGGGCGTCACCCCAAAGACTGCCGCGAGCTTTTCAGCCACCTCATACTTTGGGATGCGGCCGTTGAGATAGTTGCCGATCGCGACGTGAGACACGCCCGACCGTCGCGCCAACTCAGCATTTGTGAGCCTGTCGCGCTTCATTAATTCGGTCAAATGCTCGGAGAATGAAACGATCATTACTTTTTCTGTTGACTTGAAACGATTGTTACTGAACCATTTGTTTCAACGGTCGAGTTTATACCATGCCCATTCCACCACGCAACACCTCACGAGGCGACACCCTTTTCCCCGGGATCACTCGTCATGCCCGGGATCTCGGATGCAGCCGGGTACATTTGTTTCTTGTCCTCAAGGGGCGGCGGATCAGTCCGAAGCTTCTCGCTCGCTACAAGGCTCTCCTCAAGAGCGAACGCAAGCCGCTACCGCCAGCCCTCGCCGCCTGACCCCGCCATGATCGAGATCCACAACACCCTGCACCTGATCCTGACGCATCCGTCGGCGGACTTGACGTCGTGCGAGGTGGCGGAGGTGCTGGCGGTGAGCAAGCAGACGGTGACGGAGGCGATCCGGCTGGGGCGGCTGGAGGCGGTGCGGTACAATCTCAAGGGGCGCGGCGAGCAGTGGCGCTACCGGGTGGCGAAGGCGGCGCTGGTGAAGTGGCTGTGGGAGCATACGACGGGGGACCGGGCGCTGCTGCGCGAGGCGCTGGCGGCGCGGGCGCCGGGGCTGCTGGCGATGCTGGAGGCGCCGCGGAATCTGGTGCCGTTTGAAAATCCGAAACCCGAAATCCGAAGCCCGAAGCTGGCGCGGCGGCGGGCGGATCCGCACGGGGGGCATCCGGATTTGTTCGCGGCGGATGGATAGGGGGACGGAGAGACGGAGGGAGGGGGAGACAGGGAGATCAATTTTTTAACCTAACCACGATGACCGACACCATGACCAACACGATGACTGACACCCGGGCTGATGCGCTGCGGCCGCTGCGCGATCTGGCCTCTGAATGGTATGCCGCCAGCGGCCGCCGCTTCGAGCGCGCCCTCCAGACCCGCGCCAACGGCATGTTTGAGACCGCCCGCGGTCACAGCCTGCGCGGGGAGGAACTCATGAACTGCGCTGACGCGCTGACCGCCGCGCTGCGCGGTCTTCAATCCTCACGCTAACCCCGCACCCACCGCAACCCACCACGACCGCCATGAAAACCTACATCGCCACCCTCCACTGCCGCGCCAGCGGCCGCTTCATGCTCCGCGTCCGCGTGACCGCCGGGAGCCTTCGTGACGCCGAGGAAGCGGCGCTGGCCACCGCCGGTCTGACCCTCCGCCTGGGGCCGCCCGAACTCACCGTCCGCCGCCTCTGCCAGATCTGACAAATCCGAAATCCGAAATCCGAAATCTCCAATCCGCAATCGAATGAAACTCCTGGTCCAATACTACTTCACCCGCTCCACCGGCGAGCTGCGGATCGCCCTGCGCGACATCGAGACGACGGATCTGATCCACGTCATCGACGCCGAAGACGACACCGCCGCCGGCATGTCCCTGATCGATGCCGCCCGCTCTTGGGCGGCGTGCTTCGGGCATGAGATCGCGGGCGTGGATGCCGCCGCCCTGGGGGGCGGCTGAGAATGATCGCCTAAAGGCTCGACTCCAACCTTCAACCCCAACCCACACACCCAATGATATGACCACGACCAAACTCATTGTCTCCCCTGAGGAGATCGCCCCCAATCCCACCCAGCCGCGCCACCACTTCGATGCGGGCGCGCTGGCCGATCTCGGCCGCAGCCTGCGGCAGCGCCAGCGCCAGCCGCTGACGGTCATCCCGTATTCCGACGCCGGCCGCCCCAAGGTGCGCTGGATGCTGATCGACGGCGAGCGCCGCTGGCGCGCCGCCTGCGAGGCGGGCATCAAGAAGCTGTGGATCATCGAGGATGACGAGGTCTGCGCGACCGACGCCGCGGAGCTGCACACCGCCTCCTTCTCCACCAACTGGTGCCGCGCCGGCCACACCCACGCGGAGACGGCCGCGGCCATCGACCGCGAGATGGCCGCGGGCAAGAGCTACGAAGAGATCGCCGCGCTGGTGGGCAAGAGTGATACCTGGGCGCGCAATGAGCACAGCCTGCTGAAGCTGCACCCGGACGTGCTGCCGCTGCTGGACCCCCCCACGCCCAAGGACGCGCGCCTGCCGCTGGCGGTGGCGCTGCTGCTGGCCGCGAAGTTCCCGCCGGAAAAGCACGCCAAGCTGTGGGCGCAGCACCGCGCCAAGGGCAAGGCGGCGCTCCACCACCTGCGCACCCAGACCGCTCACCGCAAGCGGGCGGCGCGCGACGACGTGCGCTACATCGTGGGCCGCTGCCGCAGCGCGGCGGGCATTGTGAAGTCCCTGAGCGAGCTGCCGAACAGCATGTTTGCCCACCTTTCCGCGGAGCAGCGGCAGGCGGCCGCGGCCGGTCTCCGGGCTGCCGCGGCCGCGGCCACCAACACCGCCGACCTCCTGCTCGCCGCCCAGGCTGGCGACGAGGAAACGGACTGAACCCACCCCGCCACTCAACCTACGCACCACCATGAGAACCACCATCACCAAAGAAGTCGGTCATCTCGACGTCAACCTCTCCGCCGACGACATCGAGGCCACTCTCGTCGTCAACCCCTACGATGACGGGCTGACTGATCTCGTCATTGAAACGGGGATGCTGGAAATCCTCACGCTCACGCTGAGCGCGGAGCAGCTCGGCATCCTGCGCGCCGCGCTGAGCGGGCCGGTGGAGCGGCCTGGCTCAACGCAGAAGTGAAAAGGGGTAAGTGAAAAGTGAAAAGACTGAAACCTGAACTCTGAACTCTGAACTCTGAATCTAACATCATGCAACAGACCCAAGACATCGACACCACCAGCGTCCCCGCCCCCATCACCATCGACGGCCTCCCCGCCCTCACCGACACCATCGCCCGCGCCGCCCAACTGGCGCTCGTCATCGCCACCGCCGAGAAGCGCCAGCAAGCCGCCGTGGAAACCGCCAAAGCCGCCTTCGAGTCCGCCACCCGCGAAACCAGCGAAGAACTCAAGTCCCTCTTCGCCGGCATCGAAGCCGCCTGCGCCGCCAACAAAGACGCCTGGTTCCCCGCCGCCAAAAACGGCAAACGCAAAAAGACCCTCGCCGTCCTCCAGCACGAAATCAAATACCGCGACGCCACCAGCATCCAAACCGAAGGCGACCCCATCGGCAACATCCGCGAAGCCCTCGCCGGCGTCGAAGCCCAGCTCGGCACGGACCTCGACACCGAAGAGCGCGCCACCCTCGACGCCACCCACAGCCTGCTGCTCAACCTCCTCCGCCAACCCCCCGAAGAACTCAACAGACAAGCCGCCCTCGCCGCCGCCGCAAAAGAGCAGCATACCGACCTCCTCGCCGACCTCGGCATCACCCGCCACACCACCGAAACCTTCCGCGTCGTCTTCCACTTCACCCCCAACGCCTGACCTCCTTCGTCATTCCCCCAACCCCAACACCGCCATGAACACCGAAGCCAACCCAACAGAAACCACCCTCAGCCAGGAGGCAAAATTCGAGCTGGCCAAAGCCGCCGTCTGCCATGTCCTCAACGCCATCGCGGAAGATCCCCGCAAATTCTGGTTGATGGGCGACTTCACCGGATCCTACGACAAGCTCACCGCAGCGGCGGCTGCCATCTGGGAGATGCCGGTCGAAGAGGTCCGTCAAAGCTACCGCCCCGCCGATCACGAGTGGCGGGGCTATCTGGAGGAAAAGGAGGCCGTGGAACGGCTCGTCGAATACTGCCGCGACAACGGCATCACCCCCGCCCGCGACTCCTGACCTCATCCCTCAATCCGCAATCCGCAATCCTAAATCCGCAATGAAACTCCTCACTCCCAAACAGCGCACGCTGCTGGCGCAGATCGCGCGGCGCGGCTGGTCCAAGCTGGCCGGGCGGCGCGCGGTGGGGGAGAGCTTTGATGATTGGCGGGCGCGGGAGGCGGAGGCGGCGTGCGGGGCGCGGATCAGCGCGGCGGGGGCGGAGGCTTTTGACGACCTCTTCGTCCACTTCAAGGCGATGGCGGGGGAGGTGGACGAGGCCTACCGGCGCGCGGTGAGCGGCATCGACAATCAGCAGCGCATCGTGCTGCACCTGATCCGGGAGACGCTGCGCCTGGGCGGGCTGGAGGAGGGGTATGCGCTGCATATAGCGCGGGACAAGTGGATGCGGCGGCTGGGCTTGGTGCGGCTGGACGGGCTGGAGGCGCTGCCGCTGCACGCGCTGCGCACGGTGCTCTTCGATGTGCGGCGGGCGGTGCGGGCGAAGCGGTGATTTGGACAGGATTGACGGGATTTTTACAGGATTAACAAGATGAAGAAGAACGCGAAAACGAAAGCTGAATTGGTCCCCGCCGAGGCGGGGGAAGTGCGGGATGTGACGCCGGTGGCGAGCGAAAGAAGTGCAACAGTTGCACTAGTGCAACACGTTGCACTTTCAGCGACGACATCGGCGGGCGAGATGGCCGCGCAAATCCAGGCGGACATGGACCGCTACGAACGCATGAGCCGAGAGGCCGCCTTGATCGCACTACGCGTTGGGTTGCGGCTGATTTGGATTCGCGACAACGAGGCCTATGGTAGCCTGGCTCAATTCACTGACCAGTATTTCGCCAACAAAAGCCGCCGCACGCTCTTCAATTACATCCGTGTCGCCGACGACTTCCTCAACGTCACCGGCCTGCGCGACCGCAAGACGCACAAGCTCACGGGTAAGGCCCTCGACGCCGTCGCTCCCGTCTGCGCCGTCCAGCTCGAGCTGTTCAGCGATCCTCAAGCCACCCTTGAGGGCGCATTAAAGAAGGTCGTCAATTGGCTCGGCGACCGCGGCTTGGCTCAAATCTACCGGGAGCTGGAGACGCGCCGCAGCGAGAACATGCCGCCGCGGAGTCCGGGGCGGCCGAAGAAGGCGACGGGTCCGGAGGCGGAGGGGATCACGATCGCGATGCGGCGCGAGGTGGCGCAGGAGTGCCTGGGGCAGTTGGTGGTGTTTCGCCAAGGCGAGAGCTGGCAGTGTCTGGAGGATGACGACATGGCCTGGCTGGACCGGGAACTCGATGAATTCCATGCCGGCGTCGCCGCGCTGATGGCGGCGCGCAAGGCGGCGGAAGCCGCGAAACCGCAGCCCCGGCGGCGGCGGTGATTGGGACGGGATTGACGGGATTTTTACAGGATTAACAGGATGAAAACCAACATGACGATCTCTCCGCTGGAGCCGCTGCAAGTGGATATGGACCCGGTCCGTCTGGCGGCGACGTGCCTGGCGATCTCGGCGCAGAATGCTGTGCTGCGCGAGGAGAACGCGGCGTTGCGCAGGCAGGAGGCGAGCTGGTGCGCGCTCGCCCGCGCGGCGGACGAGGTCATGCAGCCGGAGCAGCGGCTGGCGGCCGCGGAACGCGCCGCCGAGCTGTACGAGAAAGGAGGCGCGTCATGAAAGATTGGGGCCATAGCTCAACGGCAGAGTGTCGAGACTGCTGCAACTCGGCGGATGCGGGTTCGAGTCCCGCTGGCTTCACCAATCACGCCGCCGGCGGCGGGGAGGAGCTGGTTTTCTTCGCGCCGCATTCGGCGGCGCGGGAGTGGTGTCCGCGGCTGCGGCCGCAGGTGCTGGAGCGCGATCTGAGCCGCCGGAACGTGGAGCTGGCGGACATCGCCTCTGATCCGGGCGCGGTGCGGGTGTGGCCGGGGGATAGCCTCATCATCGCGGCGGTGATGCCGCGCGGCGACTACGCGCTGTGCTGGCACGGCGGCCGCAAGAGCCTGCTGCTGGTGCGCCTGGCTGATGTGCGGCGCGCGGGCGCCTCTCATTTCCAACTTCAACCTCAATCCTCCTCGCCGCCATGAGACGCAAGCCCTTCTCCCTGCTGCCGCCCAAGACGAACCGCCGCCGCTGGTGGACGGTACTGATCCGTCCGCCGGGCGAGCGGCGCAAGCAGTTCTCCGCCGGCACGCCGCACCGCGCGGCGGCTGCGGAATTCGCGATCCTCAAAATCCGGCAGGACTTCCCGGTCGTGTGCCGGCTGCTGGACTTGAAGCCGCTCAAATTGCCGCGGCTGGATGGCGCGGCCGCTCCGCCAAAAAAAAGACTGAGGGGACTGAAGCCCCCTCTCTCTACCCCCCCCCGCTGAACCCACTGATTTTTCTGACCTAACATGACAACGCTGCTTTCCCCTCCCGCTCAATCCTCCGCTCTGCTCACCGCCGTGCCCTGGGAGACGGCCTGGCCGCGCCTGCCCGGCAAGGTGCGCACGGCGGTGCTGCGGCTGGATGCGTGGATGCGGCAGATCGCGGCGGCGCCGAAGGTGCGGCCCGCCATCGAGGCGCTGGCGCGGCGTCATGCCGATGTGCCCGGCATGAGCGTACAGACGCTGAAGCGCCACTTTTACCGCTGGCGGCGCGACGGCATGGCGGCGCTGGTGGATCACCGGCAATGCGGCGGTTGCGGGCTGCTGGGCTGCACCTGGGCGCGCGCCGGCGGCAAGCTGCCGCCGG
Source organism: uncultured Verrucomicrobiaceae bacterium (assembly GCA_964573315.1). Classification (GTDB taxonomy): domain Bacteria; phylum Verrucomicrobiota; class Verrucomicrobiia; order Verrucomicrobiales; family Verrucomicrobiaceae; genus JAGRPD01. The sequence continues at coordinate 3,798 of CAZNKC010000034.1, read as the reverse complement.
CGGTGATCGAGCGCTGGGCGGGCGAGGCGGGCCTCAATGACAAGCAGGCGCTGCGCGAGGCCTGGCGGGTGCTGATGCGGGATCTGTGTGCGGGCGAGCCGGTGGTGGAGGGGGTGACGTGGCAGACGATCCACGCGCAGGTGTGGCCGGGGCTGGGGCTGCCGGAGCGCTGCCCGTGGTCCATCCATCATCCGCCGCCGGGCTGGAGCCTCTCGAACTTCATGGAGGCGAAGCCGGTGAAGGCGGTGTATCTGGCGCTGAAGAAGGGCGCGAGCGCGGCATGGAACGAGACGCCGGAGGTGCGCATGGACCTCGACTCGCTGCGGCCTTTTGAGGCTTTGGTCTTTGATGACCACGAGGTGGACTTCCTCTGCCAGGTGTGGGATGACCGCGGCAAGGTGCAGGTGGTGGAGATGCACGGCCTGTTCGCGATGGACGTGGCCACGGGCACGGTGCTGGAGTTCGGCCTGCGCCCGGCGCTGCTGCGCGAGGACGGCACGCGCGAGGGCATCACGACGCGGGACATGCAGCACCTGATCGCGCACCTGCTGGCGCGCTACGGCTTCCCGCTGGATCACACGATGACGCTGATCGTGGAGAACGCGGCCGCGGCCGTCACGGCGGAGACGGAGCATCTGATCCGCAGCCGCACGGGCGGCCAGGTGGTGGTGCGGCGCACGGGCGTCCACTTCGGCGCGGTGAATGTGCGCGGCTTTCCGGAGCGCTGGGGCGCGCCGCGCGGCAAGGCCTGGCTGGAGAGCTGGTTTCACCTGCTCGACATCGCCCTCGGCTCGGTGCGGGGCCAGAAGGGCAGCAACTGGACGGTGAAGCCGGGCCACACGGACGGCATGAAATGGCTGGCCGAGCGCATGGCGGCGGTGGTGACGGCGCACCCGGAGCTGGCGCGGCAGCTTGAGGGGCCGTTGCATTGGGCGCAGGATGCGCATTGGATCGTCAGCGCGGCGATCGACGCGCTCAACAATCGCACGCATCACAGCATGGAACGCCACGCGCTGGTGACTGAATGGCGGTTCTCGCCGGCTGATCCCGTGCCCAAGCCGGCGCTGGCGCTGCCGGGCCTGGACACGGCCACGCGGCAGGCGGTGGAGTGGTTCCGGACGCAGCCTCCGGAGGTGCAGGGTTTGCTCATCAACAATCACGGCCAGCCGCGGCGGGAGAGTCCGCTGGAGAAAATGCAGCGCACCTGGCAGCGCGATCGCTTCGCGGTAATCCCGCCGGACACGCTGCTCGATCTGCTGCTCGACTCCGCGCCGGCGATCTATCGCGGCGGCGACGTTCTCGACGTGGAGACCGGCCGCAAGGGGCGCCGCAAGACGTTGCGCTACGTGGCGACGGAGGGCGCGCAGCGGCTGGCCCTGGGCCAGCGCGTGCTGGCGCGCCTGGACAGCGACCGCCCGGCCGCCGGCGCGTGGCTGCATGACGAGCAGGAGCGGTTCCTGGGCTACTGGCGCTTTGAGCGCGATCCGAAGATGCTGGGCGAGGGCGAGGATCTGGACATCCTCCAGCGCCGTCTGGGCGCGAAGGCCAAGGCGCACAAGGAGGTCATCACCGGCGCGGCCAAGCTGGCGCTGCGGACGCCGGCGGCGCGCGGCGAGATGGCGGCGCGTGAACGGAACATCGAGCTAGTGGAGACGCTCGGCCTGGCCGCACCCGCCACGGCCGCGCTGCCCGCCGCGGCCTCGACCGATCTGGCGGCCGCCGTGCTGAGCCAGCAGCCGGTGAGGGCGGCGCGGAAGCGCAAGCCGGTGTTTCGGCGCGCGGCGGCGGTCGAGCAGCTCTCCGCCAGGGCTGACACTGACGACGGTTTTTCCTTTGAATGACACACACCATGAAAGCCAAATGGACCGCCACTGAAGACGCCCTCTTGCGCGCCTCCGTCACCGCCATGCAGAGCGAGGACGGCGCGCCCTGGAGCCGCATCGCGCGCCTCCTGCCCGGCCGCACCGCGCAAGCCTGCCGCTGCCGGCATCAGCACCTCGCGCACCACCAAACGCGCAGCGGCCCGCGTCACATCGACTTGGGACTCGCCGTCCTCGCCACCGTCACCACGCCGCCCGGTTATACGTGGTCGCTCAAAGACCTCGGTGAAATCTGCAACTGCTCCTGGCAAGCCATCTATCACATCGAACAGAAAGCCCTCTCCAAACTCCGCCGCCGCGCTCAACGCCTCATCGCCTGATCTGCCATGAAACGAATCCAAGTCAGCAAGATCGAACCCGCCCCGCGGCCTCACACCATCGCCCTCAGCGACGCCGAAATGGCCGCCCTTATCAACTACCACCTCCGCGAAGCCAAAGCCACTTCCGCCCGCCTCGGCAAAGCCATCATCCAGCTCCGCGCCGGCAGTCTGTTCAGTGTCGGCAGGCGGGAAAAGGAACTCATCACGCACACCGAAAAACACATTGAAGCCCACCTTAATCGCACCCGCGGCCTGATCTCCATCATGGAACACGCCGCCATCAATCCATAACAACACACCACCACCATGCCCGCCATGCACCACAACCACCCTGAGGCTGACCAGCGCGCCGCCGGCGCTCTGTGGCAGAATTACACCGCCGACCAACGCGCCAAGATTGAGGAGATCGCCGCTTGGCAAGAACAGGCCAAGCTCACCGATGCCGAATTCTTGGAGGGTTGCTCCAAGATTAGCGCTCAGAGTTGGTACCAGCTCCGCACTGGCCGCTACGGCGCGAAGGATTGCTCGCGCATGGTCGGCCTCGCCTCCGAGCACGCCAAGCAGCGCCGGCGCACCTGGACCAAGGCGCAGATCATCCGGGCGCGGCCTTTCGCGTTTGTGGAGACATCCAAGTTCCGCGAGGTCATGGAGGCCGTCGAGAGCGCCCAGGCGGCGGCCGAAGCCGGGGACGATGACAAGATCGTCTGGGTGATCGGCAAGAGCGGCATGGGCAAGACGGAGGCCGCGCGGCAGCTCGTCGCGCGCCGCTCAGCCCACCTCGTCACCGCCGCTGAAAGCTGGCGCGAGGGCTACCTCGATGCGCTCACCGACTTCGCCCTCGCCATCGACGTGCCGCAGCCGCTCAGCGCCGAGAAGCGGCCCAAGGCCTGGCCGTCCAAGGGCGCCGCCGAGCGCGCCATCATGCGCCAGCTCACGGCCCGGCCCTGCATCCTGTGCGTCAACGAGGTTGAATTTTTCAGCCGGCGCGTGCTCAACCTGCTGCGCAAGATCGCCGACGAGACGCAGACCGTCGTCGTCATCTTTTGCGTGCCCGACTTCTACGTCGAGATTCTCCAGCAGGGTGGCGCCTACGCCGAGCAGCTCCGCACCCGGACCGAGGGCGTGGTGTGGCTGGACCAGGTGGAAGCCGCCGACGTGGCCAAGTCCCTCAGCGCCTACTGGCCGCTGCTGCCTCAAGACGCCCTTAAAGCCGCCTCGAAAGCCCTGCGCGACTATGTCAACAGCTTCGGGGGCTGGCGGTCGCTCAAGCGCATCGTGAGGCACCTGCGCGGGCAGTTTCCGACGCAGTCCCAGGCTCCCGGCGTGGACGATGTCCAAGCGGCGATCAGCCTCCAGCGTGACTACCAGACCGCGGCGTGATGACGCCGCGCCATTCAGGCGGCGCGCTGGCGCGCCCCTTGCGCCGGCAAGGCCGTTGCCCGGCTCGCCGCCGCCTGCTTCTGGACCGCGAAATGGCGGCCGACTTCGTTCAAAGTGGGTCATTCTGCCTTTTTTTGTGGCTCATTTTCGGCCGCGCGGTACAGCGGTGAAAGGCTCGGTGTTGGGCGGCCTCGGCATCGTTGTGGAGAATGTGGACG
>CAZNKC010000033.1:0-35742 GCA_964573315.1 uncultured Verrucomicrobiaceae bacterium | reverse complement strand
AGAGTTGAGAGTTGAGAGTTGAGAGTTGAGAGTTGAGAGTTGAGAGTTGAGAGTTGAGAGGCCGGAAATGAGCAGCTTGTGCCGCCAGGGAGACTCACCTTTCCGGTGAATGGAGCTTTCGGCGCAAGCCGCTGATTTTGAACTATCAACACTCAACTCTCGACTCTCAACTTCCTTTTCGGTTGAGCGGCGGCCCGTCACTTCTTCCGCCAGATTTTTACCTCATCCACCACCGCATTGCGCGGCACCGCGAGCCGCAGCAGGCGCTTGGTGGGATGCGCGATGCCCGGCGAGCTGAAGCTGCCAACGGGCTGGCCGTTGATCGTCACCGCCAGCTCGTCGCCCGTCACTTGCACCAGCAGATCGTGCCATTTGCCGGTCTCCAGCGTGTGGGGGAAAGCCTTTTCCTTCCCCGCCACCGCCTGCTGCTGCTCCGGCGAGAGCTTCTGCTTCGCCTTCCGCGCCGTGTGGATGTCCAGCCGCATGTTGCCGGTCTTCAAATCCTGCACCAGCACCCGCTGCGGACTGATGCGAGCGGCGAACAAGTGGCCGGCATGAACCTCCTTGTACTCCAGGTCGGCGAAGTTCAAGCCCAGGCTGTCCTGCGCGTCCTCCAGCATGAAGCGCAACCCCACCGCGCCATCGGTGAACACCGCGGGCTGCGTCACCGAGACCGCGTGATCGGCCTCGGCATGGATGTAGATGTACATCGCTCCGTCGCGCAGATCGACCTGCTTGTTGCCCTTCGCGCGGCTTTTGCTGTTGGTATTCCAGCCGTTGCCGGGTTCGTCCTTCACCTCCTGGGATTCGGCGCGCTCGAAGTCGTCTTGAAAGATGAGCTGCCCCAAGTCAGCGGCTTGCAGGCAGGGGTGGAAGGCGAGAGCGGCGATGAAAAAGAAAACGCGGTGCATGGCGGGGAAACGCCGTGATCGCCGCCGGCTTGCAGTTTTCTCATTTTACCCCGTCTTCCTCACAAGCTCCGCGAAAGACGAAGGCGCGGCCACCGGTTCAATGAGGGATGAAACTCGCCCTTGCTCTCGTTCTGCTCTCGACCTCCGCCGCTTTCGCCGAAATCCATCACGCCCAGGGCGAGATGGCGGGCGAGGCCACGGCGTCCTCAGTCCTGCTGCAATCCCGCCTCACAGCCATCCCCGGTCCGGCGCTCGATGCCGGTGGCGACGTGCCCGGCGCGGCGGGCGTGGCCTGCTTCGAGTGGAGCGAGTCGGCGGACTTCGCGAACGCCCGGCGTACGGACTGGCTGGAGGCGAACCCGGACAACGACTTCATCGTGCGCGCCCGGCTCGACGAACTGAGCGCGGGCACGCTGCATCATTACCGGCTCGTTTTCGGCGAGACCCGCGAGCAGACGCGCACCGGCCCCGCGCGCCAGTTCAAGACCCTGCCCGCCGCCGGCTCCAACGCGCCGCTGAGCTTCATCATGGGAAGCTGCCAGAACTACGCCTTCTTCATGCACGGCAAGAACGGCAAAGGCGGCACGGCGTCCGCGGAAGACAAGCGCCTAGGCTTCCCCGCCTACCAGGCCATGCTGGCGCTGGAGCCGGACTTCTTCATCGGCACCGGCGACATCGTCTATTACGACCACCCCGCCAAGACCGCCGCCCAAACGCTGCCAGAGCTGCGCAAGAAATGGCACGAGCAATTCCGCTTCCCGCGCCTGATCGAGTTCTTCGCCCGCACGCCGGCTTACTGGTCCAAGGACGACCACGATTTCCGCTTCAACGACGCCGATCTCGCCGGTGAGAAACTGCCCTCTCCCGTCACCGGCATCGAGATCTTCCGCGAGCAAATGCCCATCCATCCCGCAGGCGACCACGACACACCGACCTATCGCACGCATCGCGTCCACAAGCACCTGCAGCTTTGGTTCATGGAAGGCCGCGACTACCGCTCGCCGAACAAGATGGAGGACGGCCCGGACAAAACGATCTGGGGCCGCGAGCAGCGCGGCTGGCTCCAGCGCACACTCCAAGCGAGCGACGCGACGTGGAAGATCATCATCACCCCCACGCCCATGGTCGGCCCGGATCGCAACAGCAAGAAGGACAACCACGTCAACCTCGCCGGCTTCAAACACGAGGCGGACAGCTTTTTCCAATGGCTGCACGACAATGGCTTGGCCAACGTCCTCACTTTCTGCGGCGACCGCCACTGGCAGTACCACAGCATCCATCCGCTCGGCGTCGAGGAATTCTCCGTCGGCGCGCTCAACGATGAAAACGCCATCCCCGGCGAGAAACCCGGCGGCAAAAACACCACCGACCCCGGCGGCCTCATCCGCCAACCCTTCCTCTACCCGGAGCCGACCGGCGGCTTCCTCCATGTCAGCATCGGCGAGGAAAACGCCGCGCCGCGCCTGCACATCAAGTTTTACGACGACGAAGGCGCGGTGGGGTATGAGGTGGTAATAGGCCCAAGGAACGGCGGTTTGTAACCGCCACCCTCATGCGCATTGGGCAACCCCTCCGGGGTTGCAACACAATGGGGACGGCGGCGCGGCGTTCCGGGGGTTTCGTTCCTCAACCCCCGGCTATTCTTGGATAACCCCTACGGAGTTGATTTTGCATATCTCCGGGATGGCGGCTACGGCCCGGTTTCAGCAGGCCCGGCTCTTCTTTCCGTCTATTCCGTGTATTCTGTAGGCTCTCATTTTCCTTTGCAGGGTCACCGGTTGCTCCGGCCCTTCACATTTTATCCACCCCAGGGTGAAGGGCCGGAGCGCTCTCGGTTGTTGGTCACGGGAGAGAGGTTTCGCTTGTGTTAGATTGTTTGTTATATCACCTCATGGGAGCGGAGGGATGGTATCCAACGTGACTTGGCCGGAGAGGGTATCCGATCCGGCGGTGATCCCATTCAGGAGGAAATACCCGTGTCCACGATGCCCGCCACCGCTTTCAGGTACGGCGATGCCGAGGAAGTTCAAACGGCGCTTCGCGCTGGCACCGGAGCCGGCGTCCTCCAGGTCTGCGGCGCCCTTGAACAAACCAGTGCGCGGTGTCAGGCTAAGCGTGGTTTTGCGCGGATTTTTGGCGGGGTCGGTGATGACGGCGGCCTTGCTCTTGGCGGCGATGGAAGCCGGGAGGTCGAGGTCTGCCGGGTCCGCCACGGAGCCTTCGATGCCGCCGCTGGCGAAGGACAGCACGGCGTTGCTGTCTCCGGGGTCGAGATTGAGGAAGACCTTGGGATCCGCCGGAGGCGTGTAAGGACCGCCGACCGGGACGAGGTCCACCACGCCGGGGAAGCCGTTGCGGTAAAGCGTGTGCTTCGGCGCGGGATTGGCCGGGCGCGTCCAGGTCAGTTCACCGCCGAGGCTGATGCTGGCGTCATTGAGATCCAGCCAGCCGGCCACGGAGCCTTTTTCCTTGGTTTTATATCGTGTCTGGAAGACCACGGCCTCGCCCTCCGGTCCGGTGAAGGCGCTGCCGGTGAAAGCTTCGCCATCGGCCAGCTTGCCGGTGATGCGCAGCGTGCCGGCCGGGGCGAGGGTGACGGAGCCGTAACCATTCCCCTGCGGCACGTCGGCGACGCCGATGTGGTTCGGAATTTCGAGCGCGAAGGTGTGATAGGCGGCAAAGGCGGGGATGGCCGGATTGGCTTTGCGGTCCCACACGTTGCGCCAGCCGGTGAAGGCCAGCGCGGAGTCGCCGTCGGTGAGATCAGCGTTCGTGATGCGGTTGGCGCCGTCAAAGTCCAGCGTGAGCGTGAGCGGCGGCGCGCCGCCTTTGCGGGCGATGGTGAGCACGGCTTGGCCGGCCTGGCTGCCGGGCGTGGTGTCGAGCACACCGCGCAGGGTGTGGCTGGCGGTACCTAACACCAGCTTGCCGCTGGTGGCGCCTTTGACGGTGATTTTCAAATCGAGCCGTCCGCCAAGGCCGCCATTGAGCACGGGATGCCGTCCGACCGGCGCGGCATAAGTTCCGGCCAGGACGGGATTCAAGACCTGCACCAGGATACGGCCCTGGACCGTGGCCTTGCCCGCGCTGTTGCTGGCGGTGAGGGTGACGAGGTAACCGAGCGGATCCTTGGAAACGGCGGTGGGTTTGCCGCTGATGAGACCGCTTTTTTTGTCCAGCTTCAACCCCGGTGGCAAGCCCTTGGCGGCGAAACCGGTGGGCGCTTTTTTCGGATTCGGATCGACGGGAATCTGATAGGTGAAGCTGCCGCTGACGATGGCGTCCGGGAAAGCCGGCGGGTCTTCGGTGATGACGGGCGGCTCGCTGAACACCTTCAAGCTGTGGCCCGCCGTGGTGAGGGCGCTGCCGCCGAGTCCGGTGACCGTAAGCGTGTACAGCCCGGTGTCAGCGTCTTCCAACGGCTTGCCGATGGTCAGCACGGTTTTGTCCACGCCTTTGACGCGAGTGGTTTCAGCCAGGGGTTCGCCGTCCTTGCTCCAGGCAAAAAGGAGCCCGTTGCCGGCGGCTTTGGCTTCCAGCTTGGCGGCGGCGTTGAGCGCCAGCGGGACATCCCGGGCGGCGGCATCGACGACGCCGAGTTCGATGTTGGCGCTATCGATGACGGCGCCGCCGGTGATTTGCACGCGATAGGCGCCGGCATCCTTGATCTGCGCGGCGGGCAGCGTGAGCGTGGCGGCGGTGGCTCCCTTCACGGGACGGCCCGCTTTGAACCATTGATAGGCGAGCGGAGGCAAGCCGATGACGTCTGCTTGCAAGGTGACCGCACTCCCAACAGCCACAATTTGTGATGGCGTCTGGCTGACAATCTTCGGCGTGGCCGTGCCAACGAGCAGCGCGGCGGCGGCGCTGGTGACGCTGTTCACGCTGTTGGTGACACGGACGGAATAAGCGCCCTCGTCGGCCTCGATGACGTTTCCGATCACCAGGGACGGCTGCGCGGCGGCCTCACCGGGAATGTCAGCGCCGTTTTTCTGCCAGCGATAGGTGAACGGTCCGGTGCCGGACACCTGCACCGCGAAGGTGGCGGCAACGCCCTGAAACACGCCTTGGGAGGCGGGTTGCTGAACGATGCTGACGGGGTCGTTGACGCTGAGAGCGGCCGCAGCGGACGTGACCGGGCCGACGACATTGGTGACGATCACGTCGTACGCACCTTCATCATCCTCCGCCACGGCGGGAAGCGTGAAGCTGTCTGACTCCTCGCCGGGGATGGGCTCGCCGTTCTTTCGCCATTGATAGCCTAACGGCGCAGTCCCGCTGGCGCTGACGCTGAAGGTGGCTGGTTGTCCCGGATCACGAGTCAAGTCCTGCGGGTGCGCGAGGATTTGCACGGGGTCGTTCACGGACAGGAACGCCGGAGGACTGAAGCCGGAACCGATGGGATTGGAGACGACCAGGGTGTAATCCCCTTCCAACGCCTCGGCGGCGGTGAGGACGAGTTGCGGGCTTTGTGCCGTGGCATTTTCCTCCAGCGGGATGTCCGCGCCGTTGAAGCGCCATTGATAGGTGTAAGGTTCCAGGCCGGAGACGGATGCTGACAAAGTGACGACCGCGCCGGGATTCACCGCGGCTGCCGGATCGAAGGTGATTTCTCCCACCACGGCGGGAGCCTGGCTGATGAAGACAATGCCATGCTCCAGGAAGAGGCTGCGGTTCCAATACAACCCCTCCGGCAGCACGGGCAGCTCAAACGAGGCAGCGGCCAGCGGATCGAATCCGTTTTCGTCGCCATCGATGTCCGTGATTAGCTCGGTCCAATTGGCGAGGTTGAACACATCGCCAATCTCGGGAACATACTCATTCACCAGTTCCAAGCGGATGGTGCTGCCAACATCCAAGGCGAGCACGTCCGTCACCAGCAACTGGTCGTGCTGCCCCTCCACGATGATATCGGCAAAGTCTGCGATGGCCACGGTGTCGAAAGCATCCTCCACCTGCCCCGTGGGGCCGCCGATTTGCAGGACGACGCGCGGGGCTCCCGGCTCGGCGTTGCCGGGCAGCCTCAGACTGCCGATGGTCAAGGCGCCGATCTGGTCGCCGGCGGTGGCTTGGTCATCCGGATCGCTTGACAAGCCGGGTTTGACGACGGAGATGCCGCCAACTTGCAACGTGCCCGCGACGCTGCCGATGCCGCTGAGAACACGCTCCACGTTCGCCAAGTTGCCGAGATTGAAGCCGGCGGCACGGGCGCTGACATCAAGCACGGTGCCGGCATACAACTCGATCCAGCGGGTCTGGGTGAACCCGTTCTGGTTGGCGGCCAGGACGATCTTGCCTCCCAGAATGGTGGTTTTGCCGGTGGCGTTGAAAGCTCCGGTGGTGGCGAAAGTCAAGATGCCCGTGCCCAGCTTGGTCAAGCTCGCGGCCCCGACGATGCCGTTGTCATTGACCGTGGCGGCGGTGGTGAAGGTGTAACCGAATTCATCGCTCGTATCCACGACAATCGAAGACGGGCGGTGCAAGCCGGCGATGACCACGTTGCGCTTGCTCGAGTGAGCGGTGTCATCAAACGTCACCTGATCCACGACGGCGAAGTTCGCGCCGCCGCTGCCGTCGTGCCAGTAGGCGTTGGCGGCATTCCAAGTCCGGTGCGCCGCGCCGGTGTTTTCGGGCTGAGCCGGGTTGCCGGTCCAGACGAGGCTGGCCGGCGCGCCGGAGACGACGAGCAGGAGTTTGCCGGGTTCGGTTTCGACATCCAGAGCGAGATCATAATGCGTGGGGTTGATGAGGGTGATGTCCGCCAAATCACCCTCGAACTCGCCATCGTATTCGACCAAGGTGTAAGCGCCGCCGAGCGGAAAGCCGTCGGTGAATAATTCGATGGAGCTGGGCGCGGTGATCTTCAAATCACCGCCAACGCTGAGCAAATCGTTCGCTCCGCCCGGCGTGGTATCGGAGGTTAGGCTAAGATTGGCCTGGCCACCGGCCAAGTCCAGATCACCATTGATGGTGAAGACACCGGGGGTGTAAGCTGCCCCAGAGATGACGATGGAGCCGGGGCCGATGACGAGATCACCGGTGATGACGCCCTGGCCGTTGAGGGTGGCAGCGGAGCCGAGGGTGAGATTGCCGGCGATGGTGCCGCCCGTATTCTGGCTGTTGAGGGTTTGGTTAATCAAGGTGAACCCGGGCTGCTCGGAGACATCCAAGATGGCGCCCGCGGCCAAGTTGATTACCGACGAGGCGGCGATGCTGGCTTCGGGGCCAAGCTTGAGCGTGCCTTCGGCGATGAGGGTGCTGCCCTCGTAGGTGTTTTCGGCGTTCAACACCCAGGTGCCGGCGCCTTGCTTGCTGACGATCAATAGGCGCCTCACAATATTAGGATTCTCAGTCGTGCCCGTATTAATCGTATCCTCCGGAACGTTTTCCACGGCTCCATTGATCACCCCGCCAATGTCTCCATCAAGTTGCAACTGGCGGTTGCCGCTGGTGCCATTGTGGTCCGCATACGGAACGATGCGGATGCTGCCATTGAGGGTCAGGCTGCCGCCGTCCCCGCGCAGGCGGCTATTTCCGCCGCCTTGAGCGAACAGGAGGATCGTGCTTTCGATGACATTGTCACCACTGAGATTCTGGATGCCGCCCAGCGGTCCGTCACTGCTGATCCTGATGGTGAATTCCGGGCTGAGCGTCAGGCCGTCTTGCCCGCCATCCAGAATCAGGGTGGGGCGCGCGCCCTGAATGCTGACGAGCTTCTCACCCGCGCCGAGAGCGCTGCTGTTGGTGATGCGCAGGGTGCCGCGCGCCAGAGTGACGGCGCCAGTGAAGGTGTTGTCGCCGCTCAAGGTGATCTCGGTGAGTTCAGGATAGGCCACGTTTTGGATGTTGATGCCGCCGGCGCCGTGAATGTTCTGGCCGAGTTCCAGGACGCCGTAGCGGCGGATGAGGATGTTGCCGGCGGTGATGTAGATGTCTCCGGGCGGCAGGCTGCCGGTGGAGCCGTCGTTGCCGATCCAGAGCTGTCCCACCCTGTTCTCGGTGTAGCCGGTGTAATCGTTGTCATCCCCGGTGACTTTGAAGACACCGTTCGTGGTTTTGATCAGGTTGCCGTTGCCGGTGATCTTGCCGCTGGCCACAGCCTCCACGTTGGTGGCGGTGTTGACCGTGGCATCACCGTCAATGGTGATCTGGCTGGCGAGCACGTTGGTCGTGCCGCCGGAAAAGTTGATGGTGCCGCCTGCCACGACGATGGGTTTGGTGTTCTCCGCCGTGCTGCCCTCGAAACCGAGCGTCGCGCCGCCTTCCACCGTGATGACTCCGGGATGCGAACCGAGGGTGGTGGAGCCTTCAAAAACGAGACGGCTGCCGTTGCCGGTGATGAGCAGGCTGCCGATGCCGGTCTCGCCCAAGTTCGCCCAAAACACGGACTGGGTGCCGGCTTTGATCAAGTCATGGCCGTTGACCTGCACGCCGCCTTCTTGGTCCCGGATGTCCCAGCGCGCGCCGCCGCCGATGGTGGCGGGTCCGGTGAAAACAAGATGGCGCAGGCCAACTGCCGCCCCTCCGCCACCACCGGAGTTGATGACCGCCCCAGCGCCGCCGACACCGGCGCCGGAGACGGACACAACCTTGCCGGAAGGCAGCAGTTGACCGCGCACATCGAGAGTGGCCCCCGGCTCGACGGTGACCCAGTTTTCCGACGGTGCGCCCAAGGCGCCGCCAGTGCCGAGCCGCAGCGTGCCCTGGGCAATCGTCACCGGACCGGTGAAGTCGCTGTTGCCCGCGAGGATGGCGATGCCGCCGCTTTGTTTGATCAAGCTGCCGCTGCCGCTGATCGCGCTGGTGAGGGTAAAGGTGTCCGGCCTGTCGAGCAGCAATATGCCATCGTTCAGAATGGAACCGGAGCCCAGGCTGCCACGGCCGTTGTTGACACCGTCGCCGATGATGAGCGTGCCGCCCGCGATGTGGGTGAGGCCGGTGAAGGTGTTGCCGGTTTCGTTGGCGATGCGCAGCGTGCCCGCGCCCTCCTTGAGCAGCCCGCCGGAGCCCGCGAGGTTGCCCGGTCCAACAAACGAATAGGACAGGGTGTCGTTGCTGACGCGGACATTCAGCGGCGTCAATTCCCCCGTGAGTTGCACCTCCGTGGAGCCGGTGGCGGTGTCATCGAACAGCACCGCGTCCGTGCCCGCCTCGCCTTGCAGATACCGCGTCGGCTGGCCGGAAACGACCTCGCGCCAGTTGAAAGTGCCGGTGCCCGTGCCGTCGTCGGCATCCCAGATCGCGTCCGTCGCGCCGGTCCAGCGCGGCTGGTCGAAGCCGCTGATGTCAAGCAGCACGCGGCTGTTGGCCTCGTCATGCACCAAGGCCGCCGTGACCCGTGCCGGCAAATCGGTGAGCGCCAGCGCCGCGAAACCGTCGCCGCCGATCTCGCCTTCATAGGCTATCAAAGGAATCTGCCCGATGCCCAGGTTCGTCGATTTCAAACCCACCCCCACCGACTGGATGAGCGTGAGACCGGAGGTGCTGAGCACCGGAGCAGAAGTGGTTGGGATGGAGCCGAGGTCCAGCACCAGAGTGGTGCCTCCCTCCGTTCCAGCGAGCGTGACCGAGGAGGCGGCAAGGGTTTGTTCCGGCTCCGCCAGATGCACCGTCAAGGAAGCGCCCTCCTCCACGACCAGCGCGCCGCCGCCGGTGTGCGTCGCCGAAAGCTCCAAGCGGCCCGCGCTGGCGGTGATCGTTCCAGTGAAGGCGCTGGGCCCGAGCAAAGCCCAAGTTCCTTCATCCTGCTTCACCACGCTCAAGGCTTCTCCCGCAGCGGCCAACGGCCCGAAGAACGCGCCAACACCCGCGCCGCCCAGCCGCAGCGTCGTCTCTCCCGCGGCGCTGCCATAGGCCACCGCGCCCAAAATATCCAACACGCCGGCGTCCGCCCGGATGGCAAATTCCTCGCCGTCCTCGTTCAAGGTGATGGGGCCGGCCAGGATGTTGTTGCCGCTCAGATTGATCAGCGCAGCCGCGCCCGGCGCAACGCGTCCGCCGATTTGAAACGGCTCGTCCACGGACACGTTGCCTGTGATCTCCACCCGCGCGGTGGATTCGCCTCCCGCGAGCGTGGTGTCTCCCAGCGTCGTGCCGAGCGAGGCGGTCCGGCTCACGCGCACCGCCCCCTCATGCACGAAAATGCGCCCGTTCCAGGTCGCGCTGTTGCCATTGAGCAGCAGCAGGTTTTCACCGTCTTTGATGAGATGGCCGCCGTCCGTCTCCTGGGAACCCAGCCCCGCCAGCACGCTTTGCACAGTGACGTTGAAAGCGCCGGTGGCAAGCAGGTTGCGGCCGGAGGTCGCGGCGCCGTGGCCGATATCGACCGGCGTGTTGGCGTTGACGGTGATGGGGCCGGCTGCGGCTTCCAGGGAACCGAACCGGAAAAACAAACCTCCCGAGGTGTTCAAAATGACGGTCTGCTCCGAGTCGTTCACAATGGCGCCCGTGTTCGGCTGCGTGGTTCCGGTGGAGGTATCCCCGAGCCTCAACGGACTGGCGCCGCCAAAGGTATAGGCCAACGGCCCGCTGAAGGTGATGCTCTTCGCCGTGGCATCGACGTTGATATTCACCGTGCCGGTTCCTCCGCCGGTGAAGAGCAGCGCGTCGGTGTTGGCCGCGGCGCCGAAAGTCGGGCGCTGATTGTTGTCCCAGTTATCGACATTGTTCAGACCGTTGTTGCTGGCACCGGTCCAGGTTTTAATCACATCCACGGCGGACGCGCCTTGGGCGAGGAGCAAAGAGAGAAGAAGAATGCGGGGGGTTTTCATGTTGGGGATGTGCGGAGCCTGCCTTCCCTTGATTCGGGACAGGCTGGGCGGAGTTGGAGTTGAAGGCCTTCCGTCGCGGGGATCGGCTTTATCGGAGGTTACGGCCTCGCGACAATACTTTATTAAATCAGTAGGATATAAATGCGCGATAAAACATTCTTGTCTAGTATGAATTGAAATTTTTCAATTCGGGCGGTACACCTCCAGCCGTCCGGTCGCCGGATCGATCTGGATGGTGGCGAAATTAGGCGGCAGGGAATCGCTGTTGCGCCGGCTGGTTTCCACCAAAGTAACGAACCAGGACTCCGTGCCGTCCAGGCTGGTGCTGCCGTCAGGCTGGAAGCGCACCATCGCCGCGGACCGATCCTCCCCGCTGCCGCCTCGTACTACACCGGGCTGCCTCCACAAGCTGCTGAGCTCCTTGGTGCGATTGAAGGCGATGCCCTCCGGCAGCACTTCGCGCGGACCGGCAGAAACAAAAGAATCCGCTTCGCGCTCCAAATCCTCCGGATCCGCGAGGTGAAAAATTTGAATGGCATCCCGTTCTCCGTCCACACCACTACCGGTAAAGAAACGCACTTCGACATCCGTGGAAAACGTGAGGGCGAGCCCCTGCGCCTCGTTCAGCTTTCCGGTCACCGTTTCGGCGGCGGCAGCGAGCCGGCTGGCGTTGAGCATGGATAGAACGGATGGCGCAGTGCCAGCGATGAGCACGGCCAGGATGCCGAGCACAGCCAGCACCTCGATCATGGAGAAGGCGGCAGACGAGATGGGATGACGGCGTGTTTTCATGGGAATGACAAGGTGGGGATCAATTCAAGCGGCTGTCCCAGGCAGCGTTGCGAAGCGGCACCGTCATGGAGAAGACACGGTAGTTGATGCGCTCGCGGCCGAGATAAGTTTTGAGCGCGGCGAGATCGTTGTCATGCTTGGCGGCGTCGGTGAAAGCGGCGCCCGCTTTTTCCAACAGCCTGTCGCCCTCGCCGTCATTGTCCGCCATCCAGAGCGCGAAGCTGTCCTCATCCGCCGCCACCAGCGTCACGCGCACGATGGGCGGCAGCAGATGCTGGGTGCCCTGCCTGACTTCGCCGTCGGCGGTGATGACAACGTTGTCTCGCACCAGCGTGTTGTTGTCGGCATCCCGTGAGTCATACCGATACGAAGGCGCGATCCACCAGGGATCCCTGCCATCGGCAGCCTGCGCCACCTGGGGAGACACGATCAGCGCGAGGATGTTGGAAGCGATGGCGCGCGATTGTTTTTCGAGGTCCTCCTCAAACCAGCCATCGGGATCGACATAGACCGTGTTGCCTTTGGCGGAAACACCATCCACTGAAGCCGCTTCGGCAACGGGCCGGTATTCCACCAATTGAAATCGCTCCTTCACCGGCGCGAATCTGGCCGGGAGGAAGCTGGGGCGGGTGTTCGCGTCGCTTCGCCACTGCACATAAAAGCCGCGCCCGTTTAGCAGGCTGCCCAGGCCGCGGTAGTCCGCGCTGTGACCGAGCGGAGCCTGAAAAAACAAGGCATGGCCGGACACCGGACGAGTGACGGACTCGGACAGCAGTTCCTTCGCGCTTCCCGAAATAAAATGCAACTCCGACTGGCGCACATAACCGGCGGGGGAAACAACCAAGCCGGACGGCGGGACATTGCTATTCGTCTCGCTGTAATAATAGTCCCAATAGGTGTTCAGCGTCGCTTGGGAAAGCTGCCGGGTGATGCTCTCGAAAGCGGCGCGCGCCTCGCGGAACTGGTCCACCCTTTCCTTCGATCGCCGCCAGGAGCGCTGCATCGAGTCCGTGGCCGAGGCGATCACCAACAGCAGAATGGCCAGCACCACGGTCGAAGTCAGCAGCTCCACGAGAGTGAAACCGGATGCGGCATTCGAGCGCGCGCGCCTGCGCGCGCCGGTCCGCGGTGAGACTTGCCGCGTCCCATCCCGGCTGAGCTCAACCGCTTGTTGAGCAGCCGGAGATTGTTCCAGCAGCCCGAAGCGGCTGAACCGCCGGATGCTTCGGTAAAGCGGGTGCATGGGTTTCATTGGTGTGCCGGAGAAAGACAAGGATTCACAAACCGGTGCGGGCGAGAACGGTGGACTGGCTGCGGTAGGCCAGGCGCGGCGCCCGGTCGAAATCGAAATCCCGCAGAGGCACGCCCGCCACACGGACGGTCACACGGCGCAGAAAAGGGTCGGCTCCCGAAGCGGCGGGCAGCGTCACGTCTTCCTCCGGCACCAGCAGTTCCGCCACGTAGGCCACTTCCAGTTCGGAAGGCTCATCGTCTTCGATCAGGGCGGCCTGATCGTTGAAAAAGAACCGCCGTCGATCGTTGCGATAGGAGAGAGTGTCCGCGCCGGAGGCGTCCTTCCAGGACTCAAGTGCCAACGTGCCGAAGACATGGCGGGCGATGCGGCTGTGCGCGCTGAGATCGCCCGCTTCCTTGATATTGCTCAGCCCCTGCGGGATGAGTCCGAGCAGCGTGGTCATGGCCACGGCGGTGATGCCGGTGGCGATGGTCACCTCGGCGAGGGAGAACCCCTGGCGGAGGCGTTTGACGAGGGAACGGGGGGTGTTCGTTTTCATGGGGGTTGTTAGAGGGAATGTTAGAATCCAAAGCGCTTCGATTCGATGATGCGGACCTGGTGGAAATGATCGAGTGTCAGCCCGGCGGCATGGGTGGCAAAGTCGGGCATGCCCGGCTGGGCGGGATCGAGATGGCGCTCGATGAGCGTGGAGCCGCGAAACTCCCCGGTCACTTGATCCGCCTCCGTCATCTCATCCGGCCCGGCGGAGCGCGCTTTTTGAATGGTTTGGGCGATGTAGTGGACGCGGAAGACATTGGAGCGAGTGGTGACACGTGGGTAAATGTTGGCATAGGGCCGCTCGCGCGTGTTGTCGCCGGTGGGCCGGTGGAGCTGCCAGAAGGCGTCCATGTCCGCGTGGCTCACGCCGGCGTCCGCCGGCACCAGATGGATGTCGCAAATCTCGCTGGGGCTGACGAATGCCTGCCCCTGGGCAAAGCGTTCCTCGAACTGCGCCAGCGTCTTTTCCGCATCCACCGGATAATGCCAGCGCTTCTCCTGGGCGGCGCCCCACCATTCGGTTTGATTGCTGCCGGGGGGGAAGACTTTATAATGGGGCAGATCCTCGTTGGGCACGGCATGAATGACCTCGCCGGCGAAGACGGCGTGCAATCCGGTGGCGCGGCGGATGTTCGTGAAGGGAAAGATTTGATAGTTGAGATTGATCTTGCCCGCCGTGGAAAACGGCTCGCTGATCGCATACGGCTCCACCACCGGCATCCAGAAGAACTCCAGCAACAGGTGGTCCGCCGGGCTGACGCCGCCGCGGCTGCCGGGGCCGCCCGGGTGGCTCTGCTGCGGACGGAACAGCAGCGTGCGCCAGGGATCCCCGGCCTGCACGCCGGCGGGCAGCGAGCCAAACATCACCGGCGAGGGCAGCAGGCGGTTCGGGGAGAAAAACACCTCGTCCACCGTGGTATGCTGAAGCGGCTCGGACAAGTAAGGGACGCCGCCATTGGCCACCTTGTTGACGTTGCCTTCATCCGGCTTGTTGATGTAAGGGCCGTCGCGAGAGTGGCCCGCGCCGTTGTCAAAGTCGCCGTAACGCTGCGCCGTCCGGTAAGCCTCGTCAAAGTAGGGCATATCCGGGATGCGATGGTTCGGATAAACCGCGGACGCGGTGTTGGGCACCAGCCGCTTGCCGAAGTCTTCCGTGCCGCCATAGTCGTAACCCGGCATGTGGTTGGAGACGAAGTTGGTGAAGCTGTGGGCCAAACGGCGATTGCCATAATGCCGGTGGGCGCGCCAATGCTCCGATCCCACTTCAGGAAGCGCGGCGGTGAGGCGGTAATCCCCGTGCGCGATGGTCACGGTCTGCACCACGTCGCTGCCTATTTCTTCCTCGGCACGGTTGACTTCCGCCTGTGTGCCGCCGTAGCTGCCGTATTGGCCAGATGGCGGGAGGAAGGGGCGCGGCGCGCCGGACACCGCGGCATCGAAACCATAGAAGATGGCGCCCCAGCTCGGATTGTTGTTATAAATGGGCGGGCAATTGTGCTTGTGATGCCTGCCGCGCACGACTTCCGGCGCGAGGGGTCCCTGCTTGTTGCGCGAGGTAATGGTGTCCATGTTCGTGACTCCCAAGCAGCCGCGACTGTAATGCGTCCACCACGCCGGCGCTTCTCTGGTGATTATTGTTCGCCCGGGGCCGGGCACGTCCTTCAGCCGGGCGCGCACCAAGGTGGGCGCCTTGACGATGTTCGACGGGAAAGGGATCACCAGCGTCTGCGCCTCCATCGGCTCGGTTTCGGTCGCGCTGGGCGTGCGGTGGAGATGGCCGGAGATGATTTCGACGCGCAGCGCGCCCTCGGAGACTTGCATCGGGGTCTGGCCGTCGCGGCCCACCTCGATGTCCACGAAGTTGCTGAGCAAATCGTAGTTGAGCACGCTGGTTTCGTCGCTGGCATTGGTGGAGGGGCGCACCTTCCAGTTGGCGTTGCCCCAATTGTTGTCCGCCGGCATGGGCGCGCGGGCTGGGGCCTCGCGGCCGCGCATCAACCCTTTCAAGCCAATGCCATAACCGCCGAACATGGCACTGCCCGGATGGGTGGCGCGGCGGCCGCTGTGGAAGATCTCGCTGTCACGCGGGAACAAGGGCCTGCCGTTCAGGGTGAAGCTCCGCAGGCCGGTCACGCGCACGGTGATGTCCGGTTCCAGGATGGTGTAACCGGCGGCGGGCACGAAGAACTCCAGCAGCACCCGCGCCTGCACCCGGCGGAAACCGGGCCGCAAAGGGGTGTTCGCGGCGAGTTGATGGTTCCAATTCATCCTGTGGTAGCCTGGATGCTGCGGATCGGGTCCGTATGGATAGCCTCCGGTGAGAGGATACCTGTCCATGTCCGGCGCTTCTCCCCTGCTTGGATTGGGGCGTGGCACGGGCGGAAAGTTGGAGTACCAGCGGGGCCAGATATCTTGATCGGGGGAGGGGAGAGGAAGCGGCGCGATCTTCGGCGCGCTGCCGCCTCCGGGTTTGCCAAGATCAGCATAACTTTCCTCGAACGGATTGTTGGGATCATCCGTGTTGTCCGCCGCGCAGATGAAGTGCAGCCCGGCCTCCGTCACGGTGGGAAAACGCGCGATGCCTTGATAGGTTTTCTCCCCGATCCGCCAGCGCGAGGGTGTCACCTGCCCGTGGCCGGGAAAGCCGAGCGCCTCCCGCGTGCCGTCCTCTCCGGCGTCATTGTGCTCCGGGTCCACGGCGAAGAAGCGCGGGTCCGTGTAGGTGGGGAAATCCACCACCCGCTTCGAGCCGGGGAAGTAACCCAGCAGGTGGTTCTGCGTGGCATTCTGGCCGGGCGTGACCACGGTCTTGCCGAGCACGAGATTGCCGTCATGCAGGTTGGCGCTGCGGATGTAGTCGAAGATCTGCACCAAAAGCTGCGGCAGGTCATCACCGTACTTTTTCGCGAAAGTCTGATCCTCCGACGAGCTGAATCCGGGGATGGGTTTCTCCAACCATTCGTAAAGGTAACTCAGCAGCTCGTCATTGGCCGGGAACTCGATGTCATGATAGGTCGAGTCCGCCCAGCCGCGCTGAAAGAGATACGGGCGCGGCCCTTGCGTCGCGCGCAGGGTGGCGCAAAACCGGATCACCTGATCAAACGCCGTGGTGTAGTCCGGTCCGCGGAAGCTCACCGGCCACATGGCAATCTTCGGCAGGCCGAACGGATTCGCCTCCGGCGCCCGGCTGCGCGCCGTGAGGAAAAACGAGGCGCGCTGCAATGCGCCGGGAGAGATCGTTTCCTCCCCCAGGCGGTTCGGAAGGCGATCCTCGCGCAGCAAAAACTCATCCAGACTGGCATAGAGCCGGTCCTTGCGGTGGCGGGCCAGTTCCACGGCGGCGATTTCCTCGCTCTCATAGGCCACGGTGCCCGCGCGGCTGCCGCCCTGCCCGATCTTTGGCACCAAGTCGTACAGCACATTCTTGAGTTGCGGCGTCATCATCTGCCCCGGAAACAGCACCGGACTCAACGCTGTGGTCGCCGGATGGCCGGGATAGCGCTGAAACTCGCCATTGGCCGGTTGATAGCGCCCGTAGTCCGCGTCCGCCTCATAAAAGAACGTCGGCAGCGCCCACGGCGTCGGTTCGGAAGCGGTGTTGACGTTCACTTTGGCGGACTCATCATCGGTCCAGAAAGCGATGCGCCCCACGATCGGGTTGTCCTCGCCCGGCGTGCCCGCGCCCGCAAAGCGGCCGCCCGGGCCGATGACCCCCATCGAGCCGTCCTTGAGCACGTACAACCACTCCACTGGCATCGGCAGCCGCTGCGCGTCGCCGCCCGAGGTGACGACACCCGCCACTGTCCGCCCTGCCAGCGTTTGAGCTTGATAGGAAAAACCGCCGATGGATTCGAGCGGATTCTCACTCTGCGCTCGCGGATCGATGATGGGAAACAGCAGCCTCGGCGTGCCGTCGCGATCCGCGCGCAACACCGGACGGTTCAAGTCCGCGTAACGATGCTTCTGCTCCCGCCAGTCCGTGTCCGGCGCGTCACCAAGCAAGTCCGTGCCCGGACCGGTCGCCACCATCTGCGCGCTGGAGTACAACTTGAACGCCTCGCGCATGACTCCATCCACCCCATAACGCCGGGCCAGCCCCGGCTGCGTGGTCCAGGTCTCCCAGCCCTGCGAAGCGGGAACCTGCGAGGTGGCCTTGCGCAGTTGGGCGATGACGACATTCACCGCCACGTCCGCAAGCTGCCGCGCCTGTTCGCCGCGCGCGTGTCGTTGCGCGGACTTCAACTCGGTGCGCGACATCGAAAAAATCGCCAGCAGCAGCACCGTCATCAGGGCCACGATGGAAACCACCGTGACCAGGGCGAGACCCTGGCGCCGGTGTTTGGAGGATGGAGGGGGAAGATTCATGGAACATGCGCGGCCGGGTGGCTCACATATTAACTCTATCAGATTGATGGGAATTAAATGCCTGCTATATTACCCTTGTCCAGTAGGAATTTGATTTTTTTTCCGCCATCCCATAGGATGTGCCCGTTTACCTGGCCGGTGAGCGCCGTTCCGGAGCGCGGACCTCCGAGTCCGCAGCGCGTCCGCCGTTCGTGCGATTTCCCGGCTAGATGCCACTTTGCAGCGGCTTATTTGCTGTCATGCCGGACGCTCCCGCCGAGCGATCCCTCAACTGCGGGCCACCCGCTGCGGGCTCGGAGGCCCGCGCTCCAGGCGGCGCCAGCCGCCGCCGTAAGGCGGACGTGTCGTCCGCCTCGTCAAGCGGGCTTGCAACCCGCATGCAGTGGTGAACCAAGCTTTTGCCGGATTTTGAGTGAGTGCGGGTGAGGGCGCCCGCACTCCGGTGACGCAGGCTTTCAGCCCGCTGCTCCCGCCGAAATGACCCCTGCTGCTCGCTGTCCGTTGAGACGGCGGGCTGGGAAGCCCGCCGGACAGGGCGGACGACACGTCCGCCTTACCCGCCTCCGCCTGCCTGATTCCCCTTCACTAGCGCCGCTCATCCAAGCCGCGGTCACAGCTTCGTGTAGCCGAGGCTTTCGCACGGCATGTCCCACAGCGTTTTCAGTTCGGCGTCGAGCTTGGTGATGCTGAAGGAGGCGCCGGCCATCTCCTGGCAGGTCACGATGTTGTCGCAAATCGTTTGATGAACCTTCAGGCCGCGCGCGTCCAGGATGGACCGCGCGGCGCGCAACAGGATGAGCAGTTCCATCAGATGCGTCGAGCCCAGGCTGTTGACGAAAAAGATGATTTCATCTCCGGCGTTCAGTTCGAGATCGTCGCCGAACAAGATGTCGAGCATCTTCGGCGCCAGCTCGTCCGCGCTGCACATGGGGATGAGGCCCACGCCTTTTTCGCCATGAATGCCCATGCCGAGGCCGATCACGTCGTCCGCCAGCTCGAAGGTCGGTGCGCCGGTGGCGGGGATGGATCCCGGCTTGGTGGACACGCCGACGGAGCGGGTGTTGTCCACCGCCTTTTGCGCGATGCGCGCCAGTTCGTCCAGGCTGTCCACCGTGGCCGCCGCCGCGCCCGCCAGCTTCACGATGGGCACCAGTCCGGCCACGCCGCGGCGCTTGCCTTTTTCCGCGGGCGGCGCGGAGGCCACGTCGTCGTTGATGATGATGGTCTTCACTTCGATGCCTTCCTCGGCGGCCAGTTCCGCGCCGATGTCGAAATTCATCACGTCTCCGGCGTAGTTGCCGTAGAGATAGAGCACGCCCTTGCCGCGGCTGACGGCTTGCGTGGCCTCCAGCACGATGTCCGGCGGCGGCGCAGCGAAGATTTCCCCCACGGCGGCGCCATCGGCCATGCCTTTGCCGACCAGCCCGTGATAAATCGGCTCATGCCCGGCGCCGCCGCCGACCAGCAGCGCCGGCGCGTCCGGACGCAGGTCGTTGAGCACGATGGAGCGCTGCCCCGCGCGGCGTGCCTTGCCGTCGTAGGCCAGGACGAGGCCATCGAACAGTTCGTCGGCGCATTTCAGGGGATCGTTGATGATTTTTTTGGCGGTATTGCTCATGGTCGGGGTGCGGTCTGAAGTTGAAAAAGAGGGCCGGGAGGCACGCGCCTCAGATGTAGCGGAAACGGCGGCGCGTTGTCAATCGCGGCTCAGCGGTATTGATAGGGCAGCAGCATGGGTTCGTAACGCCGTTGCGGAAGAGCGCCCGGCGTTCCCGGCAGGGCCGGCTTGCGCCGCTCCAGCGAGGGGCGGGATTCGAAGCTGTTCGCGCCCTTCGGCAAGAACACGGCCACCGCGATGCTGCCGAGGGTGCCGCCGGGGCTGGTGCGGTAAAGCGCGCCGGTGTCCGCCACCTCCCGGAACCGCAGTGGCTCGGCCTTGCCATCGCCACCGGAGATCGTGGCAAACACCGTTTTGTCGCGCGGCGGCACGATGCGGCCGCGCCGCTCCAGGTCCGTGGGCGCGCCGGTTTCGAGGTCCAGCCCGTCCATGCTGGGCAGGATTTCCACCGGCACGTCCGTTTCATTCTTCACCACCAGTTGGCAGGCTTGGCCCGCCGCGCCGAGCACGATCAGATGTCCGCCGCACTCGACCGCCGGCAGCCGGCGGCCGCGCTCGTCTTGGAGCCGGATGGAGATCATGCCGTTGCCCATGCGCGTCATGCTGCGCGCTGGGCGGGCCACGTCCTCCAGCTCCTCCACCAGCGTCGCGGTCACCTCCTGCGGTCCGTAAAAACTGCGAGCCAGCAATTGCGGCGTGCGCGGCGTCGCCCGGCTCCACTCCTGTGTCTCGTAACGTCGGGCGCTCGACGGCGAGGTGGCGCAGGAGGTCGAAAGAAACGCTGCCGTCATCACCAGCAGCAGCGGCGTCAAGCGCCTGCCGCGCGCTTTTTTCCGGGTTTCGTTGAATGTCCGTCCGCTGCCTGCCTGAATGCCCATGAAAATCAAATTGCCTGGTTGGATGAAATGGTGACCGAATGGATAACACGCTTCAAGCCGCCGGCTTCTTCCACCGTTTGTCGTACCGGCACGCCGAGGATCTGCTCGACGGACTCGCGGTCCAGCTCATGCACCAGCGGAAAACGCTCGGCCACCACGCCGCACGGATCGTGATGATCCACCATTTCCAGCCTGCCCTCCGCCTCGCGCGCCAGCGTCAGATAGCCCTCGGCGAACCGCCATTTCGCCAGCTCCTTCACCCGCGCCGCCAAGTGCGCGCCGCGCAGGGCCTGCCGCCAGCGTTCCGTGCGGCGCTGGAAGTGGCTGAACAGCAGCTTCGCCGCCGCGCGTTCGCCATAGACTTGCTCCGCCGTTTCCAGCAGTTCGAGCGTCCAGTCGTTTCCCATCTGCGGAAAAAGCCCGTCCAGGCGGTGCGTGAGGCGGTAGATTTTTTCGGGCCGGCCCGTGGGCTTGGGTCGCCGCCAGGTGTCCACCAGCCGTTTTTTTTCCAGCTCGACACAATGCTGCTTCACCCCCATGTAGCTCATCTTCATCTCCCGGCACAACTCGTTGACCGACATGCCCGTCGAGCGTTTCAATAGGAGAATGATGTCAAACACGGGGGTGTGAACGATTTCACGCAGCAAAGGAAGAACGTTCATGCCCTGGGCGCCATGCTACCGCCCAGGCTTCCCGGCGCAAGCTTTGGTTCGACAGGGGGCTGTTTTGGGCAAACACCCTGTCTCCCCAGGCAAAATGCGAGCAAGGAGGCGAGGCGCCTCCATGCACCGGTTTCAGCGGCGGCGGCGCCGCTGCTACTTCCGGTCTGCCGCTTTCACCCCCAGCCGGCGCAGCCATTTGCGCACCTCGTCCTCAATGCCGGCGTATGACCGCTCCCGCATCAGGTGCTTTTGCAGCGCCTCGTCCAGCGTTTCCCGGCTGGGACGCTCCATTTGCTCGATCTCGCGCAGCCAGGCCAGCAGATGCGTCCCTTTGCCGTCGCCATCGACATGGTAGAAAAAGTACGTCAGCGCCAGCGCCGAGGGGTAGTTGGTGTTGTCGCGGCTGGTCAGCGCCGCCGTCCATTCACCGCCCCCGATGGTCATCAGCTTCTCGATCGGCACCAAATTGAACAGGCCGCCGTCGTAGCTGTATTTTTGCAGGTGTTCCTTGAGCCGGCTGTCCTGCTGGCCGAAGGAAAAGCGCCCGTTGCTGTACTCCGCCAGTTCCACGTACTCCGCCGAGCCCTCGGTGTACCAAGTGGGGATGTGCCGCAGCCAATGGTTCATCATTTGGTGCGTGATCTCGTGGATCAGGGTGCGGTAGTCCTCCGAGCCGTAGTCGATCGACACCCGGCTGCCCACCATCTTCACGCCCAGGCTTGAGAGCGGCAGCATGAGCGCCTTTTTCCCGCTCATGTAAATGCCGGCGGAGCCTTCCGCGCCGCCTTCGTCCATGTAGTCCGCCTTTTGGGTGAAAATGCGCGCCAGAAACTTCGTTCGCAGCCGCTCCGGCCGCGGTTTGATGTCCAGCGGCAGCACGCAGTTCACCAGCCACGCCGCCTCGAACACCTTGCTGAACTCCCGCACCGCGGCCACGCCGATGCGGGAGTCGCAGACGAACTCGTAATGCTCCGACTCGTAACGGAAGATCTTTTTCTCCGCGTCCTCCTCGATCACCGAGGCACCGCCCTTCTCGTCCAGCGCCACTGTGCGCGGCCAGTCCGTGCGTGCGGGCGGTCCCTGATAGCCGGGTTCTTCCGAGGACGCCGCCGGTTTTTCCGCCGGCTGCTGGCTCGCCTGCCATTCCTCGACCCACTTCTGATCGGCGGTGGAAAGCGTGGCCAGCGGCACTTCGGCCACCGTGCCGTTGCGCAGGCGCAATTTGGCCTTGTCCCCTTCCAACCCCGCGAACGCCGCCTCCACCGTGCGCGCTTCTTGATTGGTCCATACCCGGAAATCCTGGGCTTGGCCGGATTGCAAGGCAGCCAGACAGAGCAGCAGTGGAAGGAAGTTGCGTTTCATGGGCCTATTTTCGGGTCAAGCCATGAAGCAAGTCAAGCTCTCTCAACCCACCCAGATGCGGCGCTCGTCGCAGAAATCGTATAAAAAGTCCAGCAGCTCATTCGCGCGGTCCAGGTCGCCCTGATCGCGAAACTCCCCCAGCACCGCGAAATCGTCGAACAACGGATTGGCGGAAAGCGCGTCCGCCAGCCGGTTCATGCAGAGACTGACGCTGTGCCAGTCCGTGCCCATGCAATAAAACTGGCGGATGCGGACGGCGTGCCGCCAATACGGTTTCGGTTCGGTTTCAGGGGATTCGGACGGCTGAATTCTCATGATGAAGCCCGGTTCTGGCAAAGGCCGGTACTTCGGATTACAGAACCGCCGGAAATTGTTACAAAAAGCGCGCGACTTTTTTCCCGGAGCGCGGCTGTCCCACCGAATCGTCCTCCTGCTCGTCCTCGAAAATCCGAAGCCCGAAAGTCTGAGTGAAGCGGGCAAGTTTAGACAGGATTGACGAGATTTTCAGGATTAACAGGATGAAATGAGGGAGAGCGTCGCCCACCGCCCACGGGTTTCGGATTTTCGAGGAGGAGTAGGAGGACGAGGACGAGGACGATGTGGGGAGCGCGCTCTGCGCCCTTTACGGCTCGCTCCCAACCCGCGCCGCCTCACCCCGGATCAGGGGCATGGCTTTTTTGACCGATTGAGTCACCCCCCAGGTCAGTGGGACAATCACCAGAAGCCAGATCAGGATCGCTTTCATTGCCGTTCAGTTTGGTGTTTCCGTTTCCACATGATGCCGGGAATGCACGGGCCGCACCAGCAGATTGGCCAGCAGGCCGGCCATCAACAGCCCGCACATCAGGTAAAACGTGTCATTGTAAGCCTCCGCCTTCGGCACGCCGGCGGCCACGCGCTTGTCGTAGAGGCCGTTGATGAGCAGCGGCCCGATCACCGCCGCCATGCTCCACGCCGTGATGAGCCGCCCGTGGATCGCCCCCACCTGGTAAGTGCCGAACATGTCTTTCAAATAAGCCGGTATGGTCGCGAAACCACCGCCGTACATGCTGATGATGAGCGCCGTGAAAACGACGAACAGCGTCCGGTTTTGCGTCTCCTGCGTCCACGGCAGCAGTGCGTAAAGCACCGCGCCCAGCAGGAAGTAGATGCAATAAACCGTCTTCCGCCCGGTGAGGTCCGACACGCTCGACCAAGCGAACCGGCCGCCCATGTTGAAGAGGCTCAGCAGTCCGGTGAAACCCGCGCCGATGGCCGCGCTCACTCCGAACATGTCCTGGCACATGTCCGCCGCCCGCCCCAGCACGCCGATGCCCGCGCTCACGTTCATGCACAGCACCACCCACAGCAGCCAGAATTGCAGGGTCTTCCACGCCGTGTCCACGGACACGTTCGCCGTCGTGATCATGCCTCCCGCCGCCCGTACTTTCGGCGTCCAGCCCTCCGGCTTCCAATCCGCCGCCGGCACCCGCACCCGCCAGGCGCCGCACAGCATGAAAAACGCGTAAATGCCCGCCATCGTCACCAGCGCCGGCAGCGCCCCGGTGCCCGACCCATCCTGCGGCGCGTAAAAACCCATCAACTCCTGCCCCAGCGGACTGCCGATCAACGCCCCGCCGCCAAAGCCCATGATCGCCATCCCCGTCGCCATGCCCGGCCGGTCCGGGAACCACTTCACCAGCGTCGAGACCGGGGAAATGTAACCCAGCCCCAGCCCGATGCCGCCCACGAACCCGTAGCCGAACAACACCAGCGGCAGCGACTTCACCCACACCCCCAGCGCCGTCAGCAGCAGCCCGCCGCAGAAGCACAGGCAGCTCGCCGCCATCGTCTTGCGCGGCCCGACCCGCTCCACCCACTTCCCGAACACCGCCGCCGAGATGCCCAGCATCACCAGCGCGATCTGATACGCCCAGTTCACGCTGGAAACCGGCGCCCCCAACTCCGCGCTCAACGGCTTGTTGAACACGCTGAACCCGTACACCTGCCCGATGCACATGTGGACCGCAATCGCCGCCGGCGGCACCAGCCACCGGGAAAAACCCGGCCCCGCCACCGTCGCTTCACGAGATAAAAACGCAGACATTCCCGCCCATCCAATCCAAACGCGAGCCGTCTGGCAATCCTGAAACGCGTTTTAAGCGTGTTTTTCCGTCTTTTCTTCTCTGAGCTGCCGGTGAGAGCGAGGTTGGCGTGCAGGGAGATGAGGGCAGGGCGCAAAGCGGGTGAAGAGAGAAGGCGCATTCAACAGGATGCGGATTCCCCCAGCTTGTCCGCCTTTCAACTCTCATCGGAAGGCAGGATTGTATTCCTGCTCATTTTTCATGGACGGAGGCGCAGCGGTGGGTTTCTCCAACTTTCCCATGGCCTATTTAGATTTGGTGGTGGAAAAGCAAATCCGTGTCACTTTGGCGCGCCGAGCATGCCCTCCCGTTACCGTCTCGTCGAACATCCCGACTTCACCGAAGCGTTGAGCCGGGAGGATATATTCGTACTGGCGCGGCGCGGCTCCATCGGGCGCGGCGATCTTTGCGAGGATGAGGAAAGCGGGCGCTGTCATACCGTGGGCGAGTTGATCCTCGGCATGAGGCGCGCGCGCGTGGCGGACGGCGGCGGCAGCGTCGAGCGCCCGGCCTACATGGAGATCCGCGCCGACGGCGCGCGCGGCGAGGATGAGGAGGAATACGAGGAGGACGATGACGCCGATCTGGACGAGGAGTATGCGCGTACGGCCAGCGGCGAGCGGATTTTATTTCACGGGCACCCCTCCTGGCTGTCCTATTCCAAGGCGTTGTTTCTCTGCCTGCTGCTGGCGAGCGCCGGGGCGCTGGCGGTGCCGTTCGGGTTGCGCTACGCCGCCCTCGGCTTCCTGTGCTCGTCCGCCACCTTCACCTGCATCGGCATCGCGCGGTTTTCGCGGGATTATCTCATCACCGAGGAGCGGGTGGAAGTGTTGTGGGGAGTCATCGGGCGCAGCTCCAAGGAAGTGCGCATCCGCGACATCCGCTCCATCGACGTGCGTGAGAGCTGGATCAGCGGCTTGCTCGGCCTGGGCAGCGTGGATTTTTCCTCAGCCGCCAACGCCGGCATCGAGGTGGCTTTCGAATACGTGCGCCAAGCGCACGGGGTGAAGGAACTGGTGCGCCAGCTTCAACGGCTGACGGACGGTGTGAGGGATTGAGGGACTCTTATTTGCCGCAGAGGGGCGGAGGGGCAAAGGACGCAGGATTTGCCAAGGGATCCTCTGCGTCCTTTGCCTCTTTGCGGTTAACATGAGGCGCGTCAATTCTCGCTGACGGTGAACACGCCGTTCATGATCATCCAGTGGCCGGGAAAGGTGCAGAGGTAAGGATAGTCGCCGCTTTGCTCCGGCGCGGTGAAGTGGATGGTGAATGTTTTTTGAGGGTTCACCATGTCGGTGTAAACGAGCACGTCCTCGGAGCCGGGCACGTAATGCCTGGCGAGACCCTGCGGGTCGGCGATCATGAGGTTGCACAAATCGCCGAGCTTTTGCAGGGAGCCGGGTTTGGCAAGGAGCCAGTTGTGCGGGACGACGTCGGGGTTTTTGAAGACGAGGGTGAGTTTTTCACCGGCTCTGGCGGTGAGCTGTTTTTGGACGAATTGCAAACCGAGTGCGGCTTCGACGACGATCTCGCGTCCGCCATCGCCCTCGGCCCACGGATTAGGTTTCGACGGCGCGGGCGCGCCGAGGCCGGTCTGCGCGGCGTGCAGGGTTTTGGCGATCTTCGTGTAACCGGGGAAATCGGTGAAGGGTTCGGCCAGGGCGTGGGCGGTGAGGAAGATGTCGTGGGCGCGTTCCTCGGTGACGCTGACATGAAGATGAATCTGCCCGGCGGGAACGAGTTGCGGGATTTCCAGGAAGAGCGCCCGGTCTTCGTCGAGCACCTGGGCGCTGCGGATTTCCAACGGGTCGTGACCGGGTGTGCCGGGATAACGCACGGAGTACTCCGGCGAACCGTAGGCGGCGCTGTATTGGTAATTCCAGCATTGCGCGAAATGCCGGGAAGGATCGGCGCAAACACCGGCGTCGAGCGGCTGATTGAAGCGCAGCAGGACGCCGTTGTCGCGGGCTTCGAAGGCGATGGGAACGGGCGCTGGCCCGCCGGTGAAGCGGACGCGCTGGAAGCAGC
The DNA here is from genome assembly GCA_964573315.1 of uncultured Verrucomicrobiaceae bacterium. Classification (GTDB taxonomy): domain Bacteria; phylum Verrucomicrobiota; class Verrucomicrobiia; order Verrucomicrobiales; family Verrucomicrobiaceae; genus JAGRPD01. The sequence goes on along the minus strand of CAZNKC010000033.1, from coordinate 9,441 downwards.
CGTCCTTCGGCGTGTAGCTGCCCCAGCCGGCCATGCCGGTCACGTAGAGATGACAGTCCCTCGGATTGAAGCGGGCGCATTGCGGGCCGGAGTCGAAGTTGCCGCTGAGCTTGACCGCCGCGCCCTGCCAGCGGCCTGCGACGTTCTGCCGCATGACGAGCCATGCGCTGCCGCCGCCGGAGGAAAGATGGATCAAGTTGCCATTGCCCTTCAATCCGGCCCAGGCATCGCCAATGATGAAAGCTTGGCTGCTGGAGGAATTATCCTCGCCGCGCGGAAGATAGAGCAGCGGCGGTTCGGGCGGTTGGCCGTTCTTAGGACCGCCCGCGCCGAAGTGGGCGCCTTCGTTTTGACCGGCTTCGATTTGGCAGATGGCGGAGGCGGGCGTCCAATCGCCCTCCTGCACGCTGGTGGTGATGAAACGGTCGTCCGGCGAGAGGCCGAGGCCGTTGGGATTGCGGAAGCCGGTGGCGAGTAGCACAGGCAGGATGCCTGTCGGGTGTGGCACAGGCATTCTGCCTGCATCATTGGAACCGGGCAGAATGCCCGGTTCACTCGGTGCAGGCAGAATGCCTGCACCACTGGAGACAGGCAGAATGCCTGTCCTACATACACCCTGATTCCCGGAGGCGAAATACCAGCGGCCTTGCGCATCCGTTTCGAGGCCAACGATGAAGTCGTGGCCGCCAGGAGAGGTTTGCATGGCGTTGGTGACGCACTCGTAAAAATCGGCTTCGTCGTCGCCGTTCAAGTCATGCAGGCGGGTGATTTGATCGCGCCCGAGGACATGGATTTTGTCCTGAACGATTTTGAGGCCAAGCGGCTGGTGCAATCCGGTGGCAAAGCGTTTCCAGCGGACTCGGTCGAGTTTGCCATCGATGCCCTTCACGAGCCAGATCTCGCCGGTCATCGTGGACACGGCGGCGGAGGCGCCATTACTGAAAAAATCATGGGCGGTGATGAAGAACAGCGTGCCGTGGGGATTGTCGAACGGGATCGTGAGCGTGTCCGTGGCAAAGGGCGTCTGCGTGCCAAGCTTGCCTTGGGTTTCGATCCATTGCGGCCATTGCGCGGGGCTGCCGTTTGTCAGGGATGACCTGTCTTGGCCATCCTGGCGGGCGGTGACGAGATGTTTCTTCCCGTCGAGCAAATAGGAAAAGATCACTTCCTTTCCATGGCGATAGAAGCCGTGATACTCGAAATCCGCCGCTGGCCGCTTCATTTCGTTTTTCGCCAGCACCGTTCCGTCCATTTGCCCGCCGCCCATAAAACCGTGGCGTTTGTCGTTGAGCTTGATGAAACCGCCGCTCCACACGACGGGGAAGGAAAGCGTTTCGGGGTCAAACACCGCGGCCTTGTCATCGAAGCGGACGCAAACGCCCTTCGGCACGGTGACACCCGCGCCTTTGAAGACAGTGCTGAACACGTTGCCAAGATCGCTCGCGGCCCAGCGGCCATCTTTCCAGGTGACTTGATCGTTTTGATTGCCCCAGTGGCCCTGCTGACCGCCGTCGAGTCCGGGAAAGGCGGGGATCAATTCAGGAAGCGGCTTCTGCTTCATGAAATGCCGCGCCTGTTTGCCGTAGTAGTCGAAGACGCGCTCGCGGTTGACGAACTCCCGCCAGTGCTGGTTGTCGCCGGGGTTGAGCGGTTTGAGATCGGGCGTGAAGGGAGCGGGTGCGGGCGCTTTGGAGTCGGTGTTAGATTCGGAAATACCGGGGACTTTTCGGACTTCGGATTTCGGATTTTGAGTTTTCGGCGCGTCAGTGCTGCTCCACGTCCGATACCGCGGCTTCGCACCGGGTGGATTGTCATCGAGCTGCGGGAGGAGCCAGCGCAATCCGTCGAGGTTGTCGAGCAGGCGGCCTTCGGCGTCTTCGTTGGTGTGGTTGAGGATGCCGATGGGGCCGCTGTAACCGCTGGCGCGGATTTGGCGCAGTACTTTCACGTCTTCAGTGCCGGCGCCGAGCGGGAGGATTTTGCGGCCTTTGGCATCGCCGTTGATATCCATGCCGTTGAGATTGAGACAGATCAGATAGGGTTTCATCGCCGCGAGCGCCTGACTGAGGCGGTCGAGATGCGAGTGGCCGTGGTGGAGGTTATAGACGATGCCGACGTGATCCGCGGCGTGATGCTGGCGCAGGTATTCGCACACGGCGATCATGTTCTCCGGCTCGCCGCCCCAGCCGCCGTGGTTGTAGAGGCCGAGCTTGCAGCCGGCTTGGCGGGTGCGTTCGACGGCGGGGAGCATCTTCGCGGCGGCGCCCTTCACTTTTTCCTCGGGCGTGGAGCCTTCGCCTTCGCGGAGCGTCATCCAGATTTGCGGGTGGAGACCGTGCTTCTCAAAGAGTCGGAAGGCGTCCTCATGCGTGGACCAGAAGGCGAAGAACTCGATGCCGTGTTTTTGATAGGCGAGGATCTCGCGCTCGAATTCCGGCACATGCTCCTGCCGCCAGTCATAGGCAATCTTGCGGATGCCCATCTTCGCGACCATCTCCGCGCGCTCCTCCGGCGAGCGCTTTTTCGCATCGAACGGTACGATGCACCACGCGGCGAGGTTCGGCGGATCAAAGAGATCGGCGGCGTTGAGGGGGCCTGCGGAATACGCGGAAAGCGCGGAAAAGAGGAGAAGGAGACGCGGGATCATGGATTATGGGTGGTACGGATTTGCCGCAGAGGGGCAAAGGGGCAGAGGATGCAGAGATTTGTCACAGGTCATAAGTGGCTTCGCCGTTGACGATGCGGTGGATGCCGTCTTTCAGCCTCTCGGTGTTGAAGTTGATGAGCAGGCCGAGGCGCCGGTTGGCGAGTTTGAGGTAACTACGAAGTTGGGCTTTATGGAGAGGAAGGACGGTTTCGACGACCTTGTTTTCGACGATGATTGCGCCGTTTACAAGGATGTCCATGCGAAAGGGATCCTCAAAAGTGATGCCGTCATACACGATGGGCTGGCGTTTCTGACGCGCCACTTGCAAGCCAGCTTTGGCTAGCTCATGACAGAAGCAAGTCTCATAGACGCTCTCGATTAATCCAGGCCCGAAGTGACGATGCACGATCATCGCGCAACCGATGATCTGCGTGGCGAGGCTGTTTTCATACGGCGTGGGTTCGGTGAGTCTTGGATTCATAGAGGGATGGTGGGTGATTCGATTTACCGCAGAGGGGCAAAGAGGCAGAGATCGCAGAGAGTTTTTTTGTAAATCTCTGCGTCCTTTGCCTCTTTGCCCCTCTGCGACAAACCCGAATGGCGTGTAAATTCACCCCCCGGCATAAGCTTTCCACTGCGCGTTGATCCATTTCGCATCGGGTTTACCGTCGAAGACGAGGATGCGGTATTTGGAAACGAAGGATTTGCCGGGGTCGATGCTCCAGTCGCCGTCTTGGGAGGGGGCGATGCAGAGTTGGGGATTTTTGGGATTGAGGCGGAGGGGTTGGGGGAAGCGGAAGTTGGAGGGATGGATCAGGATCACCATGCCGGTGGGAGCGTCATCGACTTGGCCGCCGATGTGAACCCATTTGGCCTTGGTGGAGTCGCCCGCTTTGCGGTCGTGGCCTTCGCTGGTGAGCATGGTGACGGCGTCTGCGGGATTCCAGAGCAGATTCCCGCGCACGCCGAGGCCGCCGTAATGATATTCGGGAAGCTTCAGCGGTTTTTCACCCGCGCAGGTCTGGGTGCTGGTTAGATCGATGATGTTGGCGGGGATGCCGTCGAGCGTTTTTTGCGAGACGGCGACCTCCCAAGTTTCATCGAGCACTTTTTCACCGGGGGGTTGGCTGTGATCGAGAAAATGATGTTTGCTGATGAAGCCGCCGCCATCGGGGCCGCTCCAGGTTTTGTCGAGCGCGGCAAAACGAACTTCGGCCAGCAGCCGTTCACTGTCCTTGGCTTTGCCGTCGCCTTTGCCCTGATTCCAGAAATCGGGATGCGAATCGCCGAACTCGGTCTTCGTCCACGCCATCCAGATGCCGCGATGCCAGGGGTGGTCATCCGGGTGGTTGCCGGTGACGATTTTGCCGGAGGGCGAATACACGGGATGCAAATGCGCGCCGTGTTTGAAAATCGGCGGAGTGCCTGCGGGAACATCGCCGGCCTCCATTTGGTAGTCACAGATGATTTGGCCGCCGGTGGAGAAGCGGAGAACGGAGCCGTGTTGTTCGGTTTGGATGTCGGCGGCCTGGATTTGGCCTGCGAAAAACACGAAAAACGCGGAAAGGATGAGAAACGGGAAGCGCCGGGGCTGAGAGTGATGTGGGTGGGAAGTCATGGGATCGGATTGGAGTTCGATGAAGGAACGCACTGAGCTTGAGGGGAAATTACAGGCCGGAGCACTTTTGGGTTGTTTGGAGCGCCGAGGAATCGCCGGCGCCCCATGCTGAAAACCACCGCTTGAGAGACGGGGAAATAGGGCTTCAATAGAGGCATGAAACAGACGCGATTTTCTCGGATGCGGGCCGCGGGCCGGTGGGCCGGCTGGCTTTGCGTGCTGGGCGCGGCGCTGCCAGGCGGTATGCGGGCGCAAGGGACGACGAGCGCCAAACCGCCGGTGCCTACGGTGGAACCCGGTTTGGAGGAGGCGGTGCAGTGGCGCTGGAAAGTGGAGCCGGCAGACCCGGCCAAATGGGGATTGTCCATCGCGTTGGAACCAGCCGCCGCTCCCGTGGCGGCTGTTCCTGGTGCCGGGACGGCGGCCGTTAACGCGCCCACGATGCCTATCGCGCCGCCACGTCCGCCGGGACCGCCGGAGGAAGCGCTGGAGCACGAGGTGGCGCGCGGGGAGTCACTTTACGTGATCGCCCGCCGTTACGGAGTCACGGTCGAGCATTTGAAAAAGGCCAATGAGATGACCAGCGATCTCATCCGCATCGGGCAGAAACTGCGCGTGCCCAGCCGGGCGCAGATTGCGGCCATGATGCCGCCGCCAGCGGAGGAGAAAAAGGACGAAAAAAAACCGACGGTGAGGGTGACGCCTCCAACCGAGGAGGTACGGCCGGCGGTGGTCGCGCCGAGGTACAGCCGGCCCTTGGGCGGCGAGGCGCAGCGCTCGTCGCATGTGGTGCTGACGCAGTCCTTCCTGGACCGCAAACTGTTTTCAGCAGGGCCGATCGACGGCGCGGACGGCGGCATGTACCAGTCCACCCTCGCCACCTACAGGGCGGCTTATCCGGGCGAGCTGGATTACGAAGGCGGGCAGACGCCGGAGGTGTTGCGGGCGCTCGGCGGAGCTTATCGCGAGTACACCTTGAGACCGGAGGATTACCGGTGGATCGCGCCGGTGACGGCTGCGCCCGCGCTACGCTCCACGCGCGGAGCGCCGGCCAGGGATCCCGATCCGGATTGGAACAGCCTGACGAGCGGGGAGTTCCTGCCTTACCGCAGCGCGTGGGAGTTTGTGGCGGAGCGGTTTCATTGCTCGGAGTCCTTCCTGCGCCGCATCAACAGCGCCATCAAGAGCGTGCCCAGGGTGGGCACGATGTTTCTGGTGCCGAACGTCGAACCGTTCGAGATCGAGAACGCTTTCGATGATCCGATCCAGCCGGAGATACCGCCTGACGAGCCGGTGATTGCCAAGATCGTGAACAACGCTTGGCTGGAAATCTGGCAGGGGGAAAAACTGACGGCACGAGTGCCGGTGTCCGCGGCGCGGCCCGGCCTGCGTGGACGCGGCACCTGGAAGATTTTGCAGGTGGTGCCCAAGCCGCGCTTGGTCTGCACGGGAGAGTGGTCCACGCCGCCGAAAAACATCGGCGTCGGTTTGTCCAACCAGGAAGTGATTCTCAAACCGCCGCCGCTCAACGCGGTGCTGCCGCCGGGGCCGAATAATCCCGCCGGGTTGTTTTGGATTCACCTGGCCAAAAGCGGCGAGACCGAGCCGCTGCCCTACGGTCTGCACGGCACGAGCATTCCCGGTTATATGACCCGGCAGGAAAGCTTGGGAGGCTTCCGTCTGGCGAACTGGGACATCACGCGCGTGGTGCGCCTGCTGCCTGTGGGCACGGATTTGAAGTGGGAATGATCGGCCCTTGCGCCTTGGGTGAAACCATCCAAAGCTGGGCGGCTACCTTTCTTTTTTTGACATGCCCGCCGATCCTCCCAGCGCCACATCCTCCATCACACCCGGCATCTGCTACCTAGTCGGCGCCGGGCCGGGCGATCCCGGCCTGCTGACGATCAAAGGCAAAGCCTGCATCGAGGAAGCGGACGTGCTGGTCTATGATTACCTCTGCAATCCGGAACTGCTGCGCCACGCGCGGCCCGGCACGGAGCGGATTTACGTCGGCAAAAAAGCGCGTGACCACGCCATGCGGCAGGAGGACATCAACGACCTCATCGTCCGGCTGACGCGGTCGGGCAAGGTGGTGACGCGCTTGAAAGGCGGCGACCCCGTGCTGTTTGGCCGCGGCGCGGAGGAGGCGCAGGAGCTGGCGGCGGCGGGTGTGCGCTTCGAGATCGTGCCGGGCATCACCAGTGCCATCGCCGGACCCGCCTACGCGGGCATCCCGGTCACGCACCGTGCGCACTGCTCGCAACTGACCATTTTCACCGGCCACGAAGACCCCTCGAAGCCGGACACCTCGCTCGATTACGCCAAGCTCGCGCAGGCGGACGGCACCAAGGTCTTCCTCATGGGCGTGGAGCGCATGGCGGAGATCACCGGCGAACTCATCAAGCATGGCGCAGATCCGGACACGCCGATGGCCCTGGTGCGCTGGGCCACTCACGGACGCCAGCAGACGTTGGTGGCCACGCTCGGCACCATGGCGCGTCGCGTCGAGGAGACCGGGTTCAAAGCGCCCGCCGTGGCGGTGCTCGGCGACGTGGTGCGGGAGCGGGACACGATCAACTGGTTCGAGAACCGCCCACTATTCGGCAAGCGCGTGGTGGTGACGCGCACCCGGCATCAAATCGGCGCGCTCAGCCGGCTGCTCGCGGAACTGGGCGCGGACGTGATCGAGCTGCCCACCATCCGCATCGCCGAGCCGGAGGACCGCATGACGTTCGGCGAGTTGGTGCAGGACTGCCACACGTATGACTGGATCGTGTTCAGCAGTCCGAACGGCGTTGAGGCGTTCTTCAAAATGTTTTACAAACTCTACGAGGACGCCCGCTCGATCGGTGGCGCGCGCATCGCGGTCATCGGTCCCGGCACGGCGGCGAAGATCAAGGAGCATCATCTCGCCGTGGACCTGATGCCGGAGAAAAACTTCGTGGCGGAAGGGCTGGTGCGGGCATTTCAAGATCAGTATAACATCGAGAACCTGAAAGTCCTCTGGGTGCGCGCGGCGGGGGCGCGGGAAGTGATCGCCAACGGTCTCACAGGGCTTGGCGCCATCGTGGACGAAGCCATCGCCTATCGCACGCTGCCGGAGAAAGAGGACAACCTGGAGGGCTTGGCGCGGTTGCGGGATGAAGGCGCCGACGTCATCACCTTCACCAGCGCGTCCACCGTGGAGCATTTCTTCGACCTCGGCGTGCCTTTGCCGGAAGACATCCGCATCGCCAGCATCGGCCCGGTGACGAGCGCCGCCGTGCGCGAGCGCGGCTTGCGCGTGGATGCCGAGGCCGCGGAGCACACCATCCCCGGCTTGGCGCGCGTGGTGCGGGAGATGCTGGAGTAGGAGTGCGAGTGCCCTCGTGCTTGATGAGCCTCCCATTTGCCGCAAAGGGGCGGAGGGGCAGAGAGCGCAAAGGTTGTAAAATCATCATTTCTGATGAGGGCCATCCATGATTTTACCCTTCATGATTCTGTCATAAACCTGAAAAGGAAAATGAGAGCCTACGGAATACGCGGAATAAACGGAAAGAAAAGCCGGGCCTGCTGAAAACGGCTCTCACCTTTTGGGTGAAACCCCATTGGTGCTGCCATCCTTCAAATTCCGGGTATTCCGCGTGTTCCGTAGGCCACCATTTCGGTTTTTAGGATAAAGACGTCGGGCCAGCGGCTCGCGCCACGGGAGGGCGGTTGCAAACCGCCTCTCCTTGTCTCCCCATCTCTCCGTCCCTCATTCTCTCCATTGCACTCCCCCGCGTCCTGCCCCATGCTCGCGCACTTCACCCTCACACATTCAACCATGCGCGTCCTGCTCACCACCACCAGTTATCAAGACACCCCCGGCGACCACCATGCCCTGCTGGAAGGGCAGGGGTATGAGATTCATCGCGAGCGCGGGCCGCTGCCGGAGAGCCGGATGCTGGAGCTGGCGGGCGAGTTTGACGCCTTCCTCTGCGGCGATGACGAGATCACCAAGGCCGTGCTGGACAAGGCGCTGCCGCGGTTGCGCGTCATCAGCAAGTACGGCATCGGGCTGGACAAGATCGACGTGGCGGAATGCACGGCTCGCCAACTGCCGGTGCTCTTCACGCCTGGCGTGAACCACACCACGGTGGCGGAGCACACCTTCTGCCTGCTGCTCGCGTTGGTGCGCAACCTCGTGGACAGCGCCAACGCGGTGCGCGCCGGCGAGTGGAAGCGAGTGACTGGCCATGAGATTTGGAACAAATCGATGGGCATCGTCGGCCTGGGCCGGATCGGGCAGGAAGTGGCGAAGCGCGCGCTCGCCTTCGGCATGAAGGTTCACGCGCTCGATCCGTACTGGCCGGAAGCATTCGCGGCGGAGCACGGAGTCACCCGCCATGAAACCGTGGAGACGCTGCTGCCGGAAATCGACGTGCTCTCCCTGCACGCCAACCTGAGCGAAAGCACGCGGCATTTGATCCGGGAAGATCGCATCGCCCTGGCGCGGCCCGGGTTGCTGGTGGTGAACACATCGCGCGCGGAACTGGTCCACATGCCTGACATGATCGCGGCGCTGGACGCCGGCACGGTCGGCGGCTACGCCACCGACGTGCTGGACGAGGAGCCGCCGCCCGCCGATCACCCGCTGCTGCGGCATCCGCGCGCGTTGATCACCCCGCACATCGGCTCGCGCACCTATGAAAGCGTGCCCCGCCAAGCGATGCGGGCGACGTTGAATCTGGTGAATTTTCTGGCCGGCGCGCCCGATGTGATCCAGGCCAACCGGTGGTGAAAACCGGCGCCGCCGCGGGCGAAGCCGGCCTCGAACATTTTCTCCACCGCCCGCACCATGGATGGCTCGGCGAAGAGCATGGTGGTGAGCCTCTTCCAGCGACGGTGCATCCAGCGCAGCGGGGTGATGAGCTTTGGAAAGCGCGCGGTCAGGGCTTGGATCGGACGCTGGAGCATGGCTGGAAGCTATCCGGCTGGCCGGTGGTTGTCACGTTTCTTCGACGGGCTTTTGCGGGGGCTCATGAATCATGATGAATGAAGGCGTCAGGATCGGAGAACGAAAAAGGAGAGAGGGTGAGTGAAATTCTTGCCATGCTTGGCCCCGCTTTATTCACCGGGAAGCGGCGTGGCGGGGAAGGTCTCAACCCCGACCCCTTCATGGCCGATCTCAACGAGCACGGCCTGCCCTGGGTGG
>CAZNKC010000032.1:0-36167 GCA_964573315.1 uncultured Verrucomicrobiaceae bacterium | reverse complement strand
AGGACGAGGACGAGGACGAGGATGAGGACGAGGATGAGGACGAGGATGAGGACGAAGCGGGGGTCAATCCTTGACGATCTTGAGGATGCGGTCGTTGTAGCTGTCGGTGATGTAAAGCTCGCCGGTGGCGGGGTGGATGGTGACGCCGTGCGGGCGGGCTAGGCCGGCTTGAAGCGGATCGCCGCCGACGCCTTCGGTGTTTTTTTTGCCGGTGCCGGCGACGCGCTCGATCTTGCCGGTGGCGGGGATGTAGCGGCGGATGACGTGGTTCTCGGCGTCGGCGATGAGCACGGTGCCGTCGTTGTCGATGCAGAGATGTTTGGGGCCGCTCATGGTGGCGTCGATGGCGGGGCCGCCGTCACCGGAGAGGCCTTTTTCGCCGGAGCGGTTGACCACGGTGCGGATGCGGCCTTCGGGATCGACGACGCGCAGGGCGTGGCCGTTGCGCTCGAGGATGTAGAGGTTGCCGGATTTGTCAGCGGCGGCGGCGCGGGGATCGACGAGCGGGGCTTCGATAGCCAGCGCGCCGTCCTCCGGCACGCCTTTTTTGCCGTTGCCGGCGACGACTTTGGCGACGCCGGTAGGCAGATGCAGGGCGATGACTTGGCTGAGGTTCGAGATGTGCAGGGTGACGCCGTCGGGCGCGAGGGTGATGCAATACGGGCCGTTGCCACGCTCCCGGCCCTCCGGCGCTTTCCAGCCGGGAAGGGTGCTCACGGTGCCAGCTTTGACGTCGATCTCGCGGATGACGCCATTCCAGGTGTCGCCGATGAGGACGTTGCCGCCGGGCAGCACGGCGAGGTTGTGCGGGCCGTTGAAGCGGGCGTCGAGCGCGGGGCCGCCGTCGCCGCTATAACCTTTCTCAAGCTGGCCGGCGAAGTGGGTGGTCGTGCCGTCCGGTGCGACCTTGAAGGTGCGATTGCCGGAAATCATCTCGACGATCCAGAGATTGCCCCCGGCGTCGAAGTCGGTGCCGAAGGGTTCCTTGAGTTCGAGGTTTTCAACGACCTGCACGATGCGGTCGGCGTGCAGCGGGGCGGTGAGGAAAGCGAAGGCGGAGAGCAGGGCGGGCCATTTCATGGTGTGCGGAGGGTTGAATGCGAGTTGGAGAGAATCGTTGCCAGAGGGAACGCGGATTGACGAGCGGTTTTTATGGGGGCTGAGCGATTGCGCGCGACGAATCTCTACGCAATGCAGCCTCTTGCAAAACCTCTGTGTTCCTCTGTGCGCTCTGTGGTGAATTCCGGTTTTCCACCACAGAGAACACAGAGAGGCACAGAGGTTGATGAGGGTTTTGCAATTGGCTCAATGATGCAAAAATTTCATTCCACAGCCATCCCATAGAAATCGAAATGGGCGCTCTGAATTTTGAATGGATTTTTTTGCCACCCATCTTTTTGCCAATAATACAGTGCGACACAGTCTGATCGTTGATGTGTTTGATGGCAAAAAAATGGCGGACAAAAAGATCAATTTCCACCGCGAGCCTCTGAGAAGCCACTCGAATGCAGGTCGGATGAAACTCCAAACTCCAGGCTTGCGGCGCGCCGTTTGCGGCGGAAAAATGGCGGCATGACACAGGAAAAATCGCGAGTTGGCGTGCTGGGACTTGGCATCATCGGAAGCCGTGTGGCGGAGAATCTGCGCGCGGCGGGGCATGAGGTATTCGTGTGGAACCGCACGCCGAAGGCGGTGCCGGGTTTCCTGGGATCGCCGGCGGAGGTGGCGGCGCAGGCGCGGTTCATCCAGATTTTTGTGCGCGACGACGCGGCGCTGCTGGACGTGCTGGAGCAGATGAAACCGGCGCTGGAGCGGCGGCATCTGCTGCTGAACCACGCCACGGTCAGCCCGGAAGCGACGCGGCGCGCGGCGGCGTTTTGCGCGGACTGCGGGGCGGATTTCCTCGACGCGCCCTTCACCGGCAGCAAGATGGCGGCGCAGAACGGCAAGCTGGTTTATTACATCGGCGGTCCGGAGCCGCTGGTGGAGCGCGCGCGGCCGGTGCTGGCGGCGAGTTCGACGCAGATCCTGCCGATGGGCGACACCGGCGCGGCCACGGTGGTGAAGATCACCACGAACTTGGTGACGGCGGCCATCGTGAAGGCGGTGGCGGAGGCGGCGGCGATCACGCGTTCGCAAGGGGTGGCGCTGCCGCGGCTGTTGGAGGCGTTGCAGGCGAACGCGAATTACTCGTCGCTGATCGGGATGAAGCTGCCGGCCCTTATCGCCGAGGATTTTGAGCCGCATTTTTCGCTCAAAAACATGCTCAAGGACGCGGACTTCGCGCGCGAGCTGGCGGCGGCAGCCAAGCTCGACGACGTGGGTGTGCTGGAGGCGACGGCGGCGGCGATGCGGAAAAAGCTGGAGGCGGGCAAGGGTGATCTCGATTTCTGTGTCCTCGGCGAGGGGCTGGGGGAAACCGGCGCGGCTGAAAACGCGTGATTTGTTTTATGACGGCGGAACGCTGGCGGGAAATCGAGGCACACGGCGGCGTGGCGGATCTTTCCGCGCGGGCGAAGTGGCTGCTCACCGGCGCCGACCGCGTGCGCTACCTCAACGGCCAAGTGACCCAGGACGTGCGCCGGGTGCGGCCGGATTTGACTTTGCGCGCCTGTGTCACGGACGCCAAGGGCCGCTTGTGCGGGGACGTGTTCGCGCGTGCGACGGCGGACGGGGAAGGTTTGCTGGTGGACGCGGAGGCTGCGCTGCGCGAGACACTGGGCGCGCGGCTGGAGCGCTACATCGTGGCCGATGAGGTGGAGATGGAGGATGTGACGGAGGCTTGGCGGCTGCTGCATTTTTTCGGCGAGGCCGCGGCATCCGCTCCGGCGGGCGGCTGCTCGGCGAGACGGTTCGGCGCGCCGGGCGTGGACCTTTGGCTGCCGGCGGACGCCGTCGCCGGTGAATGGGATTTTTTGACCGCCGGCGAGATCGAAGTGCTGCGGGTGCTGCGCGGCATTCCCAAGCATCCCAACGAACTGCACGACGGCGTGTTTCCGCCGGAGGCCGGGCTGGAGGCTGAGACGATGGACTACGCCAAAGGCTGTTACATCGGGCAGGAGGTGCTTTCCCGCATCCGCTCCACCGGCAAGATGCCGCGCACGCTGATCAAATGGATCGCGGACGGGCAGGGTGGCGCGGTGGCGCCCGGTGCTGGGATTTCGGCGCCCGGCGGCTCGCCACTGGGACAGGTGACCAGCGTGGCGGCGCATCCGGCCACAGGCAAACCCTGCGGCCTGGGCTATGTCAGGCAGGGCGCGGTTCCCGTTGATTCGCGGTTGCCAGTCGGCGATGACATGGCTACTATCCTGCCATTGGACCAAGACTTCCCGAGCTAACCCTGATGAAATTCAACGCCGTTCCCACCGCCATGTTCATAATCTCCGCCCTTTGCGGCCTGGCATCCTGCAGCAGTGGCAAGGTGGATGTGCGTTATCCCACCGCGCAGCAGCTCGATGATTTGGACGTGCAGTGGGGGCTGCCGCGGCGCGTGTCGCGCGGCAATCCGTCCCGCACTTACTCCCACAATCCAGCGACCGCGCCGCATCCGTCCTCATCGACCTATCCCGCGACCGGCGCTGCCCCGGCGCTGCCTGATCCGCCGCTGGATTCCGTCTCCACCATGCCGCAGATTCCCGATCAACTGCGTTGAGCGCCCGATTTTTTTCCCGTAATCCCGATCCGTCTCCTTGTTGAAGTCATGAAAATCCGTCACTTCCCCATTCTCCTGCTGGCCGCTGTGTCGCCGACGTTCCTGCAAGCGCAGACCACCCTGCCGTCCGATCTGCCCGGCAGCGCGGGCGAGGCTGTAGAGACAGCGCGCAGCTTGGCTCCAGGCGCGGTGGAGAAAGTGGAGCAAAAAGCCGGGGCAGCGGTGGAAAAGGCGCGGGCGCAAACAGCCAAGCCGCCGCAAGGCAGCACCCGCTCCGCCACCCGCGATGCGACTGATCCCGCCGCTTGGGGACCCGATGAGATCCACAAGCTGGCGGTCATGGACATCAAGGTGGGCAAGGAGACACGCACGGTGATGTTCCAACTGCTCACGTCGGACGCGCCCAAGACGACGGCCAATTTCATCGCCAACGCCGACAGCAGCCTCTACAACGGCTTGGCCGTGCATCGCGCGATCGACAGCTATCTGGTGCAGACCGGCGACCCCTTGACATCCGATGACGACGCCCGCGACAAATGGGGCACCGGCGGCCAGGACCGGCTCCCGGCTGAAATCAAGCGCAGCCACAAGCTGGGCGCGGTGGCGATGGCGCGCCGCGGTGACAAGGTCAACCCGCAGCGCTTGTCCAACGACAGCCAGTTCTATTTCGTACTCGGCAACATGGCCGGGCTCGACGGCCAGTACACCGTCTTCGGCCAAGTGGTGAGCGGGCTGGAGACGCTGGAGGCGATCTCCTACGTCCCCACCGACAGCAACGACTGTCCGCTGGAACGCGTCGAAATCAAATCCCTGCGCGTCGTGGACCACAAAGGGCCGCTGGTGGTGACACGCTCCACCGGTGACGGGCGCAAAGCCACCAAGCCCTTCTCCGCCAAAGGGCCGCTTGAGCGTTTCCTGGAGCGGATTTGGTGACCGGGGCGGGGCGCGGAGCAAAATAATATCCGTGTCGTGGCCGCCCTTCATTTCGGAGAGGCGCGGCACTCTTTGTGTCTTGCGCCTTGACGCCTGCTCCCGACGCGTGGCAGTATGGGGCGTTCATGTCTGATTCACCTTCCCATCCTTCCTCCGAAACAGGCTCCGGGGAGTCGGCCTCGTGGCGGGCGCCGCGACGGCAGCCGGGTTTTTTCGGGAAGCTGACGCGGCTGCTGGTGCTTGTCATCATCGCCACCGGGCTGGTGTTGCCGTTCACGCCGTTCGCAGGCCGGATCAAGCGCGGCATCCAGGACATCGTGCGCAGCGCGCGCACGCCGGAGGTGATCACGCGCGAGGTGGTGAGGGAGGTGCCGACCGAGGTGGTGAAGGAGGTCATCAAAGAAGTAGTCAAGGAAGTGCCGGCGCCGCCCCCCCCGCTGCCCGGCAATTACATCGAGCGCAAGGAGGTGGACGTGGCTTCGCTCTTCAACGGCATCACGGTGAAAACGAAACTGCTCACCGAGCAGGGCGGTTTCGCCAGCCTGGAGCGGCTGGACCCGGAGGCGTACAAGGCGGAATTCCAACTCAGCATCCGTGTGCCAAAGGCGAACCAGAGCGCGGCGGAATTGTCCCGCATCAACGAGCACCTGCCGAAAGTACTGCCCGGCCTGGAGACGATGTTGGAGACGGCAAAGGTCTCGCCTTTTTACCACAAGCTCTACGAAAACAAAACGCGCCGCGTGCAGACGGACCTCACGCGCCTGAACCGGGCGCTCGACCGGCACAATTTCTTCGATTGCGAAACCATCCTGGAACTCACCCATCCCGTGACCAAACGGCGGGTGATGCTGATCCAGTCCGAGATGGATGTGGTGGCGGACGGCTCGGACGGGGACCGCATGGCGAGCCTGGACGAGTATATTTTCATGTCCGACTACTACCAGCCGTTCACCAGCTACGCTTGGCCGAAGAAAACCAAAACACCGAACCCGCTGCTGGCGCGCTGGGAGTCGCGGCTGGCGAAGTTGAAGGCGGAATACGCGGTGAAAGGGCTCTCAGCCGCCCGCAACACCGAACTCAAGTCCTCCATCAACCGGGTGACGCTGGAGATCGCCGACATGAAAGCGCGCAGCAGCCTTATCGCGGAGAAGGATCCGTTCATTGTCATCTCCCTGTTGTTTCGCGGCTACGAGAAGGAGAGCCCGCACACGCCGCGCATGGGCGACTACGCGGCGGTGATTCATGGGGATAAAATCTACCCTGCCATCTGCGGCGATTACGGGCCGACCTTCAAGATGGGCGAGGCCAGCCTGCTGATGGCCAAGACCGTCAACGACAAAGCCACACCTTACCGCCGCCCTGAGAGCGATCTGAAGGTGACGTACTTGATTTTTCCCGGCACCGGAGAAAAGCCCTGGGGACCGCCGGACCTCAAGCTTTGGGAACAAAAGATCACGGAGTATTTGAACGAAGCGGGCGGCATCGGTGCGGGTTACAAGCTGCATGAATGGCCCGATCCATTCCCAAAACCGCCCGAACCCGAATTGGTGCCTGTGATCGCCGAACAACCTCCCGCGCCCGCCGACCCCGCCGCACCGGCAACCGCTCCAGCGCCCGCCGTTCCCAATGCCGCTCCAGGAGCCGCAACCCCGCCCGCACCCGTGGTGGTTCCCGCTGTGCCCGCTCCCGTGCCGTCAGGGCAGTAAAGATAGAAGCTGTTTCCCCACCTCCGTGCCTCTCCGTGTCTTCTGTGGTAGAAAAAGGGATTCACCACAGAGGTTTTGTAAGAGGCGGTGAGTTTGAAAACGGATATTGCAATCAATAGCGGCTGGCGGAGGTGACGGTAGGCCGGATGTGGCGCAGCCCGTCCAGCTTCTCCGCTGCGGACACGCTCCCCAGCCGGGCGCCCTTCGGGACACCCGGCCTACGTTCCTTTGCCTATTCGACCCGTTTTCAATGCTTGGTGGTATCAAACATCCGTCCGCTCATTTTGCGGTGGCGGTTTCGGATTTTTTTCCAACTCACCCCAAGAAAACGGGAAAGACAACCGAGATATGGTAGAATGACCCAACATCCAACTGCCATGAAAACTTCTCTGCTGCTTTTTGCGTTGTCCGCCGGCGCCGTCCTGGCGCAGCCTTCCTTGACTGTCTATAACCAGAACTTCGCCGTGGTGCGGGATGAGGTGGAGGCGCACTTGATTCCGGGTGTGAATGAACTGCGTTTCTCCGGGGTGACGGCGGCGGTGGAGCCGGAGTCGGTCATCCTGCGGGATCCGGCGGGAAAGGTGGCGTTTCAAATCCTGGAGCAGAGTTACCGCAACGATCCGGCGGATGAAGCGCTGCTGCTGAAATTGTATGAGGGCAGGGAGATCGAGTTCGAGGTGGACGCCGGAGAGGGGCGCAAGACGCTGGTGAAAGGGAAGATCGTGCGCGCGGGCAATCCCTCGCCGATCATCGAAATCGAGAAGCGCTTGCAGTTCCAATTGCCGGGCCGGCCCTGGTTCCCAGCGCTGGGGGACAACACGATCCTGCAACCGACACTGACCTGGCAGATCAACGCGGCGGCGGAGGCGCAGGGGGCACTGGAGCTGGCCTACGTGACGGGCGGGCTGAGCTGGAACGCGGACTACAATCTGGTGCTGCCGGAAAAGGGCAATGTGTTCGACCTCGTGGGCTGGGTGTCCGTGCAAAACGGCAGCGGGAAGACGTTTGAAAACGCCAATCTGAAACTGATGGCGGGGGATGTGGCGAAGGTGCAGAGGCATGCGCGGCAGGAGATGGTGCTTAATGGCATGGTAGCAGCGGCGGCGCCCATGGATATGGCTCCACAGGTGACGGAGAAGTCCTTCGATGATTTCCACCTCTACTCGGTGGCGCGGCCGGTGACGCTGCGGGACAGGGAAACGAAGCAGGTGGAGTTCGCGCGTGCGGCGGGGGTGAAGTCGGCGCGGTTTTACGTGTATGACGGGTCGGGCTTTAGTCCGTATGGCGGTCCGCTGCCGCTGCGCGGGGAAGGCGAATACGGCGGCGCGGAGGGAAACAAAAAAGTGGCTTCCTTCGTCGAGTTCAAGAACAGCAAGGAGAACCAGCTCGGCATCCCGCTGCCGAAGGGCCGGGTGCGTTTTTACCGGGCGGACGAGAATCAGCTTCAGTTCATCGGCGAGGCGGAGATGGACCACACGCCGAAGGACGAACTGCTGCGCTTTCAGACGGGCAACGCCTTCGATCTCGTGGGCGAGCGCAAGCGTGTCGAGTTTTCCAGGCACCGCAGCCGCGACGAGGCCACGGAGACCTTCGAGATCACGGTGCGCAACCGCAAGGAGGAAGCCGCGGAAATCCGGGTGGTGGAGCACCTCTTCCGCTGGGCGAACTGGGAGGTCACGGAAAAGACGCAGGACTTCCAGAAGCTGAACGCCCAGACCATCGAGTTCCGCGTGCCGCTGCAAGCCGGGGAGTCGAAACTGGTGCGCTACACGGTGCGCTATACGTGGTGAGGGAGGCGCGTGGAGCGAGCCGCTGGTTCGCCGCCCCGCCCCCGGCGACCGAGCCGGTCGCCCCACGCCCCCACGCCTCGGAGAGGCGGGGGACTTTATTTTGTTGGAAAAGATAAAATTTCCACTTGCCCGTTCCAAACGGCTGTGGAAGTATCCCCGCCCGTTTTCTCGGATAAACACCCCTCTTTTTTAGTCATGGCTTACGCAATCATCAAAACCGGCGGCAAACAATACAAGGTTTCCGTGGGCGACAAACTCGACGTCGAGAAGCTCGAACTCGCCGAGGGCGAGGACGCTGTCTTCGACCAAGTGCTGGCCTGCGGCGAAGGCTCCGACATCCAGGTGGGCGCGCCGACGGTCAGCGGCGCCAGCGTGGTGGCAAAGGTGGTGAAGCAGTACCGCGGCCCGAAGGTCGTGGCGTTCAAGTTCCGCAAGCGCAAGGGCTACCACCGCACGGTGGGGCATCGCCAGTCGCTGACCCAGGTGGAGGTCGTCTCGATCAACGCCTGATTTTTCAACCCATCCATCCCTCACCCAGGAGAACCCGTTTATGGCTCACAAGAAAGGTCAAGGCAGCGTCAAAAACGGACGCGACAGCAACAGCAAGCGTCTCGGCATCAAGAAATACGGCGGCGAGGCGGTGATTGCGGGCAACATCCTCATCCGCCAGCGCGGCACGCGCTGGACGCCGGGCGCCAATGTCGGCATCGGCAAGGATCACACCATCTTCGCCCTCACCGAGGGCAAAGTCCGCTTCGACCGCAACGGCCGCCGCATCAATGTGGATGCGCTGGCAGCGCAGTAATGAGGGCGGCTCGCCCTCATTCCAAGCGATGGCACTGACCTGACCGGCGAAACAGGCAGGATGCTGTTAATATGCCGGCATGAGTGCCGCCATCGAAATCGGAGCCGTCATCTGGGAAGTTGGCGCGGGATTTCAATGATTCCAAAATTCCCGTGGATTTGCAGTTTCCTTTCCCGGCGGGCAGGCTAGCCTGAGCGCTTCAAGGAACCTCTCCCGCGTGGTGTGAACGATCTTCCGACTCCATTTCAGAAAAAGGCCCTGTGGGCGGCGGTGACGGCGTTGTCGCTGACGGTGACCGTGGTGATTGCGATCGGAGCGGTTTACACCGGTACGCGGGTGCTGGCTTTTTTGCAGCCGTTTCTGGTGCCCTTCGCGGTGGCCGGGGTGCTGGCCTACCTGCTGGAGCCGGGGGTGGTTTGGCTGGAGAAAAAACGGGGGTTGACGCGGCAGCGGGCGGTGCTGCTGGTGTTCGCGGCGTTCACCTTGTTTTTGGGCGGCATGGGCTGGTGGCTGGGGCACAAGGTCAGTGTCCAGGCCCGGAATATGGACGGCAAGCTGGTGGCCTACACGGTGAAGGCGCGGGATTCGGTGCTGAAGTTCACGGACGATGTCAGGGAGAAATACGGCATCGAATTGCTGCCGCCCCTGCCGGTGAAGGCCGTTGCGCCGTCCGCGCCGGTTGCGGAAGCCGCGCCGCCGTCCACGGAACCGGAACCGCTGGAGGAAAAAAGCGCAACGGAGGCAGGGACACCTGAATCTGAAGCGGAAGCGGGAACCGCTGCACCGGAGACGGAGAAACTGAATGCCGCGGAGATCGTGGAGATATTGGGTGATGATGATGATGAGGGTCTCAGCTTGCGGGCGCTGCTGACCGGGGACTGGGTGCGGAAAGTGCTGCCCGGCCTGATGGTGAACGGCTGGAAGCTGGTGCGCTCCAGCTTCGGAGGTTTCCTGGGAGTTTTCGGCTTCTTTTTGTCGATGGTGATCGTGCCGCTGTATCTTTATTATTTCCTGATCGAAAGCGCGCGCATCAAGCAAACTTGGGCGGACTATTTGCCGCTGCGCGCCTCCGCCTTCAAGGACGAACTGGTGGACTGCCTGACGGAGATCAACGGCTATCTGATCGCGTTTTTCCGCGGCCAGCTTTTTGTCAGCCTCATCAATGGCATCGCCACCGGCATCGGCCTCATGATCATCGGGCTGGACTTTGGGCTGCTGATCGGGCTGGCGCTGTGTGTGCTGGGCATCATTCCGTATCTGGGCATTATGCTGTGCTGGGTGCCGGCGGTGACGATCGCGGCGGTGCAGGGCGGCAGCGCGCTGGTGCCGGGGGATCCGTGGTGGATGCTGCCGCTGGTGGTGACGATCATCTTCGTGGTGGTGCAGCAGATCGACGGGTTTTTGATCTCGCCCAAGATCGTGGGCGAGTCGGTCGGGCTGCATCCGATGACGGTGATCGTCTCGGTGCTGGTGTGGAGCCTGTTGCTGGGCGGACTGCTGGGGGCGATCCTGGCGGTGCCGCTGACAGCCTCGGTGAAAGTGTTGTTCCAGCGTTACGTCTGGCTGGCCCGGCTGGCGCCGCGCACGGTGGGCGGGGCTCGGGAAGAGGCGCAAAATGCCGGCTGACCGGGGCAAAACCGGCATTGGCGCAAAAAATTGGGATTTTTTGCTTACCAATTTGCAGCAAAATCTTGCAACGGACACAATTTCACGTCTATAAATGAACTCTTCCGGGCTTTTTTAGTCCCAACCCGTTCCCATCCAAACAGACATTATGCTACTCACCGCACTCAAAGTAAAACTCGCCGCCTTGGTCATCGTCGCCGGCATTGACACTGACGCGCTCAAGACCAGCACGGAAATGAAAACCATCCTGGAACAACTGGCCAAGGACCAGCAGGACAGCTCCAAAGACCTCAATGCCGTGATGACGGAGGCGGTCAAAAAAGTCAACGACTTGGCGACCACCGGCGACGCTGATGCCAATTACGCGCTGGGCCGGTGGACGGTGACCGGTGTGTTGCAGGGCGCGACGCTGGAGCAAACGACCTCCTTTTACAAAACGGCGGCGGACAAGGGCCAAGTGGCGGCGATGTCCGAGCTGGGGCAGATCATGCTGCAAGCCTACTCCCAGGATCCCGCCAAGGTGGCCGAAGCGGTGGAGTTGATCGAGAAAGCCGAGGCGGGTGGAGATCGCGCCGCGCGCCGTCTGCTGGCGAACCTCTACCTCAACGGTGTGGCCAAGCTGGAGCGCAGCCCGGAAAAAGCGCGTGACCTGCTCACGAAAGGCAGTGAGGAAGGCGACGGAGAGGCGACCTTCATGCTCTACCAACTCTACACCGCCGGAGTCAATGGCAGCATCCTTAAAGAGGACAAAAAGGCTCTGGAATACCTCAAAAAAGCCGCCGAAGAACAGGACAGCCCCGCGGCGATGAGCGCGCTGGCGGCACGGCTCTTCAACGGCGACCAGCCGACGGAGGGCGGCACGGCCCTGGTGGAAAAGAATCCGGAGGAAGCCGTCAAGATGTTCAACAAGGCGGCAGAAAAGGGCAATGCGGCGGCCAATCGCCTGCTCGGCCAGATTTACGAGCAAGGGGAGGGCGGCCAGAAAAAAGACCTCAAGCAGGCGCTTGAGTTTTACACCAAAGGCGCAAATGGCCGCGACGCCGAAGCGCTCTTCCGTCTCGGCGTGGCCTCCGAACTGGGCTGGATGGACCCCGACAGCAAAGAGGTGTTGGTGCCGGTGAATCCGAAAAACGCCCTGGACCTCTACCGCCTCTCCGCTCAGAACAACGATCCCCGCGCGCTTTACAACGTGGGCGTGTACTACGAACAGGGCAACGTGGTGGACAAGGATATGGAAAAAGCCTTTGCCTTGTTCAAACGCGCCGCCGAATCCGGAGTGCCGCCGGCGATGCAGAAAGTCGGCTTGGCCTACCAGAACGGCCAGGGCGTGCAGCAGGACTTGGTGGCCGCCAAATCCTGGTTTGAAATGGGCGCCAACGCCAATCTGGCCGCCAGCCATCTCTCTCTCGGCGCCATGTATGAACTGGGCGCCGTCGGCCAAGCCAATCCCAGCCAAGCCGCCAACCAGTACTCCCTCGCCGCCGACCAAGGCGAGCCGGTGGCCATGCTGCGGCTGGCCAGCATGTACCAGCGCGGCACGGCCAGCAGCAAGAACGAGCCGGACTTTGTCAAGGCCTGGACCTATGCCAAACGCGCGGTGGAGGCTTCGAACAACGCCGAGATCGCGGTCAATTTCCTGAGCGCGCTGGAAAAGGAAATGAATGACGGCCAAAAGGCCGAAGCGCAAAAGGTTTACGAAGCCTCGAAGAAGGCCGCCGCTGAAACCGCGGCTCCGACCGGCAACTGATCCACGCCGGACAAGAACAAGCATTGCGAGGAAGGGGCGGACTTGAAATGCCGCCCCTTCTTTTTGCGCGTGATGTCTTGACACTGCTCCTGGTGTAGTCGTATCAGACAAGTCATCCGAACCTCTGGAATGAACGCACGTTATCAAATCATCGGGCCGATCGCCGAAGGCGGGCGTGGCGAGGTGTTGCGCGGTTGGGACAGCCATCTGGGCCGTGAAGTGGCCGTGAAAAAGGTGCGCAAGACCGCGGAGGAGGATGGCGGCGCGCGCGATGGCTTGAACGAACTGGTGAAGGAGGCGCGCACACTGTCCACTCTGCAACACCCGAACGTGGTCACCGTCTATGACGTAGGCGTGGACGACGAAGGCGCCTTCATCGTGATGGAACTGGTGAAGGGGGAGACGCTGGAGGACATCGTGGCCCGCGGCGCGCTCACGGAGCGGGACTTTGACACGCTGGTCAACCAGACGCTGGAAGGCATGATCGCCGCCCACGCTGCAGGGTTGATCCATCTGGATCTCAAGCCGCAAAATTTGATGATTACCTGGCTGCCCAGCGGAAGCTTCCAGGTGAAAATCCTCGACTTCGGCCTGGCCATGTCCGCCGTGCAGCCGGTGCTGCAGGAAACGGACTCCGAGGGCGGTATTTTGGGGTCCATTTTTTTTATGGCGCCCGAGCAGTTCGAGCGCGGTGTCGTGGGCTCGCGCACGGACCTCTACTCGCTCGGCTGCATTTTTTACTATGCGCTGACCGGACAATATCCCTTCCAGGGAGAAATGGCGCCGCAGGTGATGGCCGCCCATTTGTATCATCGGCTGACGCCGTTGGAGAAGCTGCGGCCGGATTTGCCGGCGTACATCCCGGCTTGGGTGGACTGGCTGCAAAGCCGCCTGCCGGAGGACCGCCCGGCTTCGACGGCGGCGGCTCTGAAAGCCTACCGGGAAAAGCGCGTGCCGAAGCCTGCCGTGGCCGTGGCGCTGGCGGATGATACGGAGAGTCCGGCGGCGGAGGCCGGCAAGCTGAAACGGGATTTGATGCCGAAGGGTCTGCTCGGCGAGCAGGGCAGGGTGGCCGTCAAAGGCGGCGGCAGATCAGGTGCGGCGGCGACACCGGTCCACCCCCGGTCCGCCCGTCCCGTCCACACGGTGAGCCGGCTGAGCCGCTACACGATTCCGGTGCTGGCGCTGCTGGTCGTGATCGCCGGCTCTTGGTTTTGGCTGACCAAGCGCAAGCTGGCCAAGCGGGCGCAACGATTCGTGGAGCTGGCGCAGCAGGAAGGAGCGCCGGAGGCTTCCGCGCAAGACGTGCGGCTGCTGCTGTCTTACGCGGAAGACCCGCAGACCAGCCCGGCCGCCTGCCTGACGCTGGGCCGGCTGCGCGGCGGAGCCGAGGTGGATGGCGCCATCCTGCGCGCCGCCAAAGCCGCCAAAACCCAGTCCGGAAAGATCAATCTGCTCAATGTCGTCATCATGCGCGAGATCAACGGCGGGCTGGATTTGGCCTGGGAGCGGATGGAGGACAGCGATGTCAAGGTGCAGGAAGCCGCGTGGCGTGTGGTGGCCGGGTTGGCCACTCCCCCATCGCTGCCGAATCTGCTGGAGCGTTGCGAGACACTGCCGGAGCCGTTGGAAAAATACGCCGAGGCCGCGCTTGTCTCCATCGTGCAACGGGCGGAGAACCCCGAAACAGCGGCCGGCCCCATCCTCAACGCTTACCAGAGCGGGCTGGGAGCGGAGCGTTACCGCGCGTTGCTGGTCCGGGTGCTCGGTCAGATTGGCGGCCAGAGCGCGCTGGCGCAGTTGCAGCGGGCCATGGAAAACGCCTCCGCGGAGGTGCGCAGGGCGGCCATTTCCGCGCTGTCGGGCTGGCCAAGCAGCGAGCCGCTGCCGCTGCTGGCGGAAAAATTCGATGCCGAAACGGATCCCGCCGCACGGATATTGATCTTGAGGGCGGCGGGCCAGTTGGCGCCGCAGCCGGGAGCCTTGCCGCAGGAGGCGCTCTTCGAGCAGGCCAAGCGGCTTTACGAAGCAGCCAAGGACAACCGGGAGAAAGATCAGGCGCTCGGCGTCCTGAGCCGGGTGGAGGCGGCGGAGTGCGTCGCTTATTTGGAGGCGCTGGCCGCGCAGGATCCCGCCAGAGCGGCGAACATCGAGGCCATCGTGCTCAAGCTGCTGGAGCGCGTCGGGCAGATCGTCACCCTGGCCGATGGCAAGGTGGTGCTGGAGGCCGCCCAGGCGGATTTCAACCGCGGCACCTCGCTGATGCTCGTCAACGGCACGCTGGTGAATTGGGATTCGTCGGCGGACTGGGCGAGCTGGCTGGTGAAGCTCCCCGCCGGACGCCACACCGTGCAGGTCAGTCAGGCCAATGAATCCAGCGAGGCCGGTTCCTACGAGGTGCTGCTCGCCGGGAGCAAGCTGACCGCGCAGTCCACGCCGACCGGAGCCAAGGATGAATACAAGGATTTCGAGGTTGGCAAAGTCGAGGTGGCGCAGCCCGGCACTTACCGGCTGACCTTGCGAGTGCGCGATTTGCCTGGGGGCCAGAGTCTTTTCCGCCTGAAAGCCGTCACTTTGAAGACAGAGTGACAGGGCTGGGATGATCTGCGGTTGCCTGAAAAGCCTCCAGACAGCGAATAAGCTGGGCTGCGTAGGCGTGGGCCGGTTGGTATCCTTCGATGCGGCGCAACTCGTTCCCCCTGCCGTCCACCACGCAGGTGAGCGGTGTTTTGCCAACTCCGAAGCGGGTGACGGCGCTGCGATGCAAGTCCTGCCCCGCCTCGATGTAGGCCCAGACAAACCGTTCCTTGATGGCGTTGACGTTGGAGCTGCGCAGCACCTCGTCTTTCAGGCGCTCCGTGGCTTCCTCTCCGGCCCGGCCAAAGACCAGCACCACCGGGGTTTCTCCGCCTCTGGAAGCGGCCAGCGCGGTTTCATAACTGCTGAGGAAACCCGGCAGTCCATGGCCCGCCTGCCGAGCGGCTGACACGGTGATCTTTTCAATCGCCCGGTCCAGGGAAGTGATGCCAAGCACAAGAACCAAGCCGATGGAGAAAATAAAAGCGATGTCTTTCATGGTGTGAGGCACGGTGAATGTGACGTTTGTGGACGGCAAAGATAAGGCCGGCCATCCGCCGGCGCTCGTCAGGTTCTGTAAAAAGTCCTTTTCGGATCGCTGACAACATGGGGGGTTTGTCAGAAGCAGCTCAGGCAGAATATCTGAACCACTGGTGACAGGCAGGATGCCTGCGCTACACCATGTCGGTGATGTTTTTCCTCCCGATAGACAAAAAATCGTCCGCCATCCGTCTTCCTTTGCAAAGTCTCCCATCCGATGCCGCCTGCCGAACTCGCCCGCCTTTACGACGCCCACGCGGCGGGGCTGTACCGGCTGCTGCTGCGCATGGCCGGCTCGGAGGCGGATGCCCGTGATCTGCTGCAGGACGTGTTTGTGAAGCTGGCCCGGCAAGAGGTGGGCAAAAGCTGCGGTCACGAGCGTGGTTACCTGTTCTGCTTGGCGCGCAACCTCGCCATCGACTGGCTGCGGCGGCGGCAGACTGCGGCGCGGATCGATGACCGGCTGCGTGCGGAGACGCTGGAGATGAATCATCACGACCACACCGGCGAAAGGGACGACGAGCGGCTGGCGGCGGCTCTCGACGCGCTGCCGGTGGAGCAGCGCGTCGTCGTGCATCTGCGCATCTGGGAGGAAATGACTTTTGAAGAATTGGGCCGGGCCTTGGGCATCCCGGTCAACACGGCTGCCAGCCGCTATCGCTACGCCCTGGAAAAACTGCGCGCCCATCTGGCGCCTCTACCCGCCAAACCCGCATGAAAGACCCGCATGACATCGAAAACCGCCTGCGCCGCATCGCCTGCGAACGACCGCCGCCGGACCCGACACCGGCTTGGCGCGAGGCCATCCTGAATACCGCGCTCCACTCAGCCGCCGCCAAACCGCCCTCCTGGCGGAGCAGCGACTGGCTGCCCCCGCGCTGGCTGGTCGCCAGTTGGGGCATGCTGGGCCTCGCTGCGCTGCTCTTGCGTCTGGGCACGCCCGCCTCGGAGGTGGACACGCGGCTGGCCAAACTGCCGGACAAATTGCCCGCGGACGGTCCGACGTTGCTGGCCCTGCGCGCGCATTTCCAACTCCAACACGACTTTTATGAACAACACCGTTGATCCTGATTCATCCGCCACTTCAGTCCCGACCGCGCGCTGGCGTCGGTGGGGACGACGCCTGCTCGTCACTGGTCTTTGGGGCTTTGTTTCTCTGCTTTTGCTGTTTGCCCTGGCTTGGCAGTGGATGAACTGGAGCGGCACCCGGCGCTTGGCTGCCGCCAAAGCACAGTTGGAGGCTGCGGGCGAGACGCTGGACATTCGCGATCTGTTTCAGTCGCTTCCGGACCCGCCACCGGATGAATTGAACTTCTGCGCTGTGCCGGCCCTAAAGGATTTGGCGCTGTCGGTCAAGGATGACGACAACAGCAGCGGGTTCGGACGGAAGCATGAGCGGCTGCTCCAACTCGCGTTGCCATGGGAAATCGCTGGCAGGCATCGGCCTGCCTTGCCTGAGATTGGCCAAGCATTGGATGCGGATGTTTGGCTGGAGTGGTTGGGCATTGAACCGGATCCAAACGAAACGACAGCAGCGCGGTTGCTGCGGGCATTGGAAAAGGATACTGAGTTGGAAGAAGAACTGGCCGCCGCGCTTGACCGGCCGCTGGCTCAGTGGACGCCAGCTTGGAAGGAGCGGGAGTTCTCGGAGTTGCCTTGGGAGTTTGACTTGAGGTACTACACCGCCGCTTGGGTTGCCTGCCAATACTGGTCGCTGCGCAGCGTCACCGCTATGCAGGCAGGTGATGTCGCTACAGCGCATCGCTGTGCGCGCATCGTGCTCCGCATGGCTGAGGCGATGAGTCAAGAACCGCTCCTGCTATCCTGGCTTTATGCCACCACTTTTTCGGGTGACATCACCAATGCGGTATGGGAGATTTGCAAAGAACAGGCCGGCTCGGTGGAGGACTTTGCGCGGTTGGAAACAAATTTGGCACGATTGGATTACCGCCGCTCTTCGCTGACCGCATACCGCACTGAGATGTGCATCGCCGATCGTGTTATTGAATGGATCAAGATCAACGGAGGCGAACATCTACGGATAATTAACTCAAAGCTTCCGCTGGGGTACCAATGGTATCATCGCGCTCCCGCCGGTTGGTTGGATGCTAACTCCGCTTCCGTCATCGAATTTTTTTTCAATAATTGTATCATCCCATTACGCGATGAGAATCAGACATTCGACCAATGCGGGATTCAATTTGAGAGAGGCTTGGAAAAGCTGAGCGATCGTCCCTGGTCAAGTGACGCGATAACGTTGCTATGGAACCCCGCCTTGACGTCAAACAGGAAGGTATTATATCGTCGAAAGACCGTATATTCAAAAAGCCGGGTTGACATGGCCTTATTAGCCTGTGCTCTGGAGCGGCACGCGCTTCAGCATGGCGAGTATCCCGAATCCCTCGATGCCCTCCACTTTTCAGGCGGTCAACCAGCCCCCACCGATCCCATCAGTGGTACAGCCTATCGTTATCAGCGCACAGACAACGGGCGCTATCGGCTGTGGTCTCTAGGACAAGATGGCAAGGATGACAACGGACAGAGCAATCTCAATCCACCTATCAGCAAGCCTACTCACCATTGGTATCTCGGCGACTGGGTTTGGGAGTATCCGTGAGCCAAGGCGCGATGGCCCCAGCGGCTTGTTTCAGCGGGGATGAGGGGAGAGAAAGCCAGCAAGCCGGGAATGGAGAGCGCCGAATCATGAAATCGAGCCGGGGGCTCGTGAGCTGGTAGCCAGGGATGGAGCGCAGCGGAATCCCTGGTTCATGGAGGCCAGATCAACTCTCTATCCATCGCGCCCTGGAAGGGCGCGAGAATATCCGTGCGTCTCTCCGTTCTCCATACCGCCTTTCTCGCGCCCCTGCCGGGGCGCGGCTTTGATTTGTGTTGGTGTTCCTTGTCTTGTCCGGTGGTTGCACCACCGGCTACCGGCTTTGCCCCCTGCCGGGGGCAGCTCACCCTTCACTGCTGCTGAAACGAATCATTAGCTCGCTGACGGTGGCAAGTTTGGCAAAAGCAAGAGGTTCCGCTTGTGGGGGGGCGCCTCACCAAGCAATCTTCATGCGGGACGCCCGAATTCCTTCACGATATCGGCATGATCGTGGGATCTTCCGGCTTTCAGATGGGCCAGCCCGGTTTCGATCTTCTGGCGGACGAGTATTTCGTACATCAAGTCATCCCAACTCGCGGAATCCGGCAACTGCCGCACCAAGCGGGCTGCGGCTGCCTTGATCGATTTGGGGGCGTTTTTGCTGGCGGGCATGGGGTGGATAAATCCGGCAGGGCTTTGAATGCAAGCTTGAGGTTTGTGGGGTTGGTAGTAGCTCAGGCATTCTGCCCGGCGGGGATGGCGGCGAGCCAGCGGCTCGCGCCACGCGGTGGCGGTGAGTTCAGGCAGAATGCCTGAACCACTGGTGACAGGCAGGATGCCTGTCCTACGCCCACGGGCTGAAAGCCCGTGCTACATCCACTCTTTCGCGATGGCTTGGCTGGCGCGGTCGTGGGTGCCTTGGCGGAGGTGGTGGAAGGTTTGGCGGATGCGGTGGCGGGCGAGCTTGCCGTGGTGGTGGGTGAGGCGCAGGAGGCGATCGACTTCGGCGGCGGCGTGGTCGGCTTGCGTGACTTGGGCGGCGGTGCGGGCGAGGGCGCAGGACCAAACGAACAATTCGGCGCCGATATCGACGAATTTGCCGAGCAAGACTTGGCGGCGCTCGAGCGCGGGGCCGTTCGTGGCCATGGCATGGAAGAGGCCGCGCGCCAACCGGCGGCTGTAGCGGTGGATGGCGTCGAGGTCATCCCGGAGGGCGGGGTGGATGTGGTCTTTGGCAGCGCCCGCGCCGAGCGGCAGCCATTTCTGCGGATACCATTTGGCGTAGAACAGGCCGGCCTTGAAGACGGAGGCGAGTCGGGTCTTCCAGGGCAGGGTGGGGTTCACGGCGGCGGCGCCGAGGCGGAGGTGGGGGTCGAGGGCTTCGCGGGCGATGAAGAGGCGCATGATTTCGCTGCTGCCTTCGAAGATGGTGTTGATGCGGGCGTCGCGGAAGAGGCGCTCCACCGGGTCGGCGGGCTCGCCGCGGGCGCGCAGGGAGTCGGCGGTTTCATAACCGCGGCCGCCGCGGATCTGCATGGTGTCGTCGGCGATGCGCCAGGCGGTCTCGCTGCCCCAGAGCTTGGCGAGGGCGGCTTCCAGGCGGACGTCGGCGTGTTTGTCGGCATCGACGAGGGAGGAGACGTAGAGCACGGTGGACTCCAGGGCGTAGGTGTCGGCGGCCATGCGCGCGAGTTTGTCGGCGATGGCGGCGTGTTTGCCGATGGGGTGGCCCCACTGCTCGCGCTCGCGCGCCCAGCGGGTGCTGATGTCGAGGCAGCGTTTGGCAAGGCCGGCGCAGGCGGCGGGCAGGGTGATGCGGCCGGTGTTGAGTGTGGTGAGGGCGACTTTCAAGCCGCGTCCGACGCCGCCGAGGACGTTCTCGACCGGCACGCGGACGTTGGTGAAGCGCATGACGCCGTTGTAAAGCGCGCGCAGGCCCATGAAACGGCAGCGATGGACGACTTCGACGCCGGGCCAGCCGGCCTCGACGATGAAGGCGGTGGTGGCGTGCGGTTTGTCCGGCAGCGGGGTGCGCGCCATGACGACGATGAGGCCGGCTTTGGTGCCGTTGGTGGTCCAGAGTTTTTCGCCGTTGAGCAGGTAGTGCGTGCCGTCGGCGTCGAGTCCGGCATGGGTGGTCATGCGCGCGGGGTCGGAGCCGACGTTGGATTCGGTGAGGGCGAAGGCGGAAATCTCGCCTTTGGCGCAGCGGGGCAGGTACTTGGCTTTTTGCTCCTCGGTACCGAACAGGATGAGCGGCTGCGGCGCGCCGATGGATTGGTGGGCGGAGAGCAGGGCGGTGAGGTTCCCGCAAAAACCGCCGAGCTTCATGGCGGCGCGGGAGTAATTGGTCTGCGAGAGGCCGAGTCCGCCGTAGTGGGTGGGAATCTTGATGCCGAAGGCGCCGATGTTGGCGAGGGCTTCGATCAGGACGTCGGGGATCTCGCCGTCGCGGTCGATGGCGTCGGGGTCGGCGTGGTCGTCGAGCACGTCCTGGAGGCGGTGCAGGAAGGCGTCGCCTTGGTCGCGGTCTTCGACGGATTGCTTGGGAAAGGGCAGCAGCTTGTCCGCGGCAGGCTGGCCGAAGAACAGGGAGGCGGCGTAGCCGGTGTTGCGGCGTTCGTCACGCGCGGCTTCGGCCATCTCCAGGGCGGCGCGCTGGCCGGCATTCATGCGCGAGGTGTCGAGCAGGACGGCGTTTTCTTTGACAGGATTGACAGGATTTTTGGAGTGAGTGTTGGTTTTCATGGCGGGGGGCCTTTCTTTGTTAGACAGGATTTGCGGGGTTTGTTTGGACAGGATTGACAGGATTTCAGGATTAACGGGATTTTTTTGGGGGTTTGGGGCGTGGAAAACTGGCGCGCTTGTTTAACAGGATGGGGCGGTGGTGGTTTGTGGGGCGGCTGGCGCTGTCGCCGGGGTGGGGAGCGAGTTGGCGGGTTGCTCCATGAGGGGCTGCAAGCTGGAAGCTTGCGCCACTTTTGTCAGCGGCCCGCCTTTGCCGGGCGGATAGCCGGTGCCGAGGATCATGGCGAGGTTGATGTCGGCGGCGGTGGCGGCGACTTTTTCGTCTAGGCAGCGCTGGGCTTCCTGGGTGAGGAGGTCGGTGAGGGTGCGCTGGATGCGGGTGGGGTCGTCGTGATCGAGGACGGGCTTTGGGCGGAGGTGGACGGCGCGGCCGTTTTTGTAATGATAGAAGCCCTGGCCGGTCTTTTTCCCGAGATGGCCGTTGGCGATCTTTTGGCGGAGGGCGTCGCTGGCGGGGAAGCGGTCGGGGAAGGCGGCGCCGAGGGTGTCGGCGACGTGCTGGGCGACGTCGAGGCCGATCTCATCGAGCAGGCGGAGCGGCCCCATGGGCATGCCGAAATCGAGCATGGCGCGGTCGATGGTTTCGACGGGGATGCCGTAGCCGTTCATGCGGACGGCTTCCATGAGGTAGGGCATGAGGATGCGGTTGACGACGAAGCCGGGGCGGTCCTGGACGACGATGGGGGTCTTGCCGAGGCTCTGCACGAAGGCGACGGCGGTGGCGAGCACGTCGGGGTGCGTCTCCGGCAGGGCGACGACTTCGACAAGCGGCATTTTGTGCGCGGGGTTGAAGAAGTGCAGACCGATGACGCGCTCCGGGTGCGGGACGGCGGCGGCCAACTCGGCAACGGAGAGCGCGGAGGTGTTGGTGGCCAGGATGGTGTCCGGCGCGGTGCGCGCGGCGAGGCCGGCGAAGATTTTTTTCTTCAACTCGAGGTTCTCGGTGGCGGCCTCGATGACGAGGTGGTGGCGGTGCAGCGGCACGGGTGTGTGCGCGGTGGTGAGGCGGTCGAGGGATTCGCGGGCGTGTTTGGAGGTGAAGACGCGGCGTTTGGCGGCGTTCGATGTTAGATTGTGAATGTTGGACACGCCTTTGGCGAGCGCCTGCGGGCTGACATCGGTGAGCAGGGTGTGGACGCCGCGGGTGAGCAGGACTTGCGCGATGCCGGAGCCCATGACGCCGGCGCCGACGACGACGGCGGATTGGATGGGGATGGCGGTGCCGGCGGCGGGACGGTGTTTGTTGGCGGCTTCGCGCAGGAAGAAGAGATCGATCAGGTTTTCGGCCTCGCTGGTTTGGGCGAGGTGGACGATGGCGTCGCGCTCCAGGGCGAGGCCGTCCTCCACGGGCAGGCGGAGGGCTTTGTGCGCGACTTCGATGGCGCGCAGGGGGGCGGGGTAGAGGCCGTGGGTTTTGGCGAGCACGCTGCAATGCGCCAGATGGGCGATGAGGCGGGAAACGCCGGGCAGGGTGTCGGCGTGGAAGGGCAGGCGGGGGCGCGGCCCGAGGGCGAGTTTGCGGGCGAGCGTGGGCGCGGCTTCCGCGGGGGCGAGGTGGGTGACGAGGCCTTTTTTGAGCGCGGCTTTGGCGGGGTGGAGCTTGCCGGTGAGGATGATGTCGAGGGCGCGGCGAAGGCCGAGCAGTCGCGGCAGGCGGACGGTGCCGCCCCAGCCGGGCAGGAGGCCGAGCTGCGTCTCCGGCAGGCCGACCTTGGTGGCGGGGTCGTCGGTGGCGATGCGCCAGTCGCAGGCGAGCGCCATTTCAAAACCGCCGCCGGCGCAAGCGCCGTGAATGAGGGCGACCTTCGGAATGGGCAGGCGGGCGAGGCGGTCGAAGGCGGCCTGGCCGAGCCAGATGAGCTGTTCCAGGCGGGCGGGGCAGAGGTGGCGCAGGGATTTGAGGTCGGCTCCGGCGATGAAGATGCCGGGCTTGGCGCTGCGGATGACGAGGGCGCGCACGGCGGGCGTGCGCTCGATCTGCTCGATGTGCCAGATGAACTGGCGGAGGGTGGATTCCGACCAGAGATTGGCGGCGCTGCCGGGCTGGTCAAAGGTGAGCCAGGCGATGCCGTCGGCGTCGAGTTCGCGGCTGAACGCGGGCGGGCCGCCGGGGGCGGGGTGCCCGGCGAGGTAAGGGGTGAGTTTGGGGATGGCGAGGGTTTTCATGGCCGTTGTTAGGTTGGGGATTTTTTTGGACAGGATTTCAGGATTTTTGCAGGATTAACAGGATGGGGATTAATTGGGTTTGGGGTTGGCAGAGGGCAGAGGGCAGGGGGCAGGGGGCAGGGGGCAGAGCGCAGGGCGCAGGGCGCAGGGCGCAGGGCGTCGGTTCAGCGCTTCGCGCTTTGCGGATTATGTTTGGGTTTCATAGTTGGTTAGACATTTTTGACGGGGTTTCGTTAGATGGCTTCGAGAATGGCGGCGACGCCTTGGCCTCCGCCGACGCAGAGGGTGACGAGGGCGCGTTTTTGATGGGTTAGGTGGAGTTGGGTGAGGGCGGTCTGGACGAGACGGGCGCCGCTGGCGCCGACGGGGTGGCCGAGGGCGATGGCTCCGCCGGAGGGATTGACGCGGGCGGGGTCGAGTTCGCCGAGCGGGGCGTCGAGTCCGGCGCGGCGGGCGGCTTCTTTGTGGGACAGGGCTTTCAAGACGGCGAGCACTTGGGCGGCGAAGGCTTCGTTGATCTCGACGAGGTCGAAGTCCTTGAGGGTCATCAACGAGCGGTGCAGGACGGCATCCATGGCGCGGACGGGGCCGAGGCCCATGCGGGCGGGGTCGCAGCCGGTGGCGGCGTAATGGGTGAGCTGGCCGATGGGTGTCCAGCCGTGATGGCGGAGGGCGTCCTCGCCGCAGACGAGGAGGGCGACGGCGCCGTCGGTGATCTGCGAGCTGTTGCCGGCGGTGACGCTGCCGTAGCGGGAGTCGAAGATGGGGCGGAGTTTGGCGAGTTTTTCGGTGGTGGAGTCGGGGCGGATGCCGTTGTCGGTGAGCGCGGGGTCGCGGCCCGGAAGATAGACGGGGCTGATTTCGAGGGCGTGGAGTTCCGTGGCGGCGGCGGCGCGGACATGGGAACGCATGGCGAAGGCGTCCTGCGCTTCGCGGGAGATTTGGAATTCGCGGGCGAGCAGTTCGGCGGTCTGGCCCATGTTGAGTTCGGAGACGGGGTCGGTGAGGCCGAGTTGGATGCCGATGAGGGGAGCGAAGTCGGCGGGGCGGAAGGCGGCGGCGGTGCGGGTCTTGCCGACGAGCGATTTGGCGCGGCTGAGCGCGGTGAATTTTTCGACGGCGGCGGGGCGGAAGTAGAAGGGCATGTTGGACATGCTTTCGGTTCCGCCGACGATGAAGACGTCGCCCTGGCCGGCGCAGAGACGCTGGTGGGCGGTGGTGACGGCTTCGAGGCCGGAGGCGCAGTTGCGATGCACGGTCATGGCGGGCACGGCTTGGGGGATGCCGGAACGCAGGGCGATGACGCGGGCGATGTTTTGCGCGCCGGGCGGCTGGCCGACGCAGCCGAAGATGACTTCGTCCACGACGGTGGGATCGAGGCCGGTCTTGGTGAGCAGGCTGGTGACGGCGGCGCGGCCAAGGTCCACGGCGTCCAGCGCGGCCAGGGTGGTGCCCGCTTTGGCGAAGGGGGTGCGGGTGGCGCTGATGATGTAGAGGGGTTTCATGGCTGTTGGCGGGTGGAGTTTTTTTGGGACAGGATTGACAGGATGGATGGTGGGTGGTTAGGAAGGGAAGGGGGGGGTGTTGGTGGGTGGAGGTTTTTTTGACAGGATTTCAGGATTAACGGGATTGAGGTTAGGTGGGGGTTGGGTGTGGTGGGTTTTGGAGTTGGGTTAATTTGCGGCGGCGGTTTCTGTTGGGAGAGGCGGCGAGCCGGCGGCTCGCGCCACTTCTTTGGGCCTGGAGTCGAGGAGTTTTTGTTCTTTGATGAGGCGGCCGAGGCCGAGGCGGTCGCGGAGGGCGGGGAGGTCTTCGAAGTGGATTTCGTTGGGGGTGACTTCGGTGACTTCGGCGAAGCGCTGGCGGACGAGGCGGGTGAGGTCGTCGGTGCTGGCGCGGGGTTCGGGGGCGATGTGGAGATGGATTTCGTCGGTTTCGTGGGGGTCGTCGTGGCGCTTGCGCAGTTCGAGCTGCCAGGCGGCGATGCCGCGTTGGTCGTCGAGGAGGTGTTCGAGAAGGTTGAAGTTGACGAGGGTGCCTTTGAGTTTGTCGATGTGGAGTTCGCGCACCTCGCTGACGCGGGAGATGGGGCCGAGCAGGCGGGGGCAGCGGCGGCCGCAGTGCGGGCAAGGCTCCCAGGTGAGGCCGCCTTCGGCGATGTCGCCGGTGCGGTAACGGAGGACGACGGTGCCGCGCGCGTCGAGCGGGGTATAGACGATCTCGCCGGGTTCGCCCGGCTCGACGGGGCGTCCGGTTTTGGGGTGGACGAGTTCGACGATGCCGAGGTCGGGCGAGAGGTGGAAGCCGCTGATGCCGACGCCGGTGTGGCTGGGGCATTCGGGCATGGCCATCTTGGCCTCGGTGAAGCCGTAGGTGGAGAGAATGTGGGCGTCCTCGCTGCCGAGCTGGGTAGCGAGTTCGCGCAGGCGGGCGCGCAGGCCTTCGGCGACTTTTTCTCCGCCGAGCACGATGCGCTTCAAGTTAGGCCAAACGCGCCCTTCTTCGACGGCGATGCTGAGGAGGTGATAGATGAAGGTGGGCATGCCGATGACGATGTCCGGCTGGATTTTGTCGATGAGGTTGATGTTGCCTTCGGTGCCGAGGGTTTTGCCGCCGCCGGTGCTGACCATGAAAGTACCGAAGGCGAGGCCGGCGTGGTGGGTCTGCCAGAAGGCGAGGTGTGGGGCGTAGGGGAAGAGGTTGACGTGGCGGAAGTCGCGCTGGCTGGCTCCGACCTCCATGATGCGGCGGCCGGTGATGTCGAGGTTGTGAAGGTCGTGCTTGGTGTAGAGGAAGGGCACGGGGTCGGAGGAGCGGCCGGTGGTGCTGGTCAGAAAAATGGGGCGGAATTCGTCCTCGGCGCGGGCTTTGGCGGCGGCGCGGCCATGGGTGAGGGCGTGGAAGATGAGGGCGGGTTCGCGGCGCAGGGCGGCTTCGTCGGGCAGGAGGACGAAGTCGCGCTGTTGTTCACGCGGCACGGTTAGGTTGGCCTTGCCGGTGAAGGGGACGCGCGCCCAGTCTTCCCAAGTGGCGAGGTCTTCGGGGTGAAGATCGTGCTCGCGGAAGAGGCTGCGGTAGTGGGCGCTGAAGGGCAGGACGCGGGTGCGCAGGTAGTGGCGCAGGCGGCGGAGCTGCCAGTCGCGCATGGCTTCGGGCGGGGTGGAGGCCCAGGGCGGGGTGGTGTGGAAGAGGTTCATGGCTGGTGAGCAGGCTGGATTTTTTTGAGACAGGATTGACAGGATTTTGGCAGGATTAACAGGATTGGGGGAAGGATGGGGGAAGTTAGTGGATGAGGGGGGAGTGCTCGGTGATGAGCCTTGCATGGTCGGGGGTGAGGAGGTCTTTGATGGCGGGGAGGGCGGCTTCGGCGGCTTGGCGGCCGGCGCGGATGTAGTGGTCGAAGTTTTCGAAGTCGTGCCAGGAGCTGCGTTCGAAGCGGGGCTGGATGACGACATCGGCGGCGTCGCATTCTTTCTGGATGAGGCGGAGTTGGGCGCTCATGAGAGAGCGGCGGAAGGTGTCGATGACGTTGCCGTCTTCCAGGAGGTTGACGGCGCGGAGGAGGCGGCGGATAAGGCAGAGGACGAGGCTGGGGCGGCTTTGGCTGTCCTGGCGGCAGCGGCGGAAGGTGTTGTCCCGGCAGGTTTCAAAATCCTCGGGGGTGGGCATGACGTTGACGGCGATGACGTGGTCGAGCGCGAAGTGCTTGCGGAGGAGGGTGGCGGGCAGCGGTTCGGAGGCGCCGCCGTCGGTGTAGCGGCGTTCGTCGAGCCGGACGGGGACGCAGATGGCGGGGATGGCGGCGCTGGCGTGGACGGCGGGGGCGACGGGGCCGCTGGTGAAGACGTGGGCGTCGAGAGAATCGAGATCGGTGGCGACGATGAGGGTGGGGATGCGAAGTTCGGCAAAGGTGAGGCCTCCGAGATCGCGTTCGAGATGGGAGCGGATGCGCTCGCCGCGGATGAGGCCGCGGGTGGGGGGAAATTGGAAGTCGAGCAGTTTGATGAGGGTTTTGCGGTCCTTGATTTCGGCGGCGAGTTCTTCCAGGCGGCGGCTGTGAAGGCCGGCGGCCCAGAGCGCGCCGACATAAGCGCCCATGCTGCATCCGGCGAGGGCGGCGATGGGGATTTCATTTTCCTCAAGCACCTGGATGACGCCGACATGAGCGAGGCCGCGGGCGCCGCCGGAAGAGAGGGCGAGACCGATGCGGGGCGGCCCGTTCAGGGGGGGGAGGAAGCCGCCGCCTGCGGCGCCAATTTCCCCCTCTTGCCGGAGCCACCGGCGTGGGTGGATGGATACGAGCGGGTTCATAGCCGTCGGGGGTGGTTATATAATTAGACCACAGAATCCCGGCTTTTGTTCAATGATGGCTATGGGGGAGGTCAAGGTGGCAAGCGCATGAACCGAAAAAGGAAGTTGAGAGCCGAGAGTTGATTGTTCCAACAGGCATTCTGACTTGGGTAAAGTCTTCGGAACATCGAAGGCAAGTTCATGCAATGATCTCTTTTACCACATTGCCATGCACATCGGTGAGCCGGAAGTCCCGTCCTGCGTAGCGATACGTTAGACGTTCATGGTCCAGGCCTAATAAGTGCAGGATCGTGGCGTGAAGATCATGGACGTGCATTTTGTTGTCGATGGCTTCATAGCCATAATCGTCAGTCAGGCCGTGCACGAAGCCGCCTTTTACCCCGCCTCCGGCCATCCACATGGTGAAGGCTTTGTTGTTGTGGTCGCGGCCGTCGTTGCCCTGCGCGTGCGGGGTGCGGCCAAACTCGCCTCCCCAGATGACCAAGGTGTCCTTGAGCAGACCGCGCTCTTTGAGGTCGGTGAGCAGCGCGGAAATGGGCTGGTCCACGGAGTGGCAGTTGGTCCCGAGCGCGGAGGTGAGGTTGGTGTGCTGATCCCAGTCGCCGTGCGAGATTTCCACAAAGCGGACGCCCGCCTCGGCGAGGCGGCGCGCGAGCAGGCACTTGCGGCCAAAGTCCGCCGTGGCCTCGGTGTCGAGGCCGTAGAGCTTTTTCGTCGCCTCGCTTTCGCCCGCGAGATCCATCACCTGGGGCATTTCCTTTTGCATGCGGAAGGCCAGTTCGTAGCTTTCGATCACGCCTTCGACGGCGGGATTGAACGCATCGCGCCGGAGCGTCTCACGGTTGAGCGTCTGCACCAGGTCGAGTTCGGCGCGCTGCACGGCGGGGTCGAGCGAGGATTTGAGGTTGCGGATTTCCGCGCCCGCGATAGGCCTGCCTTCGGTGCCGATACGGGTGCCTTGATAAATGGCGGGGAGGAAGGAGGAACCGTAGTTCTGCGCGCCCCCGGAGGCACCGGAAGGCGTGATGGTGACAAAGCCGGGCAGGTTTTCATTTTCCGTGCCAAGCCCGTAGAGTGTCCAAGCGCCGAGCGATGGCCGGACGAACTGGAAGGAGCCGGTGTGCAGTTGCAGAAAGGCCTGCGGATGCGCGGGCAGGTCTGTCTGCATGGAATGAATGACGCAGAGCTCGTCCGCGTGCCGGGCGACCTTGGGAAAGAGGTCGGAAATCCAAAGTCCGCTCTGTCCGTGCTGCGCAAACTTCCACTTCGCGCCGAGCAGCTTGGTGCCGGGCCGCGTTCCTGGAGCGCCGCTGTTGGCGTTGAGCTTCGGCTTGTAATCGAAGGTGTCCACATGCGAGGGACCGCCTCTCATGCAGAGGAAGATGACGCGCTTTGCCCGCGCCGGAAAGTGCGAGGCTCTGGGCGCGAGCACGCCGCCTTGGGAAGCGGCGGCCGCCTGAGCGGCGCGCGTGGCAAGGCTGGCAAAGGCGAGGTGGCCGAAGCCGCTCGAAAGGCTTTTTAGGGCATGGCGACGTGAGAACGGCAGGCAAGGAACGGCAGAGTGCATGAGGTCATGATGGCACCGCGAACATGAGCGGAAGATGAGCGGTATTGGGAAATTTGGGCCAGTGAGCGCCATGTCTCTTGGTGGGTGAGACTGAGGCTCTGAATCAGCGGTTCAAAAATGGAAGCCAATTTGTCATTTGCAGCTTCGGGACTTCCGTTCAGTAGTTGCTTTTGCGGGCTGGCTTGGAATTCGCTGAAAGCAGATCACTCACCCGCCAGCTTGATCGCCTTGGCCGACAAGGCCGGAGCGATCCACATGCCGCGCTTCTCCAGCGTGGCGATGGCGACACGCATGGATAGCAGCAATCCCGTTTGCTTGGCTTGAAGCAGGATGCCGAGTGTGCCGGTGACTTGAAGGCCGAGCGTGATGGCGATGCGGCGAGCTTTGAGGTCATCGAGAATGACGGCGTCGTGGGTTTCATCCAGAGCGATCTGGATCACGGCAGCCTCGCCCACGTCGATTTGGTTTGATAGGAGGGGATGAACTGTGACTGCCTTCGAGAGGTGGAGAATGCCGGGAAGCGATTGGATTTCCTGCCAAGTGGCGTCCTTGGCATGACCAGCGGCGAGTTCTTGGCCGACCTCCCAGGGAACGATGATTTCGCCAATCAATCTCGGCAAAGAACCCAGGCCGCCGGGCAAGACGGCGTGAAGATGAATGGCCGGGCTAGAGTTGATGACGGTCATGCAGGGTGCGGGCGACGTTCAGGTCACTCTCCAACTCGTGCTCGCCTGTTTGCAAGGCGGAGACACCCCAGCGCCCGAGTTCATAGAGGAAATGCACTCGGGGCATGTCCGCGAGTTCGGCGGCCTGGCCGGAACTGAGTCTGCCAGTGTCAAAGAGCTTCACCGCCATCGCCATGCGTGCCTCGCGCTCGAACTCGTCTTCGGAGACGTGTAGGGAGCCGGGAAGCGATTCGGGGTAAGGGATGCTGAGCGTTTTCATGGGCGCAGTTTATGGCATAGGAGGGCGAGAGGCAAGGCTTGGGATTGTCGGTTTGGCAGGCGGCAGCTCACGCTTCGCATGGCGGTGGCAACCTTGCTTCTGGCCACCACCTGCGCCTTACGGTCGGTTTTGGCCGATGGTTTGGGATTGTTCGAGCAGGGCTTTGAGTAGCCGGGGTGGCGTTGATGTAGATCTGCGTCGTCAGCAGTTCGCGTCCGTTCACGCGCAAGGCGGTTAGTTGAGATAGCGGAACTCGGCACTGGCCAGGAGTGCTCGGCAGAAGGAGGTCCAAGCGGTTGCCGCAGCGTTGTTGTTTGGAAATTTCGCGAAGAAGTCAGCCGCGGCTTTTTGCTCCGCCTCACTCGGCGAGCGGGAGAAAACGAGCCCGTAGGCGAACTGCACGCGTTGCGCGAGGGACGCGCTCGCCGGATGGGCGGCGAGCACGCGCCCGGCCAGCTTTTGCGCGGCGGTGGCGAGCGTGGGCGAGTTCAGCATGTAGAGCGCCTGCTCCGGCACGTTCGTCACCTCGCGGCGGCCGCTCACAAAGCCCGGTTCGGCGAAGTCGAACACCGCGAGCGCGCCGGGCACCATGCCGCGGGCGATCGGGAGATAAACGGAGCGCGCGTTGGTGAGGGTGCCGGCTTCCACGAGCCGATCCTCCGGCACACCCGCATTGGGAAACTGCTGAAACACGCCGATGGGGCCGTTGCCGCGCTCCGCGATGGGCGAGCCCGGCTGCGGCTCGAGATCGAGCTGGCCGGAGACTGCGAGGATGGCGTCTCGGATGGACTCGGCATCGAGACGCCGCTTGTTCATCCGCCACACCAGCTCGTTTTCGGGGTCGGCGGTGAAGTTTTTCTCGTCATAAACCGAGGAGAGCTGGTAGGAGCGGCTGAGGACGATCTCGCGGATGAGGCTTTTCACCGACCAGCCGCTTTCTCGGAACTCCACGGCCAAGGTGTCAAGCAGCGCTTGGTTGGCGGGTTTGCCGCCGGTGGTGCCAAAGTTGTCCGGTGTGTTCACCAGGCCCTGTCCGAACAACCACTGCCAGATCCGGTTCACCATCACGCGGGCGGTGAGCGAGTTGCTCTCCGCCAGCATCCACTCGGCCAGCTCGCGTCGTCCGCTGCTGTCAGCGGGGATCTGGGGCGGCGTCTCGTGGGTGAGCGCGGAAAGGAACCCGCGCGGCACTTTTTCACCCGGCAGGTCCACTTCGCCGCGCGCGAAGACCGGCGAGTCGGTGATGACCTGGAACTCCGGAGGCCGGGCAAAGCGCCCATGCCGTTCCAGATAGCGGGAAGCGATGGCCTGCTCCGGCGTGCTCGACGCATAGCTGGGAGTTTCCCGCGTGCGCGAGCGCCTCTGCGTCCGGTAGGCAGGCTGATCCAGCACGCCCATCGCCAGCGGGCGCATGTTGCCATTCTCGTCAAAGGACTCCAGCTCCGTCTCCAGCAGTCCGATCTGGTTCATGCGCAGGAGCAGCAGCAACTGCTGGTTGCGCGGTTGGCGGCCTCTGAAGCTGCGCATGGACTGGCCGAAGGTGGCGGCGGCGAGGTCGTCCGCCTCCTGGGTCATCCGGTCCAGCTCAGCCTGTTTTCGCCGGCGTTCCTCTGGCGTGAGCACCTTCATCTGCACCGGCTCGCGCGCCCCTTTGGGCAGCTCGATCAGTTCTGCCGCGTTGCGGTTTTGCGCGGCGAAAAAGGTGCCGTAGCGGGTGTCGGTAGAGAGGAAAATACCTGCCAACGAATAGTATTCCCGCTGGGAGATGGGATCGAACTTGTGGTCGTGACAGCGCGCGCAGGCGGCGGTGACACCGAGAAAGGCCTGCGTGACGGTGTCGATCTGTTCGTCGGCGAGATCGAGCGCGAATTGGCGTGGGTTGGCCTCATTGACGCTCTTGGTCCCCAGCGCCAGAAAGCCGGTGGCAATGAGCTGCTCGGCGCGCTGCGTATCATTTTTAGCGGGGAGGAGATCGCCCGCCAGTTGCTCGCACAGGAACTGGTCATAGGGCTTGTCTTGGTTGAACGCCGCAATGACATAGTCGCGGTATCTCCAGGCATGAGGGAAGGCGAGGTTGATGTCCTTGCCCGTGCTCTCCGCATATCGGGCCACGTCCAGCCAGTGGCGGCCCCATCGCTCGCCGAACTGCGGGGAGTCGAGCAGGCGGTCCACGACCTTCTCGAAGGCATCCGGCGAGGGATCGTTGTAAAAATCACTGACCTCCTGTGGCGTCGGCGGCAGACCGGTGAGGTCGAAGGTGACGCGCCGCAGCAGCGTGAGCTTGTCGGCGTCGCCCACCGGATGAAGACCTTTCTGCTCAAGCGCGGAGAGGAGAAAACGGTCCACATCGTTCCCCGGCCACGCCGTGTCTTTGACCGCCGGAGCAGGCGACTTCTTCGGCGGCTGCCAAGCCCACCACTCCTGCGCTGTCTTCCAAGCCTCCTGCTTGTGGGTGATCTTCGCCGCGCCGTCGCGCGGATCGGGCGCGCCCATCCGCACCCATTGCTCGAAGTCCTTGACCACCGCATCGGGCAGCTTCCCGCCGGACTTCTGCGGCGGCATGGCGAAGTCCTTGTTTTCAAACCGGATGGCCTCGATCAGCAAGCTGGCCCGCAGGTCGCCCGGCACCACCGCAGGCCCGCTGTCGCCACCGATGCGCATCCCCTCGCGGGTGTCGAGCGCCAGCCCGCCCTTGACCTTTTCCGCGTCGGCGGAGTGGCACTCGTAACACTTGTTCACCAGCACGGGCCTGATTTTCTTTTCGAAGAAGTCAATGCCCGCGGGGTCGGGCTTTTCTTCATTGAGCGCGGCGGCGGGCTGGGCGAAGGCGGCCGCTGTCATGACGCCAGCGATGGAGAGGAAGATGGGTTTCATGGTTCTCATCTTGCCACTCGCACATGAGCGGAAGATGAACTCCGGACGCTATTTTTTGCTGCGCAGTGAAACGCTCAACAGACCGCGGGAGTCCAGATCGGCGGTCAGCACGAAGCCCAGGGCCTTGGCGCAGCTTTGCGCCAGCGAGAGTCCGAGGCCCGCGTGCGAGGCATCGCTGCGCGCGGCATCCTTGCGCCATAACCGCTCGAAAAGATGGGGGACATCCCCGGCCGTGAGCGCCGGCGCCGCATTGGTCACTTCAAACAGCCGGTCCGTGGCGTGGCAGGCGAGCGTCACCTCGCTGCGAGGCGGCGCATATTCGACGGCGTTGGCGATCAGGTTCGTCATGATGATCCGCAGCAGGCGCGCGTCGGTTTGCAGCACGGCTGTTTCGTCGAGCTGCGGGATGAGCGTGATCTCCCGCTCCCGCGCTCGCTCGGCATGAAGGGCCGCGCATTCCTCGACGAACGGCCGCAGAGCCACCGCTTCGCGCACGATCCCGGCGGACAAGGTTTCCGCCCGCGCGAGCACGAGAAGACCGTCCACCGTCTGCTGCAAACGCGCCGCGAGCCGAGCGATTCCGGCGTGGTCTTCCGGAGTGGCTTGCTCCGGCCATTTCAACGCGACCTCGCTCGTCGAACGAATGGCCGCCAGTGGAGTGCGCAACTCGTGCGCAAGGTAACCGCTGAACCGGCGCTCGCGCTCGAAGCCTTCCTCCAGACGCGCCATGAGATCATTCAATCGCGCCACGATGGGCACGATTTCCAGCGGCATGGCCTGTGTGGCAAACCGCTCGTGCAGTGAAGCGGCTCCCATCGCCGCCGCCTGCTCGCCCACGCGGGCCAGCGGACGCAGGGCATGGCGCAGCGCCAGCACCAGCAGCAGGCAAAGCACGGCGCAGCACGCAACGCCGCCCATCACCAGGTCGGTCAAAAGACGGGACAATTGAGCTTCTCCCTCGCTCCGGCTAAGAGCGACGGCAAAAGCCAACGGCGGACTTCCGCCGCTCTGGGGATACTGCATGGCGCTGATACGAACCTGATCGCCGTTCGGCAGCACTCCGTCATATCGAATGGCATCGCGTGTCAACTCCGTGGGGAGAGGCAGGTCCGCGTTCCCGAGATTGGGTGAGCGGCGCTCCGGCATGCCCGCGGATGTCCACAACTCGAAATACTGGCCCGGCGATTGAAAATCCTCCTTGGCGAGGAAGGCCCGCAAACCAGGAGCCCGTGTTCCACCGGAGCCGGCAGTCGCTTGATTGCGCAGTGCCAGCCGCGCCGCGCCTGCAAGCCTGGCAAGGCGGGAATCGAGATCAGCGTTGACCGCCTGCTTTGCTGAAAAATACACCCCAAGGATCGCCGCGGCACACACCACGACGAAGCCGGGCAGCAGCCACCCGAGAAGCTGGGCGCGAATGCTCTTCATTGGGGTTCAAGAATGACGTAACCCATCCCGCGCCGCGTGTGGATGACCGGCGCGCTCTGACCGGTGATGGCAATCGCACGGCGCAACGCACACACCGCCGTGTCCACGACGTTGCTCATGGGCGACACCATTTCGTCGTAAATGTGCTCCTCGATTTCCGTGCGCGAGACCACCTGCCCTTTCCGCAGCAGCAGATACTCCAGCAGCGCGAAAAGCTGGGGCGCAAGGTTGATGTCACGTCCGCC
Organism: uncultured Verrucomicrobiaceae bacterium; assembly: GCA_964573315.1. Classification (GTDB taxonomy): domain Bacteria; phylum Verrucomicrobiota; class Verrucomicrobiia; order Verrucomicrobiales; family Verrucomicrobiaceae; genus JAGRPD01. The sequence goes on along the minus strand of CAZNKC010000032.1, from coordinate 1,857 downwards.
GCGCCGCACTGTTTTCGCCGCCTGATCCAGCTCCAAATCCCCGACGACAAGAAGCGGGGAACGCCGCGCATACTTTCTCCGCCCCAGCGCCTCCACCCGGGCCAGAAGCTCCTCAATCGCGAAGGATTTCGTCAAATAATCATCGGCGCCGAGCCTGAGGCCGGCCACGCGATCCTCAATCGCATCCTTCGCCGTCAGAAACAGCACCGGCGTCTCGTTGCCAGCCGCGCGAATTCGCCGCAGAATCTCGCGCCCATCCATGCCGGGCAGCATGATGTCGAGAATGATCACATCGTAGTCATGATCCTGCGCCAGATGCCAACCCTCCGCGCCATCGCCCGTCGTATCCACGGCAAAACCCGACGCCTTGAGCGCTTTCACCACTGGCTTGCGCAGAGGTGCGGAGTCTTCGATGAGCAAAACACGCATGATTGGTCAAAGTTGGATGACTACGCAGCCGGCAGCCATGCCGGTCATCTCCCAGGGGAAAACATCTTCCCTGAAAAGTATTTGCGGTGCTCCTCAGCGGAGGTGGCGGGCGGGACTTCCATCGCTCTCACGATAGCGAGTTTTGTTCCTTGCGGCAACCCGCAATCAAGCGGCGCCGACACGCCAAGGAGGCCGTTGGCAGCCACGCGCGCAGGGAAAACGGGGAAAACGGGGTTAGGGTGCAATTTTTTGACAAAAAAGCCATTCGGTGAATTGAGGAATGGGATTGGCATGTGAATTCTGAAGGACGTTTTGTGATGACATGGTTGTGAGGAATCGGAACGCTATGGATTATAGATTCTGGCTAGACCTCTGGCAACGCTGTTCTCATTCTGTCAAAAAATTGCACCCTGACCCCGTTTTCTCAAAAAATTGCACACTGACCCCGTTTCACCGTTTCACGAGCCTGCATGGCCGGACTGTCACTAATATACAAAGCAAAAACGCATTAACATGAGCAATCTTTTCCAGGGTTTTTGTTTATTTGTTATTGGCTCATTATTGGTTTATGCCGATAATGTGAGACTTAGTGAGGCTACTGATCCTAAAATATTGGGTAAGACTCAGGAACAATCGGATCTTTGGGGTGAGGATGCTAGAAGGGATTGGAAAATGGCGACTGCTACTCTAGTAGAGATAGCTGGTTCAGATGCTGTGGTGCTGCAATGTGGTCTTTTGCGTGCCGAATACAACACTGGATCGCTAATTTTTATTTATACTAGCTCTCCTTCTACGAAGGATAAGTTGATTGTCCTTCGTGTCCCAAGATGGGGGTGGAATTATGAAATTTTGAAGTGGGACAAATCAGATGAGAAGCTGCTAAAATCTGTGAAAGGAAAAATTATTACATGGATGAAAAATGTGGTCAAAGGTAATGTGGGGGATTTTAAAGAAGGGGAGCGCATTGAAGCGCCAAAATCAACGGGGCCTTCCAGGATGGATGGGACATTTGTTGTTGAAATTTGTGGCGAGGGAAAATGCTTTCAGTTTATTGAACCAAAATTAAATAAGATGCATGACCCTACAATTTTAGAATTATATTCATGGCTCATGATCTATGCAAATTCATGGAAACCTGAATTCCTGGAAAAAAATTTGGGGTTAAAATATAATCAACTGCCTATTATTGATGACTGACAATTCTAAACAAATCGGACTGGATTTTGGGTGGGGGTCAGGGTGCAATCTTTTGACAAAATGAGAACGAAGTTGCCAGCGATCAGCCAAGAATTTAGAGTCCAAGCATCCCAATGTTCACGATGACTTCACCACAAAAACCCTCCAGAAATGAAAGGCTTCAACCCTTATCCAGGGGAAACGGGGTCAGGGTGCGACTTTGGACAAAATGGTTCATTTATGGGAGATCAT
>CAZNKC010000031.1:25450-36667 GCA_964573315.1 uncultured Verrucomicrobiaceae bacterium | reverse complement strand
GATCGCGCTCGCATCATCGCATGGGCGCGCGAACAGACGAAAGCCAGAAAGGCCGTCAACAGACAACCCAAAGGCGAACAAGCGGATGCAGGCAACCGGCGGAAGCCCGTTGTTTCCGAGGCGGAGTCCACTCCCGCCGGCGCCTGATCCTTGACGCCCAACCAACCGAGTCCAAGCCCCATCCTCCAGTCATTCTTGACTCGACAGGCAGAATCGGTGTGCTAGAGTGTCCTCGTGACAGCCACTTTCGATGCCGTTTCCAGCCAGGTTTTTATCCTCCCGGCGGAGCAGAGGATGCGCCTTGCCCTTGCCTTGATGGAGAGCGTTGAGACCGGTGACCCCGTTTCAGCGGGTGAGGCTTGGTCTGCCGAGATCTCCCGCCGGATCGAGGACTACGACTCAGGACGTGTGAAGGGTGTTCCCGCAGCTGAGGTCTTTCGCAAGCTCCGCGAGATTGCGCCTGACCGATGAACCTTGTTCTCGAGTTCCACCCCCGAGGCAGAGGCTGAGGTTCAGTGTATTACTGGCGACTACGAGGCCAAGGTTCTTGGTCTTGGCACTCGGTTTCGGCACGAGGTGGAGGACGCTTGCTCCGCGATAGTCCAGCATCCGCTGTTGTGGAGACTCCGTGAAGAGGGTTGGAGACGGGTGAACCTGCCTGGATTTCCATATTACCTCGCCTTCATTATTCGCGAGGATGTGGCTCTGGTAGTCGCTGTTTCTCACCATGCACGTCATCCCGACTACTGGAAGAGCAGATGGTCATGAACAACGCCACGAGACGAACAGCCTAACAAGGCGGTGCAGCCAACCGCTGGGGCCTCTGAGTTTTTCATGCTTTCCCCAACTCCAACCTACCATCCGCTATCCATGCGCGCACCCGCCCCAGCGGCCGGCTGGCCTTGATCGTTGAGGCTTGAACACGCCCCCCGCTACTTCGCGAAAAAGAGCGGGAGGCGCGGCTGGCGGTTGTTATTTCAATTCCTGGGCGTGGAAGGTGGCCAAGTCGTCAATGCTGTTGAGATCGGCGGCGCCGGGGTTCACCGAGCCGTCGTCCGGGTAGCCGGCGGCGGCGAGGATGGTCTTGCGGGTTTCGTCGTCGTGGATGTAGCCGAGGATGGACTGGTTGTGCCGGTAGATGTCCGCCTTGGTCAGCTTGACGCCGGGGTAGGCTTTGACCCAGGTTTCGCACTCGGCGTAGCTGGGTTTCTTGTCCTTGATGAAGGCGTAAAAGTCATCCCAGGCGATGCCGAGGTTGTCGGTGGTGAGTTTGTCGTAACCGCAGCCCACGGTGTAGTCGGGATGGATTTTGCCGGCGGCGTGCAGGGAGGCTTTCAGCCAGACGCGGGGCAGGTGCAGGACGCCGAGGGGGCCGGCGGTGCCGGAGGAGATCAGGGGAACGATTTGGCTCATGATGATGGTGGGTGGTTGAGGTTGGACAAACGATTACGCCGGTCAATGCCGGCCAGACTGCCAGTCTCAAAAATAGCGGCGCGGGCTGCAAGTTTTTTTATGGGGTATTTTGGTCAAGAAAGCCCGCGCTCGGGTAAACGGCTCAGCCATCGAAATGACGCCTTGAAACTCCGGCGCGAGCTTTCTTGCCGGTTTTCATCTCGTTTCCGCTTCACAATAGCCTCAGATGCTCCTAAAATGCGCCACTTTCCACCCACATGACCATCGACGAAATCCTCGCCGCCGCCGACGAACATCAGGCGAGCGACATCTTTCTCCAGGAAGACCTGCCGCCCCGGCTCAAGATCAACGAGCAGATCATGTTCTTCGGCGAGGAACCGGTCACCCTCTCCCAGATGGCCGGGCTATGGACCACTTGCGGCGCCGACCCCGCCGCGGATTTGGACAAGGACTCCGGCCTCGTCTCCCAGGCCGGCACCCGCTTTCGCGTGAATCTCCACCGCGTGCTCGGCCGCCTCGGCGCCGTGCTGCGCCGCATCCGCACGGACATCCCGCCGCTGGCCAGCCTCGGCGCGCCGGAATGGCTGCTCACCCGCTGGGCCGTCAAACCCTACGGCATCATCCTCGTCACCGGCCCCACCGGCACCGGCAAATCGACCACCCTCGCCGCGCTCTTGCAGTGGCTCAATGAAAGCGTCGCCCGCCACATCGTCACCATCGAGGATCCGGTGGAGTACATCTTCACCAACAAAAACTGCATCTTCACCCAGCGCGAGGTCGGGCGGGACACGCCCACCTTTGCCCGCGGCCTGCGCGGCGCCATGCGCCAGGCGCCGGATGTCATCTTCGTCGGGGAAATCCGCGACCACGACACCGCCCTCACCGCACTCCAGGCCTCCGAGACCGGCCACCTCGTGCTCGCCTCCCTGCACTCCGAGCGTGTCTCGGACACCATGGAGCGCTTTTTGAACCTGTTCCCGCCGGATCAGATCAACCTTGGCCTCCACCTGCTCGCCCACCAGCTCATCGGCGTGCTTTGCCAGAAACTGGTGGCCGACGTGAATGGCCGCCTCACCCTGCTCACCGAGTACCTCGAAAACGGCGGCGCCGTGCGCGACTGGATCGCCCACCGCGACGTCGATCACATCCACGAGTACATGCAGCGCGGCAGCGACCCGAACTCCCAGACCTTCCTGCGCGGCATCCTCAGCGCCTTCGAATCCGGCATGATCGACGAAGCCACCGCCATCATCGCCACCGGCAACGAAACCGAATTCCGCCGCGCCGCCCGCGGCATCAGCTCCTAACAGCGTTTTCTGTTTTCCGCTCACTGACAACCGCCCACTGCCCACCGAAAAATGCGTCAACACGATCTCATCGAATACCTTGCCATGGTCGTCGAGCGCGGCGGCTCCGACCTCCACCTCAGCGTCAACGCTCCGCCTTGCATGAGATTGCACGGCGTCTTGCAGGCTCTCAGCGATGAAATACTCGACCAAAACGACACCCGCGAGCTGGTCCTCAACGCCCTCAAGGAAAGTCAGCGCGCCAAGCTCGAGCACCAGTGGGAGCTGGACTTCGCCATCCAGGTGGAAAACCTCGGCCGTTTCCGCGGCAACGCCTGCTACGTCATGGGCCACATCGAGGCGAATTTTCGTTACGTCCCGGACCACATCCCCAGCCTCGCCGAACTCGGCCACGGCGAGACCCTGGAGCGCCTCAGCCAGCTCCGCGACGGATTGATCCTCGTCACCGGCGTCTCCGGCTCCGGCAAGACCACCACGCTCTGCTCGCTCACCCAAAAAATCGCCGCCGAACGTTCCTCCAACATCGTCTGCATCGAGGACCCCATCGAGTTCGTCTTCGCTCACAGCCGCAGCCTCATCCGCCAGCGCCAAGTCGGCGCCGACACCACGGACTTCCCCAGCGCCCTCAAGAGCGCCCTGCGCCAGGACGCCGACGTCATCGTCATCAGCGAGCTGCGCGACATCGAGACCATGCGCACCGCCATCACCGCCGCCGAGACCGGTCACCTCGTCATCACCACGCTGCACACCACGGACGCCACCGCCACCATGACGCGCATTTTTGACGCCTTCCCGGACGAGCAGCAGGACTACGTCGCCGCCCAGCTCTCCAACTGCCTGCGCGGCGTCGTCTGCCAGCACCTCCTGCCCCGCGCCGACGCCCCCGGCCGCGTCCTCGCCACCGAGATCCTCACCCTCAACAGCGCCATGGGCCGCTGCATCCGCGACCGCCGCTTCGCCCAGATGCCCGGCCTCATCCAGATCGGCGCCCAGGACGGCATGCACACCATTGACGACAGCCTCCTCCACCTCCTGATCCACGATTTCATCGCCCTCGACGACGCCCTCGCCCACTGCCGGGACAAGCATTTCATCCGGGATAACTACGTCAAGGAAATGAAAGCCAGGCAACAGGGAAAAAAAGGCAAATAATCTCCAATCCGGCTTTGCAAAAGCGCTGAAATACCCCATGGTTTATTAAATCTTCCTCACGTTCGCTCATGGGTAAAATTCTCGTCTTCCTGCTTTTCCTCGGCGCCGGCATCGGCGTGTACAAAATCATTGGGGATTACAAAACCAAACAAAAAGCCGCGCGCAATGTGTGGCCTGACCGCCTCGCGGCCATCATGAAGCTGCACTCCGCCAAAAACACTCTCAGCGGAGATATCTTCGGCGGCGAATCCTCCTTCTTCCAGTTGCTCTACATGGCCTACCAGATCGAGCGGGACGGCTATCCTCTTCTCGATACCCTCAAGCGCGGCGCCTCCCAGGGCGGCGCCGATGCCAACGAAGCCCCGCTCATGACCGCCGCCCTGCTCGACAACCTCTCCCGCGCCCGCAGCCTCGGTGTTTTCAATGACCCCGCCAACCTCCCCAAAATGGAGCGTGGCGAGCCTCCGCTCGCCACCGCCACCGGCTGGGAGGACGAACACCTCGCCGTCGGCTATAAAATCTCCCCGCTGCTCGGCGCCGAACTCAGCGTCACCCTCCCCAACATGGTCATCATGCCCGCGTCCATTCGCGACATGCAGACCGACCTCACCCCGCCGGAGGCCCAGACTCTCACCGGCCAATGGCTCGGCGCCCGCATGATCAGCCCCGAAAGCGCCAACGCCATCCGCGAGAAAATCAAGGCCGACACCCAAATCCGCTGAAGCCGGTTTCGAGTCCTTGGAAATCTGAAACGAAATCCGGGCTTCGGAAATGGTGGCCTACGGAAGACACAGAATATGAAGGATGGCGGCGCAAATGGAGTTTCACCCAAAAGGTGAGAGCCGTTTTCACCAGGCCCGGCTTTTCTTTCCGTTTATTCCGCGTATTCCGTAGGCTCTCATTTTCCTTTTCAGGATCAGCGTTTGGCTTTGGGTTTAGAGGCACGGGATGCGGGCAGGGTGTGGAAACCCATTTCCTTGGAAGGCTTGGCTGGTGTTGCCATCAATTGCCGGAGGGCGTCAAAGACGACCTTGAACTGGCTGTCGTATTTTTTCTCCATGTCCTCCAGCTTGCGGGCGAGGCCGGCGTGGGTGGAGAGCATCTCCCGCAATTTGACGAAGGCGCGCATGATGGCGATGTTCACCTGCACGGCGCGCGGGCTGCGCAGGACGCTGGAGAGCATGGCGACGCCCTGCTCGGTGAAGGCGTAGGGCGTCGAGCCGCCGAGCTTGCCGCGCCCTGGTATCACATTTTGTGATACCAAGTGATCAATCTCATCCTCCGTCAGCTCGAACATGAAATCTTCCGGGAAACGCTCCGGGTTGCGCCTGACTGCCTGCTTCAAGGCGCGCGTCTCCACATGGTAAAGCTCGGCGAGATCGAAATCGAGCATGACCTTCTGGGAGCGCAGCAGGAGAATGCGGCGTTCGGCTTGGAGGGCGAGAGCATCGGGTGCGGGCATGGCGGATTTGGGGTGTGGCAGAAGTCTGGCATGGAGAATAAAACCACGAATTTTGGATCATCCGGGGATGCGGTAAATCTCCCTATTTTGGTCGCCCACCGTATAAGCTCGCAGCTTCAAAAAGTCATCAAAAATGTTCTATTGAACATCATTTTAAACCAGACTAAACTCCCCCATGCCCGCCGCCAGCCAGCCGTCTCCCGCTTCGGACCCGCCTCCACGCTGGCTCTTCGTGGACCTCAACAGCTACTTCGCCAGCGTCGAACAGCAGCTCAATCCCGCCTTGCGCGGCAGGCCTGTCGCCGTCGTGCCCGTCCTCACCGACTCCACCTGCGCCATCGCCGCCAGTTATCAGGCCAAAAAATTCGGCGTCAAAACCGGCACCCTCATCCGCGACGCCAAACGCCTTTGCCCCGGCCTCATCCTCGTCGAGGCCGACCACGAGCACTACGTCGAGTTCCATCACAAAATCATTGAGGAGATCGAACGGCATTACCCCGTCCACGTCATCGGCTCCATTGACGAAATGGGCTGCCTGCTCGACGACCGCCGCGCCCGCGAGGACATCGCCCTCGACCTCGGCCGCCGCATCAAGCGCGGCCTCCTCGACCGCGTTGGCGAGGTCATCACCTGCTCCGTCGGCATCGCCCCCAACCGCTACCTCGCCAAAGTCGCCAGCGACCTCACCAAACCCGACGGCCTCGAAGTCATCCGCCTCCGCGACCTGCCCGGCAGGCTGGCGCATCTCGAATTGCGCGACCTCCCCGGCATCGGCCGCAACATGGAGCCGCGCCTCCGCCAAGCGGGCATCCACACCTTTCTCGATCTCTGGCACGCCTCCGCCCGCGTCCTGCATCACGTCTGGGGCGGCGTCTGCGGCGACCGCTTCTGGCGCCAGCTCCACGGTGGCGACCTGGATGACGACGCGGACACGCCCCCCGCGCGCCGCAGCGTCGGCCACAGCCACGTCCTCGCCCCGCCTCTCCGCCGCCCGCCGGAGGCCGCCATCGTGGCCCGCCGCCTCCTGCTCAAAGCCGCCAGCCGCCTGCGCCGCCTCGGCTTCCGCGCCACCTGCATGACCGTCGGCGTCCGCGGCGAGAGCGGCGGACGCGGCGAGGCCAGCCGCCGCTTCCCGCCCGTCTCCGACAGCTACACCCTCATCCACATTCTCGACACCCTCTGGCGCCGCGCCCTCGGCCAGACCGGCTGCGCCCGCGTCAAAAAAATCTCCGTCACCCTGCATGAACTCGAATCCCCGCACGCCCCGGAGCAGCTCGAGCTTTTCCCCGCCCCCGGCGCCCCGCTGCCCGCCGACCGCGCCCGCCGGGACACCCTCTCCCGCATCATGGACGACATCAACCGGCACTACGGCCGCGACAGCCTCGCCCTCGGCTTCGCCCCGGACGCCGTGAAAACTTTCTCCGGCACCAAAGTCGCCTTCACCCGCATCCCCGACATCCAGGAGTTTTGTGAATGACGGTAGCACAGCCCGTCCCGGCTGTGTGTGTCGCGGGCGTCCCGCCCTGCGACAACCGTTATTTGGACAAAGCTCCAAGTGCCGGAGACAGGACTCGAACCTGCAAAGGTTTCCCCACCAGAACCTAAATCTGGCGCGTCTGCCAATTCCGCCACTCCGGCGCGCGGTGAAACGAAAGCTTCCGCCGGACCGCCCCAGGATTCAACCCCAAATCCACCGTCGGAGAAAGCGAACCACGAATGGACACGAAGGCACACGAATGGTTTTGAAAATCGCCATCCTGTCAATCCTGCCATCCTGTCTAAAAAAGCGCCGGATTTCGCCTGAGCGCCGCTCACCCCACCTGACGGCGCACCGTCCGGCCCGGATTCATGAGATCGTCCCGCTCCAGCCCCGTCAGCGCGCTGACCCGGCGCAGCAACCAGAACAGCAAGCCCACGGTGATGCCCACCAGCGGAATGCCGATGACGATGAACCCCATCCAATTGAGCCGGCCAATCGCCTGCACGTAAGCCTCGGAGCCGGGCTCGGTTTTTCCCAGCAGATGCAGCGCCAGCGCGAAATTGGCGGCGGCGGAGAGCAGCGTCGTGCCCAGCATCCCCCAGGACGCCTTGCCGAGCAGCGAGACAAAGGCCATCCGCTTGACCGGAGTGTCCAGCGCCCGATGGAGCGCATTGTGATTGATGACCTGGGGGTTGAGCAGCAGCTCCTTGATCAGCGGGATGCCAAGACGATGACTGATTGGAAAAGCCAAGCCGAGCACGATCGGGAACACCGCTTCCTTGGCTGCGAACCATGTCGCGTTGAGCTTGAGCAGCCCCAGCCCGCCGGTGAGGATCACCGCCAGCAGGCCGAAGACCGAGAAAAAGTTCAGCCCCCGCTTCTGCCACCAGCACCACAAGCCAAAACCAACCGGCAACGCCGACGCCACCACCAGCGCCCACAACGGCCCCAACCGCTCCGGCTTGCTCAGCCACTCCAGCGCCAGCGAAGGCAGCACCAGCGTGAGCAGGAGATCGGCGAGCGGGTGGGGTTGGGTTTGTGCCATCGATCAAACTGTGTTGGCCGAGGGTGGAGGAATCAAGCTCCGATTCACCAAAGGCCTCAACGCTACCCGAAGGTTTGAGCCAGTGCTTGGTTTGGTATTGGGTTGTGGCAATCGTGCATCATCAGGGAGCAATCAGGACTCCAGCTAGTGGATGAGTCCACGGGATAATGGCGCTGTCCAAAGCAGCCAAGTGATCCCAATCAACGCTGACCCAGCCAGCGACAATCCAAAGCACATCCATGTCTGTCGGCGCAAATAAGTGAAGTATCCGATCAGAGCCAAGAACGGAGCAATCAATGTGACGACAAAGACCAAGCAATGCCAGAGACTGCTGAAATGGAAGTTTCCCCAAAACAGCACCGCCAGCAGCAGCAAGATGAAGCCAGCCAACACTGACGGGATGGCTAGCAAGCCAGCTAGAATCTGAAGTGGCATACTCTCAGGTCTCATGGAGGAATGCTATTGCAGCGGGGATGAGTGGATCACCTTTGTTTTTCAACACCCCCCGCCAGCCGCTCCGCCACCGACCGCGCAAAGTACGTCAAAATCATATCCGCCCCCGCGCGTTTGATCGCCGTCAGCGACTCCATCACTACCTTGTCTTTGTCCAGCCAACCGGCTGCCGCCGCGGATTGAATCATGAGGTACTCCCCGCTCACTTGATAAGCCGCGATGGGCAGCGTCACCGCCTCCCGCAGCCGCGCGATGATGTCCAGGTACGGCCCCGCCGGTTTCACCATCAGCATGTCCGCGCCCTCCGCCGCGTCCAGCAGCGCCTCGCGCACCGCCTCGCGCGCGTTCGCCGGGTCCATTTGATAGGTTTTTTTGTCGCCCGACTTCGGCGCGGAGTCCAGCGCCCCGCGGAAGGGGCCGTAGAACGCGCTGGCGTACTTCGCCGTGTAGGACAGGATGCCCGTCTCCGTGAACCCCTCCGCGTCCAGCGCCGCCCGCAGCGCCGCCACGCGCCCGTCCATCATGTCGCTCGGCGCCACCACGTCCACCCCGGCGCGCGCCTGGCACAACGCCTGCTGGCACAGCGCCGCCACGGTTTCGTCATTTAAGATGCGTCCGTCCGCCGCCACGAGGCCGTCGTGCCCGTCCGCGTTGTAGGGATCGAGCGCCACGTCCGTTATCACCGTCAGCGTCGGATGCGCCACCTTGAGAGCCCGCACCGCGCGCGGCACCAGCCCGTCCGGATTCCACGCCTCCTCTGCCGCGCTGGTCTTCAAAGCGTCCGGCACCTTGGGGAACAGCACCACCGCCGGCACCCCCAGCGCGTGCGCCGCGCTCGCCTCCCGCACCAGCCCGTCAAGACTCCAGCGCGTGCAGCCCGGCATGGAGGCGATCGGTGTGTCTTCCTCCCCCTCCTGCACGAACAACGGATAAATCAAATCTCCCGCCGTCAGCACCGTCTCGCGCACCAAAGCGCGAATCGACTCCGAACGGCGGTTGCGACGCGGGCGAACCGGTAGTTCCATCGTTTAGCATCCGTCATTTTTTCCGGTCTCGCAAGCATCCTCCGCGAATCGTTCTCCTCGGCTCGGAAATCCGAAATCCGAAATCCGAAGCCCGAAATCCGAAACCTTGCCCCCTCCTCCCCCATTCCCTGCACACAACCCGCCCGCCCCGCCGTTGTTCTAAAGCCCCCGACTCCCCCTGTTCGTTCTCGTCCTCGTCCTCGATCCTTCGGATTTCGGATTTCGGATTTTTCGAGGACGAGTAGGAGGACGAGGACGAGAACGATTTTTCCCGTGAACCTCCCGCTCACCCAGCCTACCTTTCCCCCGTGTCCTCCACCCTCACCTTCACCCACCCCGACTGGCTCCTCCTCCTGCTCGTCGCGCCCGTCTTGCTGCTCGGCAAATGGTGGGCCGACCACCGCGGGCGGCGCGCCCTGGACGCCTTCACCTCGCCCCGGCTGCGGCATCAACTCGTCGCCGGCGTCTCCCCCTTGCGCTCCTGGACCGCCTTCCTGCTTCAGCTCGCCGCCCTCTGCCTGCTCATCCTCTCCGCCTGCGGCCCGCGTTGGGGGGAGGAAGAGCAGCCCCAGCGCGAGAGCGGGCGCAACGTCATCCTCGCCATCGACTGCTCGCGCTCCATGCTCGCGGACGACCTCGTCCCCGACCGCCTCACCCGCGCCAAGCTCGCCGCCCAGGACTTGCTCGCCCTGCTCGCCGGCGACCGCGTCGGCCTCATCGTCTTCGCCGGCAACGCCTACTTGCAGGCCCCCCTCACCACCGACCACGCCGCCGTCGCCGAGTCCATCCAGTCCATCGATACCTTCTCCGTCCCGCGCGGCGGCAGCGAGATCGGCCGCGCCCTCAAGCTCGCCATTGAGACCTTCGACAAAAGCCCCGCCCGCAACCACGGCCTCGTGCTCTTCTCCGACGGCGGCGAGCCCGACCCCGAGATCACCGAATGGACGCGCCGCGCCGCCGAGAAAAACGTCCTCATCCTCGCCATCGGCGTCGGCACCAAGGCCGGCGCCCTCATTCCCGAGCCCGACCCCAACCGCCCCGGCGACTGGGTGCGCGACTCCGAAGGCAACGCCGTCCAGACCTCGCTCGAGGAAGACCTCCTGCGCGACATGGCGCGCGCCACCGGCGGCCGTTACCTCCCGCTCAACGCCCAGTCCATCGACTCCGGCATCGTCAACCAAGTCCTCGCCGCCCTGGAGCGGCAGGAAGGCGAGTCAAAATCCACCACCAAGCCGATAGAACGCTTTTACTGGCCGCTTTCCCTGGCTATCTTGTGCCTCATCATGGCCTGGCTCCTCCGCCCCACCTCGAAGCGTCCGTTCGCCGTTCCCGCGCCCGCGGCCGCCGCCGCCGTCGCGCTGCTGCTCAGCCTCGCCGCGCCCGCCGGAGCGGCCTCCCTCAGCAGCCTCGTCCCCGACTGGTCGGACGCCGCCACCCGCAAAGCCCGGGAAGCCCGCGCCGCCTTCGAGCAGGAGGACTTCGAAGCCGCCGCCAAGCTCTACGGTGAAAGCCTCAAAAACCGCCCCGGCCCCCGGCAGAAGCCCGCCCTCGCCCTCGGCCTCGGCAGCGCCGCGCATCAGTTGCAGCAGTTCGATACCGCCGTCGGCGCCTTTTCCCAGGCCCTCGAAAGCGCCGACCCCGCCGTCCAGCGCCACGCCCACCGCGGTCTCGGCCATTCCCTCTACGACCAGGGCGACCGCGCCCTCGCCAAGCAGCAGCCCCGCTTCACCATCCGCGCCTGGACCGACTCCCTCCGCCACCTCAACGCCGCCCTCCAGATCGACCCCGATAACAAGGAGCTTCTGGAAAACCGCGACTTCGTCCAGAAACGCCTCGACGAACTCCAGGAACAGCAGCGCCAGGAGCAGCAAAAACAGCAG
>CAZNKC010000031.1:23009-25350 GCA_964573315.1 uncultured Verrucomicrobiaceae bacterium | reverse complement strand
ACCAAAAACCCGGCGACCTCCCCGAAGGCCAAATCACCGCCGACGGCCCCAACCCCGGCGACCAGGAAGGCCAGCAGCAGGGCCAGCAAGGCGAGATGAACGACAACGACCGCCGCGAAGACACCGGCTTCTCCCCCAACGAAGCCCGCGCCTTCCTCCGCACCTACGCCGACGACCAAAAAGCCGTCCAATTCAGCCGCCAACGCCAGCAGCCCGCGAAAGGCAAGGATTGGTGACTTCCAATCGTCCTCGTCCTCGTCCTCGTCCTCGAATCTCCCCACACCCCGCCATCCGTTCCACCATGAAACGCATCCCCCTCCTGCTCGCGCTCCTGGCGCTGCCAGTCCTGGCGGATGAATTTTACGATGTTGAATCTGGTTATAGAGAAGAGCCAAATCATTTGACGCCGGTTGACCGCGAATTCGGCGACCCAAGATTCGCAAAACTGTTATTCCAAACAGATGGAAGCCTCGGACGATTCCTTGTCATACCTTCTTTTACAGCGCCGAGTTGTGTTTCCGTGCGAGAGGCCTTTTCGGGAGGAAAGGAAAAGAAATATGTCATCACTCTCACCCGCGCGTCTTTGGAAGCGGTAAATAATGATGAGAAAGAAAAGGTGGATCGGACGGATCGCGAGATCAGCATGGAACTTGCCGTGGCCGTCCAGCGGGTGTGGGGAAAGATGCTGCATCTCACGAGGCATCCAGCGAAGATACATCGTGGCCTTGACGGCACCACCTATCAATTCTCTGTTTATTTGAATAAGCTTGGAACCCTTCACGGAGAAACATGGTCGCCAAAACACGGGTTGCCCGCTGAAATGGTGTCTCTCGGAGAAGCCTTGGCCGAGTTCGCCTCAGACCCGGAGGCCGAAGAAAAACCCCTGATAGAGCGCCTGCGAGCTTTCGAGAAAAAAATCCCCAAAGCAGAATCTCGATGATCTTCTCCACATCCCCAGAAACATGGCTTATCCGGGAAGTTGGCGCATTCCGGGAGGGTACAGAGTCCGCGCATTTTCTGGATGCCGGGGGAAACGCTCCGCTGCTCGTCCTGCTCTTGCAAGCAAGAGATCGGCGCGCCGAAGCCAACCCGGAGGGTTGCCAGCCATTAGCCGGTGGTGGCGCGCAGCGACACCACCGGAACCCGGACCAACCCGGAGCAACCGGTCCCCGCACCCCGGCAGGGGTGCCAGCCATGCCGCGACGGGTTCCCGCTGGCACGCCTCCGGCGTGCGGCGTGGTTGGGGTTGGCGGGGCGATGCAACCGGTGGTGTCGCTCGTTCCTCGCTTCCACCACCGGCTAATGGCTGCGATGCCTCCGGCATCGTATCCTGGCCCGGCGGGAATCGAAATCCCGCACCAACTTCCCGGATGAACCGGAAACCCCGCCTTTCGCATGAACACCGCCGTTAAATACAGGTTTGTTAGCGAAAAAAAGCCAACGCAATCATCTCTCCCGGAGCAGATCGAGAGTGACCGCCTCATTATTCGTGTCGCTCGACCAGGAGACGGCCCAACCTTCAATGCCGCTATTCTCGACTCTCTTGAGAGGCTGTCACCTTGGCTGGGGTGGGTAACACCGCCTCCCACGCTTGAACAGTCGGAGGCGTCCTGCCGCCGGGCGTATGCTCGATTTTTGCTCAACGAGGATTTGATGGCCTTCTTTTTTCAGAAGTTCGATGGAGCCCTTGTCGGGGGCGGTGGCCTTCACGATGCGAATTGGGATCTCAGGTGTTTCGAAGTTGGATATTGGGGGCATTCGAATTTTGCAGGACACGGACTGATCACCGAAGGAGTATCAGCACTTGCCGGCTATGCGCTTGATTCCTTGAGTGCCGCACGAGTGTTCCTTACCACCGATGACATGAATATCGCGAGTTGGAAGCTCGCCGAAAGAGCCGGATTTGAACTGGAAGGCATTCTTCGGAATGATCGCAGGAATCTATCTGGAGGACTTCGGAACACTCGTGTATATTCAAAGATCTCTCCCCTCACCCAAAATCGCTAAGGCGGTGCAGCCACCGCTGGGACCGCTGTGTTTTCCATGCTTTCCTTAACTCCAACCCGCCACCTGCGATCAACGCGCGCTCCCGCCCAAGCGGTTGGTTGACCTTGATCGTTATTCCCGCGATTTGTCAAAGCAACTCCGTCCCACCTCACGCCTCGTCTTGGACGGCACTGATTACCGCCCACCGCCCACCGACTACTGATTCCACCGCCCACTGATTCATGCGCCAGTTCCTCCTCCCCCTCCTCTTAGCCACCTCCGCCCTGGCGCAAAACAGCGCCCCCCAGGTCAAAGCCACCGTCAACCCCGCCCAGGCCCGGCCCAACCAGCAGGT
>CAZNKC010000031.1:0-22909 GCA_964573315.1 uncultured Verrucomicrobiaceae bacterium | reverse complement strand
GACTTCGCCATCCAGCGCTTCCCCCAGCAGGCCGAGCAATCCATGGAAGTCATCGGCAACACCGGCTACAACGTCTTCACCTTCCGCACCACCCTCTCCGCCCTGCGCGCCGGCGACCTCAAAATCGGCCCCGCCAAGCAGGAACTCCTCGTCGAAATCATCAACCAGGACAACTTCGGCCGCGCCCCCTTCGGCTTCCCCTCCTTTGCCGAGCCGCAGAAGCTCGACGCCACCAGCCAGCAAATCCCCGTCAAAGTCATCCCGCTGCCAACGGAAGGCCAACCCGCCAACTTCTCCGGCGCCGTCGGCAGCTTCACCCTCACCGCCAACGCCTCCCCCACCGACGGTCTCAAGGTCGGCGACCCCATCTCCATCGACCTCACCGTCAGCGGCGCCGGCAACTTCGACGCCCTCGTCGAGCCGCGCCTCAGCGAGCCCGCCGACTGGAAAACCTACCCCACCCGCCGCTTCAACGCCGAAGGCCAGATCGACCCCGTGCTCCAGCCCACCGTCGAGCGCACCGTCAACTACGCCACCGTCATCGTCCCGCAGAAGGCGCACGCCATGGTGCCGCCGTTTGAGATCAACTACTTCGACCCCGCGCAGAAAAAATACGTCACCCTTCAGACTCCGCCCATCCCGTTGAAAATCGAAGCCCCGGCCCCCGTCGCCGCCGGCCCGGACGGCGGTCCCGTGGATGCCGCCGCGCCCGCCGAGGACGCCCCGCCGCCCGCCGTCTCCCCGCGCGCCGAGATCACCGACATCCTCGCCGACCTCCCGCAAAAAGCCGCCTGGATCGACCCCGCCCCCGTTCCCCTGCTCAAGCAGCCCGCCTTCTGGGCCGTGCAAAGCATCCCCGTGCTCGCCCTTGCCCTCGCCCTCATCGGCCGTGCCGCCGCCGGTCGCCGCGCCCGCCTCCTGGCCGGACGCGCCGGACAGATCCGCCAAGCCTGGGCCGGCCTCAACGCCTCCGGCCTCAGCGACCACGAATTCCTCCGCCGCGCCACCCAGTTCCTCCTCATCGCCACCCAGGGCACCGGAACCTCTTATCAGGACAGCCCCGAATACGCCGCCCTCCTCAAACGCTACGCCGACCACAACTTCGCCGGCCCCGCCAAACCCGCCGAACCCCTCACCGCCGCCGAGCGCAGCAACACCCTCCGCCTCCTCGACACCCTGCGGGGCGAAGCCCTGCGCTCCCACTCATCGTCCTCGTCCTCCTACTCGCCCTCGTCCTCGAAAATCGCCATCCTCCTCCTCGCCCTCATCCTCCCCAGCCAGCTCCCCGCCCAAACCCTCAAAGACCCCGACAAAACCTACAACCAAGCCCTCAACGCCTTCGCCGAAGGCAAATTCAAAGAAGCCCAATACCACGCCGAATCCCTCCTCAAAGACCCCGCCACCGCCGCCCTCAGCCCGGAATTGTTCGAGTTGATCGGCCACGCCCGCTACCGCTCCGGCGATCTCGGCCGCGCCGCGCTCTGGTATCGCCGCGCCGAGTTCTTCACCCCGCGCGACCCCGAACTCCGCCAAAACCTGCGCCACCTCGACGACCGCCTCCGCTTTCTCAGCTTCCAGCCCCAATCCCCGCTGCACGAGTGGAGCCTCAAGCTCAGCCAAAACGAATGGCTCATCGCCGCCGCCACCGGCTTCTGGCTGCTCCTGCTCCCGCTCGCCTGGATCACGCTCAGCCCCCGCCTGCGCGCCCCCGCCGTGGCCGCCTCCGTCCTCGGCGCCATCGTCCTCGGCGCCGCCGCCGTCTTCCTCATCGTCCGCCCCGCGCCCGGCGACCGCATCGCAGACATCTCGCTCGTCACCGCCAAAGACATCCGCGCCCACACCGCCGCCACCACCACCGCCGGCAGCGTCATCGATCTCCCCCCCGGCTCCGCCGCCCGCATCCTCGAAGTCCGCGGCGCCTGGTCCTACTGCGAGATCCCCTACCAACCCGACCCCCTCCGCGGCTGGGTGGAAAACAGCGCCCTAACCCCGCTGTGGCCGTTCGATCCGGCGTTGATTCCCTGAAAAAATCCGAAGCCCGAAGCCCGAAGCCCGAACTCCGAAAAAATTCAGTTTCATCCTGGAAGTTGGCGCGGGAGAGGCGCTGGGTATCGAGCCGGGCATCCGGCACGCCGTGTACGCAAGGAACGGCGTTTGCCCAAGCGCCGGCCAAGGACTGGTACTTGCCAAAGTGCCAGAGCGGTCGGAGCCGCAGACTTGGCAAGTCTGCCTCCTTGAGATGGAGGCTTGGCAAGCCTCCTTCCTTGGGCCGCGCGCCGCTCTGCCCGATGAACCGTTCCGCTGAACGGGCAGGCTCCCCCCGCACCAGCACCTCAAAATTCGTGTTCATTCGCGTCCATTCGTGGTTTTATTCCCCTCATGTCAGACCTCTTCCACAGCCCCGTCCCGCCGCCCGCCGCGGCAGCCGCGGAGGTTCCCGCGCAAAACACCCCGCTCTCCGCCCGCATGAGGCCGCGCAACCTCGCGGAGTACGCCGGGCAGCAGCATCTCCTCGCCCCCGGCATGTTGCTGCGTCGCGCCATCGAGGCCGACCGCTTTTCCTCCCTACTTTTTTACGGCCCGCCCGGCATCGGCAAGACCACGCTCGCCCACATCATCTCCCTGGAGACGAAGTGCCACTTCATCAACCTCAGCGGCGTCGAGAGCAACGTCGCCGACATCCGCAACGCCGCCGAAGCCGCCGCCGGTTACCTCCGGCTCGATGGCCGTGCCACCATCCTCTTCGTGGATGAAATCCACCGCTTCAACAAAGCCCAGCAGGACGTCCTCCTCCCCCACGTCGAGCGCGGCAGCCTGCGCTTTATCGGCGCCACCACGCACAACCCCTTCTTTTACGTCAACAGCCCCCTCGTCTCCCGCTCCCAAGTCTTCGCCCTCGAGCCGCTCGCCACCGGCGACCTCCTCGCCGTCATGGAGCGCGCCCTCCAGGACAAGGAACGCGGCCTCGGCTTCCTCAACATCGACCTCCAGCCCGAAGCCGCCAGCCACCTCGCCACCATCGCCGACGGCGACGCCCGCAAAGCCCTCAACGCCCTCGAACTCGCCGCCCTCACCACCCCCGCCGGCGCGGATGGCATCGTCCGCGTCACCCTCGAAGTCGCCGAGCAATCCGTGCAGCAAAAAACCGTCGTCTATGACGGCGATGGCGACGCCCACTACGACACCGTCAGCGCCTTCATCAAAAGCATGCGCGCCTCCGACCCCGACGCCACGCTCTACTGGCTCGCCAAAATGCTCTACGCCGGCGAGGACATCCGCTTCATCGCCCGCCGCATCGTCATTGCCGCCAGCGAGGACGTCGGCCTCGCCGACAGCAACGCCCTCCGCGTCGCCCTCGCCGCGCATCAGGCCGCCGAATTCATCGGCATGCCGGAGGCCCGCATCCCGCTCGCCCACGCCGCCCTTTACGTGGCCACCGCCCCGAAGAGCAACCGCGCTTACACCGGCATCGACGCCGCGCTCGCCGACGTCAAATCCGGCCGCACCCTGCCCGTGCCCGTCCACCTGCGCGACGCCCACTACAAAGGCGCCAAACAACTCGGCCACGGCGAAGGCTACCTCTACCCCCACGATTACGAAGACGGCTTCGTCCCCCAGCGCTGCCTCGAAGGCGGCCGCACCTACTACGAACCCACCACCCACGGACTGGAGGCCCGCATCAAAGAACGCCTCGACCACTGGCGCGCCCAATGGGAAGCCGCTTCTTTGAAAAAGCCCGCGGAATAAACGGAAAGATCAGCCAGCCACCCGCTGCGGGCCCGGAGGCCCGCGCGCCAGGCGCAGCTCTTCAAAACAACCAACCCGCCAAACTCATCTCGCGCAGCGAGGCATCCGCTTTTTCGGATCATCGGGAAAGTTGGCGCGGGTTGCGATTCATGTGGAGCCCGGATTCAGGGCGGGAGAATGGCATACATTGCGGGAGGAGTGCAAGCAGCGCGGCAGCGTTTTGGAGTGCGCCGGTTTCCGGCGCTTTGGATTGGGGGGAACGGGCAGACTGTGCGGGCGCGCTTTCCGCTGGCAACGCCGCTTGGCCGCACGAATCCAAAGCGGTGCAAAGCCCCGCACTCCCAAAAGCTGCCGCACCATCGCGTGGCTCCAGACCGATTCATGCCGGTAGCCTGGAATGCCACCAACTTCCCGGATGACCCGCGTTTTCGCAGGCCATCCGTAGGCCCTCACCGCCGCGAACGCCGCAGGAAAGCCAGCAGGGAAAGCCCCACCAGCATCGCGCTTCCCGGCTCCGGCACCGGTGAAATCGTGAACCTGCCAATCAACTCCGCCCGGCCCGTGCCGCTCTCGAACACCCGGAACTCATCCGGCGTGGACAGCGAATTGTCCTGCGTGTCCTGATCCACCCGGAAGGTCAGCTCCAGAAAGTACCGGTTCCCTTCCGCATCATAAAAATCCAGCGGCGTGCCCGCGTTGTTCAGCCGCACGATGTCCGCGCTGGCCACCGGATTGTTGGTATTGGGCGTGTTGATCAAAGTCTGCGTGTAGCTCGTGGTCTGGTTCGGCAGCCCCAGCGGGTCCGTGAAGACGAGGCTCAACGAGAGGTCCACCGAGGACGCTCCGCTCCCGCTGTTGATGGTTCCGTTCCGATAGTAAAGGTAGCCGAGATCGAAGCTCTCCTCCGGCACGGCGCTGATGGAGGCGACCGGCTCGAACCACAGCGCGCTCGGATGCCGGTAGGTGTTGCCTCCCCCGGTGCCCCATTGAAACGCCGCCGCGCCGACCGTGTTGCTGATCGTGGGCGCGTCCGTCAGGTCAAAGCCGCTGACATAGCCGTTCGTCAGATTGTTGTCGGTGATCAGGACACTGGAGAACGACTCCGCCACCGGGTTCGAAAACGCCCCGCTCAACTGGAACGACAGACTCCCCAGTTCCTGTGCAGCAGCCATCGACGGCGCAAACAACGCGACGGCCATCCAACCTTGAACGATTTTGTATTTTTTCATGATGAGAATAGATTCTGATAATCTTATCAATAATAAATATAAATTCGAGAAGGGATCAACTCTATTTTTCATATTTTCTCAATTTTATACTTCATTATTGAAAATAATATCATAAACGATAATATCTACCCTTCCGAAACAAGAATAGAGTCGGCCCGTAACAAGACCTCCCATGCCTCGCTCTAGGCCCGTCCCCTCGCCAGGATTCCCGGATGGATCCCCGGATGGACCGCCGGTGCTTGGCTGTAAAAGCTTGTCATCCGCACACAATCAGGCACCCTCATTTCTTAAAATGCCACCGATCAGCGACATCCTCCAAGTCCGCGCTCCGGGGGTGAATTTTTATGTCCTTCGAGACGGCTCGTGATTGTACCTGATCGACACCGGATTCATCGGCGGAAGCTTCTTTCTGCGGCGGGCGCTCCATCGGCACGGATGGGAGCGGGCGCCTGTGCGCGGCATCCTCATCACCCACGGGCATCTCGATCACATCCTGAACGCGTCCCGGTCACTTCCTTTTGAACGGATGCCACCACTGCTTCCAGTAACCGTTCGGCACCGGATGATTCGGGATGCCGTAGCCTTCCGGCCAGCGATCCTCCGGCAGATGATGAGTGCCGAACAGCTTGTCCAGCCAAGGAAAATGAATCGCGAAATTCACGTCGATGGCCTCTTTCTCGATGCCGTGGTGCCAATGATGAAAACGTGGAGTCACCAGCCAGCGATCCAGCCACTTGAACCGCCAGCCGATGTTGGCGTGCGCGAAAGTGGCCCAGAGATAGACGATGAAGATGTACGTGTTCACCGCGTCTTGGGCGAAACCCAGCAGGATCATCGGCAGCACCGTGGCGCCGCGCAGCACCAGGATTTCCAGGAAGTGCATCCGCGCGCCCGCCATCCAGTCCATCGCCTTGGCCGAGTGATGCACGGCGTGAAACCGCCACAGGAACGGCACCCGGTGAAACGCGCGATGCACCCAGTACTGCACCAAGTCCGTGAGCAGCATGATCGCCGTCACTTGCAGCAGGAACGGCAGCCCCGCCACCCAGGCGCGAAAGGCCGCCCAGCCCGCGGTCAGATCGAACAATGCCCGCGCCGGCCCGAAGCTCAGCCAGGTGATGACCTGCACCAGCATCGAGCTGACCAGGAAGTAAAACAAATCCTCCCGCCATTCGGCGCGGAACATCGGCTGCTCCTTGCGCCGCGGAAACAGTGTCTCCAGCGGAATGAACAGCAGCCCGGTGAAAACCATGCGCAGCACGAAAAAATCCAGACCGAAATAAACCGGAGTCAAGTCCGGCGCCACCGCGCTCGAACGGCTGCCGCCGAGCAGCGACGCCAGCAGCGTCAGCGCCAGCCCGAACCCGCCCAGCGTCTTTTTTTCCCGCAGCACCAAACTCAGCATCGCGCTGACGTAAGCCGTCAGCATGATGCCGAACAACAGCGCCTTGAACCCCGCCGCGCCGCGCAGCTCCTCCATCTCCGCCGTCCCAAACACCCCCGGAAACCGCGCCACCAGCACCAGGCCGAGGCTGGCGATGCCGAGCACCAGCCCGATGACACCGCTGATCCACCCGCTGCCGAAACGCCGCAGCGTCGGCGCGCATTCCAGTTCCTCGCGGATCATTTGCCGGGATTTTTGAATCAGTTTCATAAGATCAAGGGCTTGGAGATCATTTGCCGAGCAGGCGCAGCATCCACTCCGGCGCCGCCGGATTCATGCCGGTGCCGAAGTAAAATCCCACCAAGTGAAAAAACAAGGGCGCCGCGAAACAAAGCGAATCGACGCGATCCATGAAACCGCCGTGACCGGGGATGGAGCCGCCCCAATCCTTCGCGCCGAGATCGCGCTTGATGGCGGAGAGCACCAGACCGCCGAAGAAACCGGCCACGCAAATCAAGAGCGCCATCAGCGCCGCCTGCCAGGGATTGAACGGCGTGATCCACCACAACCCCGCGCTCATTAAAACCGTGGTGGCGATGCCGCCCACCGTGCCTTCCCAGGTCTTATGCGGACTGATCCGCGGCGCCACCGGCCGCCGCCCGCAGGTCTTGCCCCACACGTATTGCAGCACGTCGCTCATCTGCACCGTCATCACGAAGAAAAACAACAGCTTCGCATTTTGCCCTTCAAAATCACGAATCGGCAGGGACAGCAGCATCGGCATGTGGCTCACCGCATAGACGCACACCATCAGCGCCCACTGGATTTTCGCTGTGCTCGCCAGGAAATCCTTAGTCTCCCCCGCCAGCACCCGGCGGAACGGGATGAACACGAAAGCATAGACCGGAATGAAGATGCTGAACAAGCCGTACCACTGAATCCCCACCAGCAGGTAATGCAGCGGCGTAATGATGAAGAAGGTCCAAAACAAAACCCCGTGGTCCGCCCGTCCCGTCCGGTTCAAAGTGATGAACTCCCGCAGCGCCAAAAACGACAAGCCGCCGAACAACACCGTGGTGAACACATGCCCCAGCATCACCGCCGCGCTGAACACCGCCGCCATCACCCACCACGAACGGATGCGCGCGTTCAGGTTGGCCACGGCGGCGCGCCCGCCCTCGCCACGCACCTTCCATGCCAGCACCGCTCCGGTCAACGAAGCCACAATCAAGATGCCGCCCACCAGGGCCAGCAGGAGTTTCATATCGGAGTCCATGATAGGTTAGTCAGGCATCTGCCGCCAGCAGCGCCTCACGCGCGCGCTGGAGCAGGCTGGTTTTGGGTTCATCGGGATCAAAGCGGAGCGGCTCGCGAAAATGCGCCTGCGCGATCAACGGCACCGGCAGCAGCGTCCCCTTCGGCATGATCCGGCTCAAGTTCTCCAGATAAACCGGAACCAGCGGCGCATCGGGGAACCGCTTCGCCAGATGATACAACCCCGCGCGAAACTCCCCCACCTCACCCTGGTCCCGCCGCGTGCCCTCCGGGAAAATCAACACCGAGCGTCCCGCCTCCAGCACCGCCGCCAACCGGTCCACCGGATGATTCTCCCGCGTGATGCCCGCGCGCGGAATCAGCACCGCCTGAAACAACCCGCACGCCACCCGCCGCCGCCACGCCGTTTTGCCCCAATAATCCTCAGCCGCCGCCGGGGAGAGCTGCTCCCGCGCCGCCGCCGGCAGCGCCGCCCACACCACCACGAAATCGAGATGGCTGGTGTGGTTGGCATAATAAATGGCCGGCCCCGCCGCGCACGGCGCGGCAGCCAGCCGTCTCACCCCGGTGGCGAGACAGGTGGCGGCGGCGATCAAGCGGCGGAGCATCATGGGCGTTGGACGGCGGCTTGTGCTTGTTCATGCAGCGCACGGGACAGCCCGCGCAGACGGCGCGCCAGCGTGAGCGCGATCCCCGCCACCATCAACCCCAACGCCCAGACCACCACTGGCGCCGTCACACCCGCCAGCGCCAGCCCCGCCATGATGAGGCAGACCGCCGTGGCCAGCGCCATGCGCTGCGGCTTCGCCATCGGCCCGCGAAAATCGTGCTTGCCCGTCAGGCTGGCCCCGTGCGCGCGCACGCAGGCCGTCATCAGCGCCCCGCAAGCCGCCAGCCAGCCCAGCACCACCGCCAGCGCGCCGCCCCCCGCGTAACCCAGCCCCGCCAAAATCGCCGTGTCCGCCAGCCGGTCCGGGAACTCATTGAACAGATCCCCGGCCGGCGACTTCATGCCGCCCTCCACCGCCAACATGCCGTCCATCAGATTGCACAGCAGCCGCAGTTGAATGCAGAGCGCCGCTCCCAGCCACGTCAGCGCATGAGACGACGGCCAAAGAAAACAAGCCAGCGCCCCCAGCGCAAACACCACGCTCAGCACCGACACCTGATTCGGTTTCAAGCCGATGCGCAGCATCGCCTTGGACAACGCCCCGGCCCACGCCGTGCCGCGCGATTTCAAAGGCCGCCGCGCGGCCAGAGAGTCTTGAGTTTCTTGCGTCATCGTTTCGGATTTAGGAGCATGAATGCCGGTAGCCATCACCGCGCGCGAGCATCCTCCATGCGGACGGCACGTTGTCCAGCACGAGGCGCGGCAGAAACGCGGCACACAAGCAGTCTCACTCACACCATCAATCTGCGGGAAAAAACGCACCCGCGCCATCCGACCTTCGCCGGAGCCACCGCCCGCATAGGAGCACGCGCGCCCTCGCGCGTCGCAAGAGGTGCCCCCGCCTCTTGCCCGTTCCTCCACGCGCAGCGTCACTTTTTCATCGAGTGGCTGCGCCATCCAAAACGGGTTGCAGGCGAGGGCGTCTGCAACAGCGGGCGAGGGCACCCGCGCTCCATGTCCAAGCCGCTGCCGCGCCACTGAATTTTTTGCTAGATGAGTCCAGCCCCGCGTTTGCATCCGGCGGCATTCTGCGGCAGGGTTTTCTTTTCCAATCCTCCGCACCGCATGTCCAGCAGCCTCGGCACCTTGTTTCGCGTTTCCACCTGGGGTGAATCCCACGGCCCCGGCGTGGGCGTGGTGGTGGATGGCTGCCCGCCGCGGGTGCCGCTCTCGGTGGAGGATCTGCAAAAGGAGCTGGACCGCCGCCGGCCCGGGCAGAGCAAGATCGTGACCCCGCGCCAGGAGGCGGACACGGCGGAGATTTTGAGCGGCGTGGAGGGCGGCCTCACCACCGGCGCGCCCATCGCCATTCTGGTGCGCAACACCGACCAGCGGCCCTCCGCCTACACGGAGATGCAGACCGCCTACCGCCCCAGCCACGCCGATTACACTTACGACGCCAAGTACGGCATCCGCTCCGTGTCCGGCGGCGGGCGCGCCTCGGCGCGGGAGACCATCGGCCGCGTCGCCGCGGGCGCCATCGCGCGCAAGGTGCTGGAGCGCGGCCTCGCCGGTTACGAATGCGTGGCCTACGTGAAATCCATCCGCGATCTCCAGGCGGAGGTGAACCCGGACACCGTCACCGCCGAGCAGGTGGAGTCCAACATCGTACGCACCGCGGACCCGTCTGCGGTGGAGTCGATGATCGAACTCATCACGCAGATGCGTTCGGAGGGGAACTCCGTGGGCGGCGTCATCGAGTGCGTGGTGCGCGGCGTGCCTCCCGGCCTGGGCGAGCCGGTGTTTGACAAATTGGAAGCGGACTTGGCCAAGGCGATGCTGAGCCTGCCGGCGACCAAGGGCTTCGAGATCGGCTCCGGCTTCGGCGGCGTACTCCTGACGGGCCGGGAGCACAACGACGAATTTTACATGGAGAGCGGCAAAGTCCGCACCCGCACCAACCGCAGCGGCGGCGTGCAGGGCGGCATCAGCAACGGCGAGAACATCATCTTCCGAGTCGCCTTCAAGCCGACGGCGACGATCCTGCAGGAGCAAAAAACCGTGAGCAACACCGGCGAGGAAACCACCCTGGCCGCGCGCGGCCGACACGACCCCTGCGTGCTGCCCCGCGCCGTGCCCATGGTGGAGGCCATGGTCCACCTCGTGCTGGCGGATCACTGGCTGCGCCAGCGCGCGGTTTCGGCGTTTGATGCATGCCCCGCCTGAATCCACCGGCGCGTCCAGGTCTTCCCGGCGCGCGGACCTCCGAGTCCGCAGCACTCCGCCACCCGGGTGATTCTCGAATCACCCTACCGTTTTGCCTGCTCCATCTGCCAAACGAGCCTTTTCGCCAATCACCCGCAAGAGCAAGCCACCCGCTGCGGGCTCGGAGGCCCGCGCGCCGGAGGGCGGTTTGGCCCACGCTCTATTTCGGGTATGGACATTCAGACCTAAATCGGGTAGTTCTTGGCTCATGATGATGAGGTGTGTTGATCGTTCTTTGCCGGGTTCGTCCGGCGGGGCTTCGCGTCCCGCCTCGAACGTGTGGACAGGTTCGGTCACGGGCGGTCCGCGATTCTCATGCGGCCAGCCACCACGCCTCTTTCAAGAACAACTGGCGGCCTCCTGCCTGCTCGCTCAGGCAGGTCCGCAGCCATAAAGTCTAGAAGCAATGAAACACATCCGTTCACTCGTGCTCTTGGCACCTTGTTTTTTCGTGACAGCGTTAACGACTTGGTCGCAGGAAAGTGCAGCACCTTCATCGTTTAAGTGGCCAGCACCGAAGCGGGTCAAGATTTCCGAATCCGCTATAAAAGACGGCAAGCGTGCAGAAATGACCTATGCCATCGATTTCGACCGAAACAACGACACTGAATACGTCGCTCGATTGGTGGATTGTGACTTTGTCACGATCAACGGCGCTCCACTGTCGGACGAGCTGAAACAAGGCCTGAAACCCGTAATGGACGCGTTTAATGCGATGCCATCTTTCGTTGTTAACTCATCGGGCCACCTCGTAGATATTCGCGGACTAGATGCTGCGATCGACGCAACTGGAAAGATGATTGAAGGCATTCGGAAAGACGGATCTGGTAAAGAAATGACAAAAGCGTTCAAAACCGACCAAGCTACTGAATTGTTAGCCATACTTCTCGCTGAGTATTGGACGTGCTGGGTTGAAGGTTGGATCGATTTTCCGGCGCCTTATGGCCAGACTGTTTCTGAAGAATTTGAAGAGCAGATGATCCAAGGCACCACTCCGGTGAAAGGGACGCGCAAATATCACCATCTGGGCGAAGTCTCTGGCGCCCCTAATCTTCTTCACTTGCGGATCGAGACATTTATCGAAGATCCCACACTTACGAAAGCGGTTAAGGAGATGCTAACGAACTTCGACAAGGCTAACCAGAAGCCATCCGATCCCGAACTGGACTCGATTCTGACTGTGATCGCGCATTCCATAATCGAAACGAAAATCGACCCGACTACGCTCAGGCCAGTGTGGGCAAAGCGTTCGAAGGTTATACGCGCCGATTCTGCTGCTCCAGAATTTGAAAAGATGGAGCGCGTGGAATCCCACGAATATACTTTTCATTGGGACTAACGGCTTCTAACCCACGCATGGAGAGCAGCGGCTGACCCGCTGCGAGGCGAGAGATGGACCACAATTAGAATCTTCGTCTTGCGCCGAGCGCGCTCCCGGTCAGGCTTTGCCTCATGCTTGATGTTTGATGTTGGCAGCCCTGTGTTCACAATGCCCCCGCCCGGCTCAAGCGCCCGGTGAGCGCCTTTTGCGCGGCGCTTTCGACGCGGACGGATTCGTCCACTTTTTCGACGTCTGCGGCCACCACTTTGTATTCGGGGCAGAGGGTGTCGGCGTCGCAGCCGGCGCCGGTGACGTTGTTCACCATGGCTTCGGGGAAGTGGAAGGTGGTGTAGAGGATGCCGGGCTTGACCTCCTCGGTGACGCGGGCGGGCAGGGTGACTTCGCCGCGCGCTGAGAACAGGCGGACGCGGTCGCCGGTGTGGATGTCCTTGGCCCCGGCGTCGCGCGGGTGGATGGCCAGCTCGTCGTGGGTGACGATGCGGCTGTTGCCGGTGCGGCGGGTCATGGTGCCGCAGTTGTAATGCTCGAGCAGGCGGCCGGTGGTGAGGATGAAGGGGAAGTCGCCGCGATGCTCCACCAACTCGTTCGATTCCTCCCAGGGGAAGAAATGGAATTTGCCGGGGCCGCGCTTGAAGCTTTCCTGGTGCAGGATTTGGGTGTCGCGTCCGCCTTCCTGGATGGGCCATTGCTTGCCGTTCTCGCCCAGGTTTTCCCAGGTGGCGCCTTTGAAAAAGGGCACGATGCGGGCGATCTCCGCCAGCACGCCGTCTGCGGTGTAATCATCCTGCGGGAAGCCGAAGCGTTGCATGACCTCGCAAAGGATCTGCCCGTCCGGTTTCGTGCCCGCCAGCGGCTTCACGGCGGCGTTGACGCGCTGCACGCGGCGCTCGGCGTTGGTGAAGGTGCCGCTCTTTTCCAGGAAGGAGGCGGCGGGCAGGATGACGTTGGCGAACTTGGCCGTCTCGGTCATGAAAATCTCCTGCACCACGAGGAACTCCAGGCTATTCATCGCCTTTTTGACGTGCTCGGAGTCGGGGTCGGTCTGCACCACGTCCTCGCCCATCAGCCACAGCGCCTTGAGCCTGCCGTCGAGGGCGGCGTCAAACATCTCGGGGATTTTCCAGCCGCGTTCCTCGCTCAGTTTCACGCCGTAGAATTGCTCATAGAGGTGATGCGCCTCGGGGTCGGCCACTTCAAGGTAGCCGGCGCCCTGGTGCGGTTGGCAGCCCATGTCGGCGGCGCCTTGCACGTTGTTTTGGCCGCGCAGCGGGTTCACGCCGACACCGGGCCGGCCGATGTTGCCGGTCATCATCGCGAGATTGGCGATCAGCATGACGGTGCGCGCGCCCATTTGATGCTCGGTGACGCCGAGACCGTGGAAACTCATGGCCGCCTCGGCGCCGGCGTACTCCAGCGCCGCCGCGCGCGCCAATTCGCGGTCCACGCCGGTGATGCGCTCCATTTCGTCGATGTCGAGCGCGCGCAGTCCGGCTTCGAATTCTTCCCAGTTCTCGCAGCGTTTCTCGACGAACTCGCGTTTCACCAAGCCGGCGTCGAGGATGAAGCGCGCCATCATGTTGAGCAGGGCGACGTTGGTGCCGGGGCGGAGTTGCAGGTGATATTTGGCATAGGGCGCCAGTTCGATGCGGCGCGGGTCGATGACGATGAGCGGGACGCCTTTCATCACCTGCTGCTTCAACCTTGCGCCGGTGACCGGGTGGCCCTCGGTCGGGTTCGCGCCGATGACCATGATGCAGCGGGTGTGCTCGATGTCCTCGAACGAGTTCGTGGCGGCGCCGGTGCCGAAGCTTTTTTGCATGCCCCAGGCGGTGGGGGAGTGGCAGACGCGGGCGCAGCAGTCGATGTTGTTGGTGCCCATGACCGCGCGGATGAATTTCTGCATGAGGTAGTTTTCCTCGTTGGTGCAGCGCGCCGAGGAAATGCCGGCCACGGCCTGGCCGCCGTGCTCGTTTTTGATGCGGGTGAGGTTTTCGAAAATGTGATCGTAGGCTTGCTCCCAGGTGGCTTCCTCGAAGTGGCCGTTGGTGCGGATGAGCGGTTTGCGCAGGCGGTCGGGGTGGTTGAAGAATTTGAAGGCGTAGCGTCCCTTCAAGCAGGTGTGCGCGTGGTTCACCTCGGCATCGACGGGCGCTTGGATGGAGAGCACTTCGTTGCCTTTCGTGGCCACGTTCAGGTTGCAGCCGACGCCGCAGTAGGTGCAGACGGTGCGCGTACTTTTCGTCGCCTCGATGGATTTTGATTGGAAGCGGTCGCTGATGGCGGAGGTGGGGCAGGCCTGCGAGCAGGCGCCGCAGGACACGCAGGGGCTGTCCTCAAACGTGGTGTCCAGCCCCTTGATGATGCGGGCGTTGAAGCCGCGCCCGTGCATGGACAGCACGAACTGCCCCTGGATCTCGTCGCAGGCGCGCACGCAGCGGGAGCAGTTGATGCACTTGGACAGGTCCGACGTCATGTAGGGATGCGACAGATCCTTTTTGCGGTCGAGATGGTTCGCTCCCGCCGGGTAGCGCACGCCGCGGATGCCCACCTTGGCGGCCACGGTTTGCAGCTCGCAGTTGCCGTTGACCTCGCAGGTCAAGCAGTCCAGCGGGTGATCGGTGAGCACCAGCTCGACGATGTTTTTGCGCAGCCGCCGCACCTTGGGCGATTCGGTGAAGACGTGCATCCCCGCGCTGATCGGCGTGTGGCAGGAGGCGACGACGCGGCGCGGCCCGTCCGGCTGCAACGCCACTTCCACCGAGCACACCCGGCAGGCGCCATAAGGCTCAAGCTGCGGCGCGTCGCAAAGCGTTGGCACATGCCCGCGCCCGCGATGGCGGTCGATGAAGTTCAGCAGCGTGTCGCCAGTCTGGAACCGCAGCGGTTCGCCGTCGAGGCAGGCGGTGAGGGTGGAAAGATCCTGGACCATGGTGGTGTGGCTGGTTTGGGGAAATATTATACCGGATGCGTCTCCGGGGGAAGCACGGAAAGGACGAAATCGTAGATGCGCCGGGCGGCCGCTAGGGCTTCGTCGAGATCGGCTGGGCTTGGTTCGAGATCACAATCCGCAATTGAAGGATAACGAAAACGCGTTGCAAAAGGTCTTACCACATCGGCGTCATCGCGTATGGTCTGAAACGAAACATTCTTGGCGGCAGCCAGTTCAACCAGTTCCTCCACATCGTGGGTTTTCATGATCGGAATATCCTCGAATGCCAGAAACGCTTTCACGGCCTTCTCCGCCGCCTGCTGGCAGTGATAGACTGCCGTATCCAAGTGCGGCGGCTCGGCTTTGGCCAGAAGCTCGGCGGTTTCAAGATCGCTCAAAGCCTTGCGCATCCAGGCGCTGACCCATTTCTTCTTGGCTTCATCCATAAAGCAGCTTCCCTTCGTGAATGATCTTGTAGGTCAAAGAGGATTTCACCTCCCGGAAAGTGTCAAATTCCGGGGCGGTATGAACAAGAACGTCCTTTGGCATCCCAAGTCCGCGCAGGCAGCGGTGGGCGCGCTGCATGCGTTTGGCGGGCCGTTCATGGCTTGATGGGACCACAACGACAAAATCCAGATCGCTGTCCTCCGTCGGCTCGCCCCAAGCATACGAGCCATACAGCCACACCTGCTCCGGCTGGAATTCCTCCACCAAACGCCGCGTGGCCTCCGCGATGACAGGCCGCGCCTTCTCGCGCAGCGAGTCCACGGTGGCGGGGTGGTCGAGGGTGGTGGGCATGGGGAGTGGGCCGGGGGTGAAATTAAACCGGGTGCGTCTCCGAGGGAAGCACGGAAAGGACGAAATCGTAGATGCGCCGGGCGGCGGCGAGGGCTTCGCCGGCTTGCTGCACGGATGGCATGGGGGCTTCGTCATCGGCTGGATAACGAAATGCCGTGGCGAAAGGCGTCAAGGCATCCGCGATCGATTGCAACGTCGCAAAACCGGCGTTGTCCGCGGTCGCAAGCTGTACCAGCTTGCCTACGTCATGCGTTTTGGGAATGGACAGACCTTCGCTGACGAGAAAGGCTTTCATCGCCTTTTCAGCCGCCTGCTGGCAGTGATAAACGGCGGTATCGAGCAAGTCATCGCGATGCTCCGCGGTGAACTCGGCGTTGGCGAGGTCGTTGCGGGCGCGGATCAGCCACGCTTGAATCGTTGGATGCAACTCAGCGCCCATACAACAGCTTCCCCTCGTTGAGAATCTTGCAGGTCAGCGTGGGGCGCAGCGTCTTGACGCGGTCCACCTCAGCGCGAGTCCTGACTATCACATCCTTCGGCAAGTCCAGACCGCTCAAAGCGCGGTGCGCATCCTGAGCGCGGCGGAGCGAATTATCCGGACTGTCAGGAACGACCACGAACAAATCCAAGTCGCTGTCCTCCGTAGGCTCTCCCCACGCATACGAGCCGAACAGCCACACCTGCTCCGGCTGGAATTCCTCCACCAAACGCCGCGTGGCCTCCGCGATGACAGGCCGCGCCTTCTCGCGCAGCGAGTCCACGGTGGCGGGGTTGTCGAGGGTGGCGGGCATGGTCAAATGGTTCAGGGGATTAATCGTCAACGTCTTCCAACCGGGTGAACTTGCCCTCGACACTTCAAGCGTTGAAATACCCCCGCAACTCCCCGTCGAAATGCCGCAAGGCGTTCTTGATCGGCAGCGGCACGCCGCCGCCGAGGGCGCAGAGGCTGGTTTGCTCCATGGTGTCGAGGAGATCGTTGATGAGTTCGCGGTCGATCTTGTAGCTGCTGTCGCCGCGCGCTTTGGCGATGAGTTCCTTGCCGCGCGTGCTGCCGAGGCGGCAGGGGAAGCATTTGCCGCAGCTTTCGTCGGCGGTGAACTGGAAAAGATGCTGGATGTACGCGATCATCGGCAGCGTCTCTGGGAGGCTCACCACGCCAGCGTGGCCGAGCAGGAAGCCGGCGTTTTTGAACGACTCGAAATCCACCGTGAGTTGTCCGATGTGTGAAACCGGCACGATGCCGCCCAACGGCCCGCCGATCTGCACGGCCTTGATCGCCGTTTTGAAGCCGCCGGCCAAGTCGAACACCGCCTGCAAGGGCGTGCCCATCGCCACCTCGTAAATGCCGGGGCGCGCAAAATGCGAGTCGAGCGAGAGCAGCTTCGGCCCCGTGCTCTGCGGCGTGCCGATGCGCGCATAACCCTTGCCGCCCAGCGTCAGGATGGCGCGCAGGTTGGCGAAGGTTTCCACGTTGTTGACGATGGTGGGGCGGCGGAAAAGCCCCTCCACCGTGGGAAACGGCGGCCGCACCCGCACCTCCGGCCTTTGCCCCTCGATGCTGGCCAGCAACGCCGTTTCCTCCCCGCAGATGTAGGCTCCGGCGCCCTTGATCGTCTTGAAGCGGAAGTCGAACCCGCTGCCGCGGATGTTTTTGCCGAGCAAGCCCGCCGCGCGCAGGTCTTCGATGGCTTCGTCGATGATCCGCACCGAGTCCGGATACTCCGCGCGGATGTACAGCACGCCCACTTCCGCGCCGGCGAACCAGCCCGCCGCCATCATGCCGAGCAGCACGGAGTGCGGCTGCTTTTCCATGAGATATTTGTCGATGTAGGCGCCGGGGTCGCCTTCGTCGGCGTTGCAGACGATGTACTTGTGCTCTCCCTCGCTGGCGCGGCAGGAGGACCATTTGAAATGCAGCGGGAATCCCGCACCGCCGCGCCCGCGCAGGCCGGAGTCCTTCAACTCCGCTCCGAACGCCTCCCGGTCTCCCCTCGCGATCAACTCGACAAACGGCGCGTAATACGCCTCGATCCCCGGAAACTCCGCCGTCAGCAGCGGCTGCTCCAGCGCCGACACCACCGCGTAGCGATCCTCCGCGTCGCCTTGGCCGGTGGCGGCCAGCCGCTCGATCTCGCCCGCGGTCAGGCCGGAGTAGTTTTTTCCCTCGAACTGAAACGCTCCGCCCTGGTGGCAGCGGCCGAGGCAGCAGATGTGGCCGATCTCCTCCTCCTGGAAATGCGCGCCGAGCCGCTCATGCAGCCCCTCCTGCGTGCCCGCGCACAGGCAGGCCGAGCCGTTGCACACGAACACTTTCTTCCCCGCGTTTTCCTTTTTGAGGAAGTCATAAAACGACACCGCACCCAGCGTCACCGCATCGCCGAACAGCGACTCCTCCCCCAGCGGCCGCACCACCCCCGCCGTCTCCGCCGTGCCATCCGCCTCCGCCGCATCGACCATGCGCTCGAACAGGTTTTTCTCGACTCCCTGGCGGAAGGACAGATGGCTGAGGTTTTTGGACATGGGGCAGGGCGGTGGTGGGGGATTGCCGTTATTTTAACGGATCGCCCGCGCAAGGCCAGCCTAAAGACTTGAATTTACGGTAGTGCGATTCAAGCCGGGGTTGGAACGACGCGGCAGCGTTTTGGATATGGAGCGCGGGCGCCCTCGCCCGCCGTTGCAGGAACCCCCGCCTGCAACCCGTTATGGCTGGCGCAGCCACTCGATAAAAGAGTGACGCTGCGCGTAAGGGAACGGGCAAGAGGCGGGGGCGCCTCTTGCGACGCGCGAGGGCGCCCGTGCTCCTCAATGAGGTCATCCGCCGGGCGGCGCTTTCATCGTCCAGCGGATGCCTTCGATCAAATGGGTGCGGTAAGCCGGGGTCTTCCAGACTTCCTCCCAATCCCCCAGCGCGGTGTAGAAGACGCGGCCTTTGCCGTGGGATTTCGCCCAGGCGACGGGCAGGTCTTTGTCGTCCCGGTTCATCTTGGGCTGGGTCAAATCAAGGCTCTTCGGGTCCAGGCTCAGCAGCAGATCCACCTTGCGTTTGTCGAAATTTTTGAACTGGTAAATGTCATCGGCGATTTCGAACGACGCGCCGAAGTGCTTCGTAGCGGGATGCGCGCGGTCCTCGACTTTCACGCGCACCTTGGTCTGCGGAGCCTCGCGCGTGCGCCAGGGCCGGCGGTCGTAACGAGCGCCGAGCAGCTCGCCAAATGCCGGGATGCGCTGGTAGGTGTTGGCGGTGGAATGGATGCCGGTGAAGGCGCCGCCGCGCGCCACCCAATCGACCAGGGCTTCAACATCGACACCGGGCGGATTGATGGCGGTGAAAAAGACGACGGCCTGGTATTGCGGCAGTTTTTCGCCGGTGACCTCGGCGCCGTCCTGGGTGAAGGTGACATCGAAGACCCCCCGGCTCAATTCGGCGAAATGCCGCTCCGCCACCGAGAACACTTCCGGTGAAGGCCGCCGGATGACCGTGTTGTCGGAACTCATCGGGTTGGCAAAAAAGAGCAGCTTGGGCAGCGGCGCTTGTGCCTGGGCGGCGGCGTTGCAACCCAGCAGGACGGTGAACAGGAGGATGAAGCGGGACATAACCTCATGAAACGGACGAGGTTGTGCCGTCTTAGAAGTCTGCCCGAATAACTATGCACAGCCGGTCCCGGCTGCGCGTCTGCCCGTGTCGGCAGTTGTTCGGACAAGCTCTTGGCGCGCAGTAATGGCCAAAAAATCAGGCCGGAAAAGAAGGCTGGAATCAGATTGCCGGAGATCAAACCGTCATTCATGATCCATGGATTCCTGGCTCCCCTTTCTGTTTATGAATAGCCTGTTATCCGAACGAAAGCCAAGCACCACCCGCCACATGAACACCGCACACCTTTACCTGACCGCTTTCAACCTGTCCCTGGGCTTGCTAACATTTGCCGCCGCGGCCCATGGGGCCGATCACACGCTGCATTCCTTCAAAAAGCAGCAGCTCGAAAAATACTACTGGTCCGAGGGCGCGGCGTTCGGCGACCTGAACGGCGACGGCAAGCCCGACGCCATCTCCGGCCCCTACTGGTGGGAAGGGCCGGACTTCACCAAAAGCCATGAGATTTACCCGCCGGCGCAGGTGACCCTGACGACGAACCTGCAAGGGGAGGAAGTCGAGTTCCCCGG
This sequence comes from uncultured Verrucomicrobiaceae bacterium, assembly GCA_964573315.1. Lineage (GTDB taxonomy): Bacteria > Verrucomicrobiota > Verrucomicrobiia > Verrucomicrobiales > Verrucomicrobiaceae > JAGRPD01. The sequence goes on along the minus strand of CAZNKC010000031.1, from coordinate 3,169 downwards.
TTACGAGGGTCATTTCGGCGGCAAGAACGGCTACTCCAAGGACAATTTTTTCGCTTTCGCTTATGACATCGACGGCGACGGCTGGAATGACGTGCTCACCTTCGGCCTGCCGAACACGCCCGCCTTTCTTTATCTCAATCCCAAGGGCGAGGAGCGGCACTGGCAGCGCTTCACTGTGCTCGATCATGTGGACAACGAGTCGCCCACCTTCACGGACATCGACGGCGACGGCAAGCCGGAGATCGTCTGCAACTACGAAGGCAATTTCGGCTATGCCTCGCCCGATTGGAGCAATCCCACCGCGAAGTGGAAGTTCACGCCCATCACGCGCGGTGGCGCCTGGCAGCGGTTCACGCACGGGCTCGGCATCGGCGACATCAATGGCGACGGGCGGCTTGATCTCATCTTCAAGGACGGCTGGCTCGAGCAGCCGGCCCGCGCGGCCGCCGCTTCATCCGGCGCGGCCGCCCCACTTTGGAAATTCCACCAAGTCCGCTTCGCCCCCACCGCTGCGCAGATGTTCGCCTACGATGTGAATGGCGACGGCCGCGCCGACGTCGTCACCGCCCTCGCCGCGCACGGTTACGGCCTCGCCTGGCACGAGCAGCTTGCCGAGCAGGATGCCGGCGGCTCGCCCAAGTGGCGTTCGCGTGTCTTCATGCACCGGAAACCGGAGGAAAACCGTTACGGCGTGCGTTTTCCCGAACTGCACGCGGTCGAACTGTTCGACGTGGACGGCGACGGCCTCAAGGACATCGTCACGGGCAACTGTTACTGGGCTCACGGGCCGGCCGTCAGCCCGGGACCGGGCGAGGAGGGCGTGCTGTATTGGTTCAAGCTCACGCGTCACGCCGACCAGTCCGTGGACTGGGTGCCGCACCTGATCGACTCAAACTCCGGCGTGGGCCGCCAGATCGGCCTCGGCGACGTGAACGGCGACGGCAGGACCGACCTCATCATCGGCAACAAGCTCGGCACCTTTGTCTTCACCCACGAGGCGAAAGCCGTGTCGCGGGAAGAATGGGAAAAGGCGCAGCCGCCGGTGAAGTTCGCGTCGTTCCACGACCAGCCCTTGGAAGAAATGGACGTGGTCGTTCATACCAAGCGACCCAGCGGCAAGCCCGCCGTGATCCAGCCGGCGGACAAAAAATAAGCGGGAGAGCGGACTGGCGAAAAACACCCTCGTCTTCTTCACCTTCGACAACGGCCCCGCGCGCACCCGTTATCACAACGCCGGTTCCACCGACGGGCTACGCGAGTACAAAGGCCACTTGTACGAAGGCGGCATCCGCGTGCCGGGCATCGTGCGCTGGCCGGGCCGGGTGGAAGCCGGCAGCGTCAGCGACGAACCGGTCAGCGGCGTCGATTGGCTGCCGACGCTGTGCGAGATCGCCGGGATCGCGCCGCCGTCCGACCGCACTCTGGACGGCGTCAGCCTCTCGCCGGTGCTGGCGGGAGGGACGTTGGAGCGCGGCAAACCGCTGTACTGGCAGTTCCTGCGTTTCGCCCCGCATGTGGCCATCCGGCTCGGCCCGTGGAAAATGCTCGCCCGCCTGGACGGCCCGCCGCCCACCCAGTCGCTGCTGACGGAAACCAACCTCGATCTGATCCAGAAAGCCGGCCTGACCGGCTTTGAACTCTATCACTTGGTCAACGATCCCGCCGAGACCACGGATTTGGCCGGATCGGAACCGGCGAAGTTCGAGGAAATGAAAGCCTTGATCGAAACCTTCCACCGCGGCGTTCGCGAGGACGCCCCCCGCTGGCCGCTGTTTGAGGATCCGGGGTATGAGCGGCAGCGCATCGAGTGGCCCGGATACCAAGCCAAACCGCTGCCCAAACCAGCGAGGTGGGGCTTCCCGAAACGGCATGGGGAACCGGCTTCCACAGCCGGTTCGCACCGGCAAGATGTCCGTGCTCCCGGCATGGCGCTCCCAGCAGTCGCCTTCAGGTCGGCCGCCGTCCTGCGTGAATAGACGGATCATCCGGGAAGTGGGCGCGGGATTTCAATTCATGCCGGGCGAGAATCGGGATGAAGGAGAAAGGCAATCATGGCGGGAGGTGAGCAAAGAAGCGCGGCAGCGTTTTGGAGTGCGCCGGTTTCCGGCGCTTTGGATTGGGGGAGAACGGGGAGACTGTGCGGGCGTCCTCTCCGCGTCAACGCCACCCGCCGCACGAATCCAAAGCGGTGCCAAGCCCCGCACTCCCAAAAGCTGCCGCAGCATCGCGTGACTCCAGACCGATTCACACCGGCATCCTGGAATGCAACCACTTCCCATTCCGCGCCGCTCAAATCGGTGTCACGCAACCTGCCGGCTTGCTGGGTTTGGTGCCATGCCCCAATAAAGCGGCTTTTTGTTGACGAAGCACGACCTGGGAGTGTAAACCCACACCCATGAACTCGAAGCCCCGTACTCTTCCGACATTTTGTCGGATATAATGACGTTGACAAACCTACAAATTTGTTTGTGGTCCACATAGCTCGCCCAATTCAACCCACCACATGTGATGCGACTAGCAGCCATAACCCTCATCGTTTTCGCATTGAGCGGATGTGGGCGGCGCGTCATCTCGAAGCACTGGGAGGACGGCAACTATCGAGTTTATGCACGCCCAGTCTCGGAGGAGATTATTATGGGGCATTACATGGGCGATGGCGCTGTTTTGGGACTAAGTGAGCCGACTGTGATTTCTGCCGGCTCTGACTCTCGTTATGTAGTCTTCCGCCGACAGTCTGCATCGGGTGGGACGGAACATTATTACATTGAGAAGAGGACAGATCGCGAGGGAGACGTTTCCGGCCCATTCACGCCAGAAGCATACGAGACCATCGCCAAGAGGCTTCCCCTTCCGGATTTCTCTTGGCACCTGAAGCAGTTATGAAACAGATCCGACATCAATCAAGTGGGGTAACAAGCGAGTGCAGGCAACTCCTGCCAGCCCGTTGTTTGTTCGGCGGCTTTCCGTCAGGGCTTACGCATGGAACAGGCAAGCATTGATGGGGATTGCAAATTCCGGCGTTGGTGGCTGCGGAGAGACGAGCGTTGTTCTATCTTCAGCGTGAATCGCACGATCCTGGCGCGGAGTTGACACGCTGAAGCGTGAGACCCGGAGCGCACGCGGAACGCATGCGAACTGGAGCGCACGCGTCCCGCGTGCTGCGTTTGGC